>CABZCR010000004.1 GCA_902524285.1 uncultured Pelagibacteraceae bacterium | reverse complement strand
TTCATCTCGTCTTGTGTTGGATAAACCTTTAAGTTTGAATCTAAGTATTTATTTGCAAAATCCTCATGGATTGTCGCAACAGTTACTCCAATATTCATACCTTTCATTGCATTGTTTAACGCACTTATAGTACCAGAAGTAGCACTACTATCATCATCAAGATTTAAGTTTTTTGCTGAAGTAAAAGTGCTTAATGGTGAACTATTAAGTGTGAAAAATCTAGCTGGTTCTGTCATGTAAGCTTTAGAAAAACTAATTGTTTTTTTTCTTTCTTCAGTTACTGACATACCTGCCATGATTACATCGTATTTACCATTAACTAGTGCAGGAATAATTCCATCCCAGTCCTGTTGAACGAACTCACATTCAGCGTTCATTCTTTTACATAGATCTCTTGCAAGATCTAATTCAGCGCCAACAAGATTTCCTGATGCATCTGTAAAGTTCCATGGTTCGTATGCGCCTTCCGTCCCAATTCTAATTTTTGACCAATGACCGTCCGCTAATGCCATTGAAGATATAGCGCTTATAACCAATCCAATTATTAATAATTTTAAATTTTTCACTAAATTTCCTCCAATTTGAAATAAACAGAGAGATAGGGTCTATTAAAATTACTAAATGAGCAAGAAAAATGTTAGTTTTACTTATTATTTTTGAAGTCTATTCCAAAGATATATAATAATTGCTACAGAAATTATACCTACAACACCCTCACTTCCTAGTTGGTTAATTAAACCTACTAAGTTCTGAGTAATATTTTTTCCTAAAAAAGGTGATGATGGTCCAAAGAGCACTTCCAAAATTATAGCTATTGCAATAAACAATAAGCCAAAATCAATGATTTCTCTTAGTATTTGCTTAATTCTTGAGATCATATGCTAATTTTTTATCACCTCCCATGCGCAAACATGGGAAGTGATAATATGTTTAATCTCTGAATAACCAGAGAATAACACCAACAGCAATTAATCCAACAACTCCGGCATTTCCTAACTGGTTCACAAGAGATACGATGTTGCTAGCTATATTGCCAACAAATGGGATGCTTCCTCCGCTTAGCAGGCCAATAACAATACCCAAAGCTAGCAGTGAAAGACCAAGACTGGTTAGAGCCTTTATCGCGTTCTGTGCGTTTCTAATCATAACTTTCCCCCTCGTTATGTTTATTTAGATAGCAGTACTATATTTAGTACATAAATGAACACTATATTCAAAATGTGGTAAAACAAGATTCTTTTATAATTTAAGTAATTGAATTTATTTGATTTTTGATAATATTTTTAAAAATGTCACATTTATACAACATTATTTTGTACATCTGCACGGGGTTGATTCTATTCAATTTGCATTAATAGCTCAGATACAAGTTTATTTATATTTAACCCTTTTGATGCAAGTCCATAGATCTTTTTATCTGGTCTAATAATTATTTCCCCTGTTTCTAAATAATCGGATAACTCGGGTCCGATATTAAAGTTAGAATAGTCAAAAATAAATTTAAAATTTAGGTTAATTAATTTTTGATATACATCCTCAGCGAACTCATTTCTTACATCTTTTGTCGAAAATATTGCAAAACAGTTTCCAACCATTTTATCTAAGCAAGCAATACCTTGTTTATCAGTAATCTCTCTATTAAAAAGTCTTCTATTAATTATCATTTCACTCTGTGAATGACTAAAAATACCTTTTTTTGATTCCTTTTCTTCAATATTGTTATTTCTCCCAAATGCTTGGTCTCTTGCCTCTGGGGCGATTGCCTCCTCTAATGGCATATTTTTCTGAAATGCCATAGATAGTGAGTCAATCAATTGTCCAAGCGCAATAGATGATTTTATTGTTTGCTTTATTGGTTGAGCTCTCTCTAAATTATAAGAAAGTAGAAGATTTTTGTTGCAATTAAAATTAACAACCAAATTAATTTTCCATATTAGATTTAATATATCTCTAATTCCTGTATTCAGACCTTGACTTGCATAGGGTGGCATTTGATAGGCGGTATCACCTATTAAAAAGACATTTTTTTTCTGAAAAGTATTAGCAAAAGATCCTCTAAAATTTTGAATAAATATATTTTCAATCTCGTACTGATTAGGCTCTATCCATTTTGAAATTAAGTTTTGGATATTATTTTTTTGAATAATTTTATGGTGTTGTTCACCTGTTAGTAATTGAAATTCAAACCTATGTCTTCTATTTGAAAGAGAAATATAAGATGTAGGTCTTTTATCGTCGCAAATTTGCCTGAAAACATTTTCTAAACTATTTTCATTCTTAAGCAATATATCGACAAGAAGCCAATTTTTTGAGTATCTTTGATCAACGAACTCAATGTCTAATTTATTTCTTACAAAAGAATTTGCACCATCGCATGCGATTAGGTAAAGGGCATCAAAATGTTTTAATTTGTTACCACTTTTTGTATCAAGTCCCACTTTATTATCATTTAAACTAAAGTTAATAAGTTCGTTATCAAATAGTAAATCTATATTTTCATCAGCCTTACATTTTTCTCTTATTATTTTTTCAATCTCTGGCTGAAAAAAAGTACAAACGGAAGGAAAGTTATTATCAGTATGTAATACTGGATTACGTTGGATCACTTTTCCATTAGTTAGCACAATGTCAGTAAAATCTGGTTGATTTAAGAATTCTTTTAGGGCTTCGTATAAACCAACATTTTCCAGTAAACGTAAACTTTCATCATCGAATGATACAGCTTTTGAGGAAAATTCAGTGTCCGATTTTGACTCAATGACTAGTGTACTAAGATTGTATTGGCTACATACTTTTGCACAGATTTGTCCAATTAGTCCGAAACCCACAATTGCAACATCATATTGATTAATATTACTAGTCAAAATAACTCCTAGATAATGAAATCGCTTGACTCTTACTTTCAATTTAGTTTGAATTCAAGCCATTATTTAATTTGATTTAGAAGATTTGAAGTGGTGAAAATAGTAAATTCATGGAATGAGTGGGATCCTCTAAAACATATAATTGTTGGAAGAGCAGATAATTGTTGCATTGCTCCAGTTGAACCTGCAATGGCTCCGAAAATTCCTGAAGACTCTGACATGAAAGGTCAATTTGGACCAAGGCCACAACATACAATTGATAGAGCAAATTATTTACTTGATAATTTCTCTGATATTTTAGAAAAAAGAGGAATAAAAGTAGATCGTCCATCTCCACTAGATTTCAATCAGAAAATTGGTACCCCAGATTGGAGTATAGAAACAATGTTTGGCTGTATGCCTCCTCGAGATGTTATACTCACTTTAGGCAGTGAGATGCTTGAAGCTACGATGTCCTTTCGTTCAAGATGGTTTGAATATTTATGTTATCGACCACTATTACAAAGTTTTTTTGACCAAGACCCAGAAATGAAATGGGAAACTGCTCCAAAACCAAGGTTAACGAATAAATCATACAGGGATAATTATCTTGCAGATGAAATAACAATAGAACAAAGATACGAATGGGTTGCCGATAAAAAGTTCGTTACCACTGAAGAAGAACCACTATTTGATGCAGCCGATGTGTTAAGAATGGGCAAAGATTTATTTATTCAACACGGGTTCACAACGAACTTAAAAGGCATTGATTGGATTAAAAGACACTTTCCAGACCAACGTATTCATGTACTTAATTTCCCAACTGATCCTTTTCCTACACATATTGACGCTACATTTACGCCATTGAGGCCAGGATTGATATTAAATAATCCTGAAAGAAGACTACCTGATGAACAAAGAAAAATTTTTCATGATAATGACTGGGAAATAGTCGATGCCGCTAGGCCCGCTCACAATTCTCCTCCTCCATTATGCTATTCAAGCGTATGGCTAAGCATGAACGTCCTTATGCTAGATCCAAAAACAGTTTGCGTTGAAGAAACTGAAGTTCACCAGATGGATCAACTAGATAAGTTAAATTTCGAAATTGTTCCGGTCCCTTTCAGGGATGCCTATCCATTTGGTGGCGCTTTACACTGCGCAACAACTGATGTTTATCGTGAGAGCAGTCAGGAGGATTACTTTACGAAACAATAATTTTTAATAATTTGTTTTCTCAATTATGATATTTCGATTGATATAACAATTCATTAAAAGTCCGAACCCAAACATAACTGCTAACATCGAACTTCCTCCATAGGATATAAATGGAAGTGGAACTCCTACTACTGGAAGCAAGCCTGTGACCATTCCAATATTTACAAAAACGTAAATGAAAAATACATTACATACTCCTAAAGACAAATACTTACTAAATAAGCTGCGACTTTTAAGTGCAAGACGAATAGAAATCATAATTAAGGCTGCATATATTAATAATAAAAGTAATGTTCCTATGAAACCAAATTCCTCACCTAACATTGTAAATATAAAATCTGTTTGCATTTCAGGAAGAAAATTTAGATGGCTCTGAGTACCTTCCATGTAACCTTTCCCAAAAATACCACCAGAGCCAAGAGCAATTTTTGATTGCATTATGTGATATCCATTTCCAAGAGGATCACGTTCAGGATTGAAAAAAGTGAGCACTCTGTCTTTTTGATAATCTTTAAGATATTGCCACAAAACTGGTAAAGAACATAAAATTGAAAATACGCCTACTATAAAATATTTATAATTTAAACCTGATATCCAAAAAAGACTTATTCCGCCAAGTAGAATTATGAGAGCTGTACCTAAATCCGGCTGTATAATTACTAACATTACTGGAACTATAGTAATGATCAGGGGAATAATCAGAGTCTTAATAAAGCTACTATCGTTATTTATTGAATGAAAATACTTAGCTAAAGCTAAGATTAAAGTATATTTAACAAATTCAGAAGGTTGTAAGCTTATACCAGCTATATTAATCCATCGAGTAGCACCGTTACTTTCAATTCCAAAAAAAGGAATGATGACTAAAGATATAATGCTCAGGAAAAAAATTACATATGCATAACCAAATATTAACCTTAAATCAAAGAATATGACTATAAAAAAGATGATTAATCCAAGTATAAATCTTTGAGAGTGCTTCAATGGCCACGAGTTAAAGTCTCCATTTGAAATACTATACAATGCTGCCAAACCCACAAAAAATAATGCAATTATTAAACCCAGTAGAGGATAATTTATACTTTGTAGTTTGGCCAAGGCTGAACTATAAAAGTTATTTTGATTAAACATTAAAAATTTCGTTTCTTTTTAAATTGAGTTTTTTTTCAAATAAATATTTGAATATATCTGATGCAATTGGAGCTGCAGATCCAGATCCACTGCCTCCATGTTCAATAATTACAGAAACTGCATACTTAGGATCTATAGTTGGACCGTATCCGATAAAAAGACCATGATCTCTTTTTTCCCATGGCAAATCTTTATTTTTTATTAAACCTTCTTCTCTTTCTTTAATTGATATTGCTCTTACTTGAGATGTGCCAGTTTTACCCGCCATTTTATACTTACCGAGAATTCTTGATCTATAGGAAGTCCCTCCAGGAGCATTAGTAGCTTCGTCTAATGCATTTTTAATAATTTTTAGATATCCGGGATCTGCAATAATTCGCTCATTATAGATATTTACGGTTTCATTGTCATATATCAATTTTGGGCTAAGCCTCATTCCATCGTTAATTAATTGAGCTAACGCAAGAGACAGCTGCGCTGAAGTTGTTAAAAAATATCCTTGACCTATACCAGCAGATAATGTGTCTCCTACCATCCATCTACTACCAAGATTTTCTAATTTCCACTGTTTGTTTGGAACCACTCCACTTTTTTCTTCATAAAGAGATTTGAAAACTTTTTCTCCCAACCCATATCTTTTACAAACCTCAGCGATTTTATTAATTCCTATTCTTCTTGCAATTTGATAAAAATAAACATCACAAGATACCTTTATAGCCTTTGTCATATCTACATTTCCGTGTCCTTCCTTCTTCCAGCAATGAAATGTTTTGTATCCTGATTCTAAACTAGTATCTTCTATTAGGTGTTTCCCATCACAAAAAAAAGTTTCTTTATGAGAAACTCCTGACTCTAAGGCTGCAAGTGCAACAAATGGTTTTATAGTTGATCCAGGAGGATATTGATTAGATATAGATTTATTAATCAGTGGTTTATATTTATCTGATAAGAGATTTTTCCAAGTTTCATTTGAAATAGATTTACTAAATATATTTGGATCATAGGATGGTGAGGATGCCAATGCATAAAACTCGCCATTTTTAACATTAATAACAGAGACGCTTCCGCTAAGCCCTTTTAGTCTTTCATAACAAAATTTTTGCAATTCTGAGTCAATTGTAAGCTGTATGTAGTTTCCTTGTACACTATTTACTCGATCGAGTTCTCTAATTTCTCGTCCACTGGCATTAACTTCAATATTCTTATTGCCTAGTTTACCTCTTAAAATTGCATCTTTAGCTTTTTCTACACCTATCTTGCCTGCTTTTGCTGTACTTAGTTTAGATAATGGGTTTGACTCTTCTTCATTTTTACTTATTGGAGAAACATACCCAATTAAATGAGAGTGCGATTCTCCTTGAGTATAATATCTCTTGAAGCCAATCTGAGGGTAAATTCCCTCTAATTTATGAATATTTACATTTATTTTAGAAAAATCCTCCCATGTCAAGTCATCGATAATTCCAACAGGAATAAATTTTTTTCGTGAATTTACTTCCTTTAATATTTTTTCTATATCAATACTTGCGTGAGGTAAAAGTGACTTCAAACTAACTAATGATTTTTCTACGTCTCGGGTTTCTTCTTTTATTATTATAATTTCATATTTTTGTTTATTGATAGCCATTGGTCGCCCCTGCAAATCAAAAATAATGCCTCTTTCTGGTTCGAGAAATCTGTGTGTTATTCTATTTTTATCAGATAATTTTTTATAATTAGTATTCTCAGCGATTTGTAAATAAGCTAGTCTTCCAACAAGCACCGAGAATACACCAGCTTTAGCAATTGTTACAAGCGCTGCTCTTCTATTGATTAAATTTTCAGTATCATATTTTTGGAAAATAAATTTACCTGATTTCTTCATATTTTTTCTGACTATATATAATTATTAAGTTTAATGGCGGGTATAATAAAACCATTATTAAGAAAGCTGACAATTCACCAACAGATAAGTAATTGAGCTGGTAATTAAAATAG
The DNA here is from genome assembly GCA_902524285.1 of uncultured Pelagibacteraceae bacterium. Taxonomy (GTDB): domain Bacteria; phylum Pseudomonadota; class Alphaproteobacteria; order Pelagibacterales; family AG-422-B15; genus CACNXQ01. The sequence continues at coordinate 77,267 of CABZCR010000004.1, read as the reverse complement.
ATAAATAAGTTTTTAAAAATAAATAATATTAATAATGCTATAATAAATATTATAAATTTTATTTTTTGTTGTTCGAATAAACCATTAATTGAGGTAATTTGACTTAAAACATAGAAGCATAAAAAAATACTTCCGGAATATCCTAAATTCATTCCAAGCAAAATATCTTGAAAAATACCCCAAGCAAAAATAAGAAGAGGAACTAACCATTCGCTTTCGTTCCATTTTATTGAATACAATAAAATGGACAGTATTAAAGTTAAATCGATTAGATTAAAATTAAAAACATTGTTAAATGAAATAAAAAAAAGAAGAAATCCATTTAATAGCAAATAGCCTTTGAAACTTAGAGTCATTTTTTAGTTTTCTTTTATTAGTTTATAATTCAATAATTTCACATGCGATAAAGTTGCTATATTTTCAAATATACTAATTTCGATTTCATTTGATTTTTTTCCAACTACTTGACCAATCAATTGAAATGGAGGAAAAATTCCACCTTTTCCTGATGTTGTGACTAAGTCTCCAATGCTAATTTTTTCAATATGTTCTACATATTCTATAGTTGGGTTTTCTCGACCTTGACCTATTAGCATACCATGATAACCATCTTCAGAGATTATCACTGGAATTCTACTGTTAATGTTGTTTATTAAAAGTACGCGCGAGAGTCTCTCGCCAACATGAGATATTCTTCCAATTATTCCATTAGATCCTGAAACTGGCATATCCAATTTAATATTTTCTTCTTTTCCTGAATTAACAATTAAGGTGCTGTTAAAATTATAAGAAAAATCACCAACTATCCTTGAAGTTCTAAAATCATATTCAATATCATTAGATGCGTTTAATAGACTTTCATATTGAGCTATTTTTAATTTCATAGATACCATCTCTTGAAAACTAGCGGAATCAAGTAATTGCATTTCTTTGAACCTTTGATTTTCTTCATAAATATTTTGAATCTCGAGAATACTTTCAAGTCCATTTTTGATTAAACTAATAGGACTGGAAACAATTGAAGTAATTGAGTAAACAGTACTTATACTTTTAGCTCTAAGTTCATTTGAGAGATTGCTATTGTCAAATCGTCCAAAATAAAAAATAATGGAAAATATGATTAATCCTAGAGGAATAAGAATAGACATATAGCTATTCTTGTTAACATATCTTGAGTAAAAATTACGTGATGTCCTCACTGTCAGACTTTAATTAATAGGCAGAAGATAGAATAGGTTCAAAAGAACTTTCAGATTCAAGTGCTTTACCGCTTCCTAAAGCAACACATGACAATGCTTCATCTGCAATTGTAACAGGAAGCCCTGTTGCTTCTCTAATTGCTTCATCCATAGACTCTAATAGTGCTCCACCTCCAGTTAAAACTACACCCATATCAACAAGATCTGCAGCCAGTTCAGGTGGTGTATCCTCCAGTGCAGATTTCACACCCTCGATGATAGTTTGAATTGGCTCAGATAGTGCTTCCGCAACTTGTGCTTGTGTTAGCTCTATCTCCTTAGGAACTCCGGAAGCTAAGTCTCTACCTTTTATATCAATTGTTTTTCCGTCACCTGTTTTTGGAGGTATCGCGATGCCAACTTCTTTTTTTATCATTTCTGCAGAAGCCTCACCAATTAAAAGATTATATCTTTTTCGCATATAATTAATTAATGCAATATCCATTGCATCTCCACCAATTCTTACTGAACGAGAATAAACTATGCCTCCTAGAGAGATAACGGCTATTTCAGATGTACCGCCACCAATATCTACAATCATTGAACCTCGTGGCTCACTCACAGGTAATCCAGCGCCAATTGCAGCGGCCATTGGCTCTTCTATCAACGAAACTTTTCTTGCTCCTGCAGCTAAAGCCGAATCATGAATAGCCCTTCTTTCAACAGGAGTTGAGCCAGTTGGAACACAAATTATAATTCTTGGATTTGCAAATGTTTTTCTGTTGTGAACTTTGCGAATAAAATGCTTTATCATTTCTTCAGTAACAACAAAATCAGCAATTACTCCGTCTTTCATAGGTCTAATTGCCTGTATATGTCCCGGTGTTTTACCAAGCATACTTTTTGCTTCCTCACCTACAGCAATAACTTTACTTTTACCACCTTGATTTAATACAGCTACTACTGATGGCTCATTAAGAACAACCCCTCTATTTTTTACATAAACAAGAGTATTTGCGGTTCCTAAATCGATTGCCATATCCGAAGACCATATTCCGATTAGATTATTAAACATTTTATCCTTTCCTTATCAAACTCCCGTGACACCTGACATACTGGCTGGAGCAGACTTTTCTCTTTTAATTATTAATTTGTTTAGAGCGTTTATATATGCTTTGGCAGATGCAACAAGAGTATCTGTATGTGCACCAAGTCCAACAACAGTTTTACCATCTTCTGCCAATCTTACAGAAACTTCAGCTTGTGCATCCGTTCCTTCCGTAACAGCATGAACTTGGTAAAGTAATAATTTTCCTTTATGAGGAACAAGTTGACTTAAACCATTAAAGATTGCATCAACAGGTCCGTCTCCCGTAGAAGTTACTGTCTTTGGCTCATCATCAATTAAAAGACTGATCTCTGCTTTTTGAGGACCTTTTGTTCCAGCAACTACCTGCAAATCTTGAAGTAAAATAGAGTCATTAACTCTGATTACCTGGTCATCAATAATAGCGATAATATCTTCATCATATATATTTTTCTTTTTATCTGCTAAGTTTTTAAAATTTTCAAAAGCCTCCTCAATTACATTGTCATTAATTGAATACCCAAGTTCAATTATCTTTTGTTTGAATGCATGTCTGCCAGAGTGCTTGCCCATTACAAGATTTGACTCTGAAACTCCAACACTTTCTGGGGTCATAATCTCATACGTTTTATTATTTTTTAACATCCCGTCCTGATGAATACCTGCTTCGTGTGCAAAAGCATTTTTTCCAACGATTGCTTTATTAAATTGTACTGGAAAACCTGTAACTGCCGATACAAGCTTAGAGGTTTTTGTTAATTTTTCAGTCTGAATACTAGTTTGAAAAGGCATCATGTCATTTCTAGTTCTTATCGCCATGACAACTTCTTCCATTGCAGCGTTCCCAGCTCTTTCACCCAAACCATTAATTGTGCACTCAATTTGCCTTGCACCAGCTCTCACCCCTGCAAGAGAGTTTGCTACCGCTAATCCAAGATCATTATGACAATGTGTTGAAATAGTAACCTTATCAATATTAGGCACATTGTTCATTAAATAATTTATAATATTTGTAAATTCATCAGGAATTGAGTATCCGACAGTATCTGGAATATTTATTGTAGACGCGCCGTTCTTAATCGCAGCTTCGACGGTTTTACACATAAAGTCTAAATCTGTCCTAGTTCCATCTTCACAAGACCACTCGACGTCATCACATAGACTCCGTGCAAAAGATACACTATCAATTACCTTCTGGTAAACCTCATCGGAATTCAATTGTAACTTATGTTTCATGTGAAGTTCACTTGTTGAGATAAATGTATGTATTCTTGGAGCTGCTGCATTTTTGAGAGCATCCGCAGCTGTTTGAATATCATTTTTTGAAGCTCTGCTCAAAGCGCATATTGATGAATTTTTAATCTTTTTTGATATTTCAGAAACTGCTTCATAGTCTCCTTTTGATGCGGCAGGAAAACCAGCTTCTATAATATCAACATTCAAATCTTCTAAAGCTTCTGCTATTTTTAGTTTTTCTTCAATATTCATCGAGGCCCCAGGGGACTGCTCTCCATCTCTCAATGTGGTATCAAAAATCTTTATGTAATTATTTTCTTTGTTCATCTCTCATCCTCTCAATAAAATTAAATTGTGTTAAAATTAAGTACCCCCTGCAGTAATGTTATATTACCCAGGGGCTGCTAAGCAGATCTAACAGCAATAGAGATTGAGAAGTGCTATTCACAGTTAATTGATTTTCAAAATTTTTATTCAATTTTACCACTCTGTTTTATCGCACTTTCTACTTGTTTGAGATATTTCGATAATTATATGAAAATTCGTTATTTTTCAACGTATTAGTAAAAAAACCTAATTTTCTGCCATAAATCATTGAAATTGCAGAACTGAAGTATTGCTGAACTAGTTTTTTTCTTTATCAACCAATTTATTTTTTGAAATCCAGGGCATCATAGCTCGTAAATCTTTGCCGACCTTTTCAATTTGGTGATTATCAATTTTACTTCTCATTGCTTCAAAATTTTTTGCACCACTCTTATATTCTTCTATCCACTCTCTCGTAAATTCTCCAGACTGGATTTTTTCTAAAACCTTTTTCATTTTTGATTTTGTTTCTCCATCAACTATCTTTGGACCAGATACATACTCACCATATTCAGCAGTGTTGGATATTGAGTAGTTCATATTCGCAATTCCACCCTCGTAAATTAGATCAACGATAAGCTTTACTTCGTGTAAACATTCAAAGTATGCCATTTCAGGTGGGTAACCTGCCTCTACTAAAGTTTCAAATCCATTTCTAATCAATTCAACGACACCGCCACATAGAACAGTTTGTTCACCAAACAAATCTGTTTCACATTCGTCTTTAAATGTTGTTTCAATAATTCCAGCTTTGCCGCCGCCAATAGCTGATGCATATGACAATGCAATATCAAGTGCCTTTCCCGTTTTGTCGCTATCTACTGCGACTAGACAAGGTACACCGCCTCCTTTTTTAAATTCTGACCTAACAGTATGGCCAGGTCCTTTTGGTGCAACCATGAATACATCCATGTCTGGTCTTGCATTAATAAGGTCAAAGTGAACATTTAAACCATGTGCAAACGCAAGTGCTGAACCTTCTTTAGCTCTTTGTTCAATGTGGTTTTTCCAAACATCTGCCTGAAGTTCATCAGGAATTAACATCATCATTATATCAGCCCATTCAGCGGCATCAGACATGGACATTACACTCAAACCTTCAGCTTCAGCTTTTTTTGCACTCGAAGAACCCTCTCTCAAGGCCACTACAACATCGCTGGCACCCGAGTCTTTTAAATTTAATGCATGAGCATGACCTTGACTACCATAACCAAATACAGCAATTTTTTTGGTTTTTATTAAATCTAGGTCAGCATCTTTTTCGTAATATACTTTCATTCTTTTTCCTTACATCTTTTCCGTTCCGCGTGCAATAGCAACTACACCAGTTCTTGATACCTCAGAGAGACCTAATGGCTTCATTAAATCGATAAAAGCATCAATTTTTCTTGGAGAACCATTCAATTCAAAGACGAAAGAATCGTGCGTTGTGTCTATAACTTTGGCTCTAAATACATCAGATAACCGCATTGACTCTACTCTTTTTTCTCCGGTTGAAACAATTTTGACTAAGGCCATCTCCCTTTCAATACCCTGTTTCTCAAATGTGACATTTACTGCTCTTTTTACAGGTACAATTCTCTGTAATTGACTGATCATTTTATTTACTGTTTCTTCTGTACCTGGCGCTACAATTGTAATCCTAGAGATATGTTTTTCTGCATCTACTTCAGCAACTGTAAGACTATCAATATTGTAACCTCTTCCTGAAATTAAACCTATTACTCGCGCAAGAACACCTGGCTCATTATCAACAAGAACTGATACTGTATGTTTTGAAATTAATTCACTCATTATACTAATACTTTTCCTTCATCTGAGATCTCTTCTTTTTCTGTTTCATCACCAAGCAGCATTTCATTGTGAGCCTTACCAGATGGTATCATTGGAAAAACATTTTCGTTTTCATCAACTACGCAGTCAAATATTACAGGGCCATCATAATCAATCATTTCATTTATTGCCTTGTCAAGTTCACTTGGACTTTGGGCTCTTATACCCTTAGCACCGTAAGCTTCAGCAAGCTTCACAAAATCAGGTAATGCATCTGTATAACTGTGAGAGTATCTTTTGTCGTGAAGAAGTTCTTGCCACTGTCTTACCATTCCCATGTATTGATTATTAATAATGAAAATCTTTACAGGCAGTTTGTGTTGAATAGCTGTCGACATTTCTTGTATACACATCAATATTGAAGCTTCTCCTGCAATATCAATTACGAGTTTATCTGGATGAGCAACTTGAGCACCTATCGCAGCAGGTAAGCCAAAGCCCATAGTGCCTAAACCTCCAGATGTAATCCATCTATTAGGTCTATTAAATTTGTAATATTGCGCAGCCCACATTTGATGCTGACCAACCTCAGTGGTTACAAAGACATCTTTTTCTTTAGTAAGCTCATACAATCTTTGTATTGCATACTGAGGCTTAATCGTTTTTTTATCTTCATTAAACCCTAATGAGTCTACTTCTTTCCATTTATCTATTTGTTTCCACCAGTCTTTAATCTGAGATTTATTAACTTTATAAACTTTTGATTTCCATAGCTTAATGGCATCTTCAAGCACATGTGCAACATCACCAACCAAAGCGACATCTACATCGACAACCTTATTAATTGATGATGGATCAATATCGATATGGATTTTTTTTGAATTTGGAGAAAATTCGTCAATTTTTCCAGTAATTCTATCATCAAAACGTGCGCCAATGTTTATCATGAGGTCACATTTATTCATCGCCATGTTAGCTTCATATGTACCGTGCATGCCAAGCATTCCTATAAACTGAGTATCATCACCTGGAAACGCACCAAGTCCTTGAAGGGTGGATGTGATTGGAAAACCAGTAAGACGAACAAACTCTCTTAGTAGTTGAACGGCTGCATTTCCTGAATTGATCACTCCCCCTCCAGTATAAAAGATTGGCCTTTCAGCTTCTGCGATTAACTTTAGAGCATCATCAATATTATCAATGTTAGCTTTTAATTTTGGTCTATAGGACTTATGTTTAACTGTATCAGGCCCAATATATGTTCCAGTTTGGAATTGAATATCTTTGGGTATATCTACGAGAACAGGTCCAGGTCTGCCGCTTGAAGCTACATAAAAAGCTTCGTGTAAAATTCGAGATAGATCACTTATATCCTTAACTAGCCAATTATGCTTTGTGCACGGACGAGTAATTCCAACCGCATCACACTCCTGAAATGCATCTGTTCCTATTAAGTGCGTAGGAACTTGTCCACTGATACAAACAAGAGGAATTGAATCCATCATAGCATCAGTTAATCCGGTCACTGCGTTAGTAACTCCAGGACCAGAAGTAACTAACATTACTCCAACTTTGCCACTTGACCTTGCATACCCTTCAGCAGCATGGGATGCGCCTTGTTCATGCCTTACTAAAAAATGGCGTATTTGATGGTTTGAATCCTTAGTTTTTGCTAATTCATCATATATTGGCAAAACTGCGCCACCAGGATAGCCAAATATTGTATCAACTTGTTGATCTACCAAGGCTTTCAGAACCATTTGTGCGCCAGTCATTTGCATATTAACCATAAATCATACCCCTAATAAGAAATGACGTTTTATGGATATTTACTTAATAAGTCAAATATTTTAAATATATGAAAAGAATATTTTATATATATATTATAAATATTTCTTTATATCAACATTTTGAGTAATATTATTACTTTTTATCCATGTATCTTGTCTTTTAATATAGTTTCTAGTGTTTTTCTTCATTATGTTTTTGGCCTCATCTAAACTAACTTTTCCTTCAATAAAGTTGGCTATTTCACGAACTCCAATTGCCTTCATAATTGATAATTCAGCACTATAATTTTTTTCAATTAAAGATTGAACCTCAGTAACAGCACCATCGCTAAACATATTATCAACTCTTTGCTCAGCTGACTCATATAGCCTCTCACGTGAATTGCCAGTTAGGATCAATCTATAATTTACATTATCAATTTTTTTGTTTGGATTTAATTGCCATTCTTCTAAAACTTTTCCAGTCTGAAGCAGTAATGAATAACTACGCATTATTCTTTGCTTATCATTTGAATTAATTTTTGTGCCAGGGTATTTAATTAAGATTTTTTTGTATAAATGATCAAGACCATTGGTTTCTAAATCCAGCTTTGTTTGTTCTTCTATATTTTTTTTTATAGAGGGAATTTCTGAAAGTCCATCCATCAAGGCCTTTAAATACAAACCTGTTCCACCTACAACAATTGGAAGCAACTTATTATCGAAACAATTATTAATTTCATGTTCAGCTTTTTCTAGCCAAATAGCTGCTGAGCAACTTTCATTGCCTTTAAGCATACCATAAAGACGATGGTCAAATTTTTTACATATCTCATCGTCTGGTCTATCAGTTAGTATCTTTAGATCTTTATATACCTGTAGACTATCAAAATTAATTATTGCTGATTTATGTTTAGAAGCAATTTGAGTTGCAAGCTTTGACTTTCCACTTGCTGTGGGACCAAAGATAACCAGTATGTCCCTTTTTTCCATTTTATTTAGTCGAGAGACAACCTAGCGCCTATATATTTTTTAGAGTTAGGGCCAGAATAAAATACAATTAAAACATTTTCTTTTCCCTGAGAAACAACCTCATCAATTATTTGTAATACTTCCCCAGATGCTTTCACTGATTTATTTTGTATTTCAATAATAATGTCATCTTTCTTAATATTTTGTCGTATTAGGAAAGAGTCATTATTGATTTCAGATATAATTACTCCCTGTAAAGTTTTAGCTAAATCCAATCTGGACTTGTCTTCATCTGTCAAGGTTCTGACTTTTATTCCTAGTTCTTTTATTAAAACAGCTGATCCATTATTTTCAATTGAGGCAAGTTCCTCAAGAGACGGTTGTTTGCCTAAATTTACAAATAACTGAACTTCTTTTTCATCCCGCCAGACAACTACCTTTGTAGATTGACCAATATCAGCCTCGGCCACAAGTTTTGGAAGCGTTTGAACAGATTCAACTTCTTTGCCATTGAATTCAATAATGATGTCACCCTCATTAACTCCACCTTTAAGTGCCGGGCTATCTGTAGTTAAACCCTGAACTAAGGCACCATAAGTTTTACCAAGACCCAAACTCTCAGCAATTTCATCAGTTACTTCTTGAATTCTTACGCCTAACCAGGCTCTTTCAATTTCTCCTGTTTCTTGCAGTTGCTGAATAATGTTATTTGCAAGATTTGATGGAATAGCAAAACCAATTCCAATAGATCCACCGCTTGGAGAAATGATCATTGAATTCACTCCAATCACTTTTCCATCTAAATCAAATAATGGTCCTCCTGAATTGCCTCTATTTATTGATGCATCAGTTTGTATGAAGTCGTCATATCTTCCCCCAAGCATCCTACCTCTTGCAGAAACGATACCTGCTGTAACTGTACCTCCTAGTCCATGTGGATTACCGATTGCCATTACCCAATTACCTACCTTTGCCGTGTCTGAGTCACCAAACTCTAAAAACGGAAGGTTATTTGCGTCAACTTTCAAAAGTGCTAAATCAGTCTCAGCATCAGAAGCAATCAATTCGGCTTCTAATTTTAATCCATCTGTAAAAGTAACTTGTATGTCTGAAGCGTTTTCTACAACATGATTATTTGTAACAATAAAGCCGTCTGCAGAAATTACAAAGCCTGAACCTAATGAACTAAACTCTCTTTCTGATGGTTCTGGGCTAGGCATATTAAACGGGAAATTAAAGAAATCTTCAATCGATGGAACTTGAGGCCCTGTATTTTCAATTATACCTGTCGTTGAAATGTTAACAACTGAGGGTGAAACTCGCTCAGCCAAATCAGAGAAGGTATCAGGTCCATTAAAGCTTAAAGATTGAAACGTAGAACAAATAAACAAAAAAAAGATGACTGTTATAATTTTGAAATCTAATTTCATCTGACTGCAGTCCATAACATTAGAAATCCTAATACTGCTGATGCCAGACCTCCCCATTTTAGGGTGTCATTGTTCATCTCTAACATAGATCTAATCATATTCTTCATTCTATTTGGAAATAAGGCGTAAAGAAGGCCCTCTATAATTAAAAGTAATCCAAGAGAACCTAATATAAATTGCATCATTTTAGGAAAGTGAGATATTTTTACTCAGAGTAAGTTCCGAAATATTGAAAGAATTCACTTTCAGGAGATAAGATCATAGTAGTATCAGAACTTTTCAAGCCTTCAGCGTAAGCTTGCATTGCTCTGTAGAAAGCAAAAAATTCAGGGTCTTTTCCAAATGCATCCGCAAAAACTTTATTAGCCATTCCATCACCTTCACCACGAATTATGTTGGCTTCTTTCTCTGCCTGTGACTTTATAATCGTAACTTCCTTATCAGCAGTTGAACGAATTTTTTGTGCCATCTCAGCACCTTTTGCTCTGAACTCTCTGGCTTCACGCTCACGTTCAGTTTGCATTCTACCAAATATTGCCTGGCTATTTGCTTCAGGTAAATCAGCTCGTTTAATTCTTACATCAACAATTTCTATTCCAAAGTTCTTCACTTCTGCTTCGGCTAATGAAGTAATTTGTTTCATAAGTTTCGAACGGTCATCTGATAATACGGCGGACAGAGGTTCCTCACCTAGAACGCCCCTAATTCTTGAATTAACAACTGCAGAAATTCTTGATCTCGCGACATTTTCATTACCAAATGCCTTATAGAACTCTAAAACGTCAACAATTTTGAATTTTACATAAGCGTCAACAATAAGTCTTTTTTGATCAGATGCGATTACCTCAGCTGCAGGTGCATCGATGTCTAGAATACGATTATCAATAAATATTACATTTTGAATGAATGGTATTTTAAAATTAAGACCTGGTTCAGTAATTACTCTTTTTGGATCACCAAACTGCAATACGATTGCATTTTTTACTTCCAGTACTGTGAACAGGGTGAAATAAGCAACAATTGATATAAATCCTAAAACTATCAATGATATTCTAGTAGTGCTCATAATTACTCCTGTGACTTCTTGCTTAATTCTGGAAGAGGTAAATAAGGGACAACTGAGTCACCTCCAGCTTTGTCAATGATAACTTTGTCCATATCAGAGAATACATCTTCCATTGTCTCATAAAATATTCTTTTCTTTGTCACTTGAGGAGCTTTTGCGTACTCTGTTTGAATTGACAGGAACCTTGCTGCCTTACCTTCACTGTCAGCAATGACTTTTTGTCTATAACCCTCAGCAGATTGAAGAATTTGCTCTGCCTCACCTCTTGCTCTTGGAATTATATCGTTAGCATATGCCTCTGCTTCATTTCTTTGCCGTTCCATATCAGCCCGTGCAGCCTGTACATCTCTAAATGCGTCAATTACCTGTGCTGGTGGGTCAGCCTTTTGAGTTTGTACCTGTGTTATTGTAATTCCTGTACCGTATTCGTCTAAAATTTCCTGAATAATCGATCTAGTTTGTTCCTCTATTTCTGTTCTTCCTTCTGTTAGAATTGATTGCAGGCCACCTTGCCCGATAGACTCTCTCATTGCAGTCTCTGCAGCACTTTTCACAGTGAGTTCAGGGGCTTGAACATTAAATAAAAATTTACCTGCATCATTGATTAACCAGAATACTGAAAAGTCAATATCAACAATATTTTCATCACCTGTTAACATTAGGCTTTCTTCTTCTACATCTCTAATTGCCGTAACTCTAGAATCTGGACTTTGTCTGTAACCAACATCTATTCTATTTATTTTGGTTACTTTTGGTGTGAATACACGCTCTATTGGATACGGTAAGTGATAGTTCAGTCCAGGTTGTGTGGTTTTAGTATACTTTCCAAATTGTAAAACCACGCCCTGCTCGTCCGGTAGAACTCTATAAAAACCACTCGCAAGCCATATAAGTATTAATATACCAATGATGACCATTGGTCCTAATTTTCCAAAAAAAGAACCGGGCATCATTCCCTTAAAACGGTTCTGTGCATTCCGGATCACATCATCCATATTTGGACCTGGACCACGTCTACCGCTTCCATTTCCCGAAGAACCCCAAGGATCTTTATTATTATTATCAGACCAAGACATATACTTTAGAATTATTACCTATATATGGTAAAAATGCTTAAAAGCAATTATTTACACTTATACTATGATATATTGTAATTAATTACGTAAATACAAGATCAAAAAAATGGCAGAAACTCTGGAAAATCAAGCTTTACACCTCCTTGGACAAGTTGTTAATGAAGATGCGGGAGAAAACATAGTGGCTCTGGGTATGGTTAAAAATGTATCTGTGAGTGAGGGAAAAATAGACTGTATTATTGAATTTAAAGAAAATGATCAGAAAAAAAATGAAAAAATTTTTGAGGATGCTCAAAGAGTACTAAAAGAAATTCCTGGTATAACTAAAGTCAATATCATCACAACCTTACATAAGGAAAATTCAACACATGCAAATGATGAAGTGAATTCAGACAACAAAACAAATAGCGTTGGCACTAATCAAATAAAATATATTCTTGCAGTTGCATCAGGAAAAGGAGGAGTTGGTAAATCAACAGTCGCATCAAATCTTGCGTGTGCGTTTAAATCACTTGGTTTAAAAACCTGTTTACTTGATGCTGATATTTATGGTCCTTCAATTCCCAAAATGATTGGAATTAATGAAAAGCCTCATTCTGATGGACAAAAAATTGAAACAATCAATCGATATGGACTATCTACAATGTCTATGGGTTACATGGTAAATGATGAAAATCCCATCATCTGGAGAGGCCTCATGGTCATGAAAGCAATTAATGAAATGATCGATAAAGTAAATTGGGGAGCTGCAGATATTATGGTCATTGATTTGCCCCCAGGCACAGGTGATGTTCAACTGTCTCTGATTCAGAAACTAAAAATCTCTGGAAGTTTAATAGTTACTACACCTCAAGATATTGCTTTAATTGATGTAATCAGAGGGTTAAAGATGTTTGAAAAAACTAAAGTCCCCATTCTTGGCATTGTAGAAAACATGAGTTACTTCTTGGCACCTGATACAGGCAAAGAATATAAACTTTTTGGTGAAAGTAAAACAAATGAAGTTGCTGAAAAATATGATTATGAAATACTCGCAAATCTTCCTCATGATCCATTGCTTCTTGAGCAGTGCGAAAAAGGTCACCCTCTTACAGATTTAGTGCCAGATCATAAAGTCAGCCAAATGTTTATTGAATTGGCTGAGAATTTATTAAAACGATTAAAATTAGAACAATTAGCAAATACTAACTAATTTCAAACTTTCTTTGCAGTTCGCTCCATTCTCTTTTAGACAGACCTTCTTCTTCAAAAGATACTTTCTCGCCTTTTAGAAGTTTTCTCATCAGATTGACCTCTTTGGCGGAGAGTTCTGTTCCACCAATTCTATAATCCTCAAATGCTTCGTAAGTAAGAGGAACCCATTTTTTTACAATATCTAACATAGCATCCGCATAAACACGTATTTCATACTGCGCATGGTCATCAGCTCTTAGAGCAAGAAAGTGCAATAAATTATTCAGGTCAATCTTCCAGTACCATTGTGTATAGGTATTGAGGGTAAGATTCATTCGGGCCAATTCTCTTGCAATTCCAGATTTACTTTCATCAATTATGTTGCCCTCAGAACTTTCGTTTAATAACGTTTCATAATTAGAATATGTCTGCTCTGCATCCTTTTTTAGTATTTGTATAACATTAGAAGCTTCATCATCTGTTAACGCATCACCTCTACCCTGATTATTGATTGCTGACTGTGCTGCTAGGTTTTCTGCTGATGGAATATAGAACTCTTTATCAAGGATTGAGTAGCGAGCCGAGTACTCATTAACGTTTGCAGTTCTGTGACGTATCCATTGTCGAGCAATGAAAATTGGAAGTTTAATATGAAATTTAATTTCACACATTTCAAAAGGGGTTGAGTGACGGTGCCTCATCAAATATTTAATAAGCCCTTTATCATTTGAAATCTTCTTTGTGCCTTTACCATATGATACTCTTGCCGACTGCACTATTGAACTGTCATCCCCCATATAATCAATGACACGAATAAAGCCATGATCGAGCACTTCTATTGGCTTGTACAAAACTGCTTCTAATTCAGGGGCTGTAACACGAGCTGTTTCTGATATTTCAGACCTTAAGGCTTCAATTTCTTCAAGTTGTTCTTTGTTTACCGGCATTTTTTTGAATCAAATAATAAACACATACTATATTAAGATTACTCTCTTTAAAAAGTCTCAATATCCAACTATATTCAGATTGCTGGGGATATCCCAGCTATAGGGATAAACGGCTTGCGTAATACCCATTACGGACCCGGGGGCGGTACCCGGCACCTCCACCATAAATTAGGGGGTGATATAGGATCGACGAATGCTTAAAGGTAAGTTTTTCTCTCGGTATTGTACCACCGTTATCGGGCTATTTTATAAATGCTAACGATGAATTAGCGCTCGCTGCTTAATCTAATTAGGTAAGCGCGGTTCGGGAGGCACCGGGCAACAGAAGTCTCCCACTTTTAGTCACTCGGCCTTTAAAAAACTTAAATCGTTACCATATATATATGTAAGGTAGTATACTACAATTCAAATGAATCAAAAAACAAGACAAGAACAAGACAGTATCGGCAAAATAAAAGTTTCAAATAGTAATTTTTGGGGAGCTCAAACTCAAAGATCATTAAAGAATTTTAAAATTGGCAATAATTTAATGCCTATAGAGATTATACATGCACTAGTCACAATAAAAATGGCCTGCGCGAAAGTAAATCAAAAACAAAAGTCTTTAGCTCCTAAAATAGCAAATGCAATAATTAGTGCATCAAAAAATATTCTTACCGGGAAGCATAATGATCAATTCCCTCTTTCGGTTTGGCAGACTGGATCTGGAACTCAAACTAACATGAATGTAAATGAAGTCATCGCTAATCTTGCTAATAAAAAACTTACCGGAAAACTTGGAACGAATAGTCCAGTTCACCCAAACGATCATGTCAACAAAAGTCAATCAACTAATGACAGTTTTCCGTCTGCAATTAATATTGCGGCCTCAAAAAAAGTTACAGATGAACTTATTCCGGCTTTAAATGAAATGGAAAAAACTTTAGGTAGTCAGTCTAAGAAATGGAAAAGTATCATCAAAATCGGCAGGACACACTTGCAAGACGCAACTCCCTTATCACTTGGACAAGAATTTTCAGGTTATCAATCTCAGATTGATATGAACATTAAACGACTGAAGACAGCCCTAATTAACTTAAGTTATTTAGCCCAAGGAGGGACGGCCGTTGGAACTGGTCTGAATACAAAAAAAGGGTTCGATAGACTTGTTGCAAATGAAATAAGTAAAATTAATAAAATTAAATTTAAACCTGCAAGCAATAAATTCCAAGCCTTGGCCTCTCATGACTCTCTTGTAGAACTATCGGGAGTATTAAATGTTATTGCAACGGATCTTTTCAAAATAGCAAATGACATTAGGCTGTTAGCTTCTGGACCAAGATCAGGTCTAGGAGAACTGAATTTACCTGAGAATGAACCCGGGTCATCTATAATGCCTGGTAAGGTAAATCCGACTCAAAGTGAAGCTTTAACAATGGCTTGTTTACAGGTTATGGGTAGTCATAACGTAATATCAATGGCAGGAACTCAAGGTCATTTTGAACTCAATGCATTTAAACCAGTAATTGGTTTTAACATAATTAATTCAATCAATTTATTATCCTCAGGGGTTACAAACTTTTGCGATAAGTGCCTAAAGGGAATTAAACCGAATTTAAGAAATATAAAAGAAGGTGTTGAGAATTCCTTAATGCTTGTAACTGCCCTCGCTCCTGAAATTGGATACGTAAAAGCTGCAGAACTCGCAAAGCTTGCACATAAGAAAAATATTACGCTAATTGAGGCAAATAAAATCCTAAAATTTATTGATGTAAGAAAGATAAAGTCTCTTCTCAATCCATCAAAAATGATTTCTTCTTCATAGTTCGTTCATGCCCAATTCCAATAAGCGCACTGTCAAGATAGATGGCCACATTACCAGTGTATTTCTTGAAACTGAATTTTGGGAAGAAATATTAAAACTGAGCAAAAAAGAAAATACTACTCCAGATAAAATAATCTCAAAAATAGATAAGACTAAGAACACTTCCAATTTATCAAGCGCAATTAGACTATATGTTCTGAATCACTTAAAGGGTCAGTTATGACTGAAGTAAATTACCTAGAAAGTCTTAACCCACTACAATATGAGTCTGTTTGTAGCACCGAGGGTCCAAATCTAATTATTGCAGGAGCTGGAACTGGAAAAACTAAAGTACTTACTACGCGAGTTGCTCATATTATAGATAATAACTTGGCATTCCCCTCTCAGATTCTTTGCGTAACCTTTACTAACAAGGCTGCCAGAGAAATGTCCGAACGTGTTCAAAAACTAGTAAGTCAAAATATGGAAAAGATGCCTTGGATGGGAACCTTTCATTCAATTGGAGCAAAAATAATTAGAAACCACGCTGAGGTAATTGGTCTTAAACAAAGTTTTACTATACTTGATAAGGATGATCAGCTTTCCCTGATCAAGCAAATCATCAAGTCTGAAAACTTAGACCAATCTCAGTTTTCACCCAAATTAATACAATCTAAAATTGATCATTGGAAAAACAAAGCTCTTAATCCAAATGATATAAAATCTGAGTCACTAGATAATTTAGTCGATGAAAAGAGTCTCTCAATTTATAAAATTTACCAAGCAAGGTTATTTGAAATTAATTGCCTAGATTTTGGTGACTTGCTTTTACAATGTATCAATCTTTTTAAAGTCCCTGATATTCACAAACGTTATAGCAATAATTTTAAATATATTCATGTGGATGAATACCAAGACACCAATGCTGCACAATATAAATGGCTTAAACTTCTTGGTTCTCATCATCAAAATGTTTGTTGTGTTGGAGACGATGATCAATCAATTTATAGTTGGCGTGGCGCTGAAGTTGATAATATGCTTCGATTTGAAAAAGAATTTGAAAATGCAAAGGTAATACGACTTAAACAAAATTATCGATCAACAAACAATATACTTAAGTCTGCATCATCATTAATTAGTTATAACGAATATAGACTTGGCAAGGAGCTTGTTTCGGACCAAGGTGATGGAGAGCCCATACATTTACATTTAGTTAATTCAAGTAGAGACGAGGCCGATTTAGTTGCTCAGGATATTATGAAGTATAGTGATGATAACCCTGACCTGAACAATATCTCAATATTAGTAAGGGCAGTATTTCAATCGCGTGAAATAGAGGAGTCTTTGATTAAATACTCAATTCCTTATCGTATTGTAGGTGGTATCCGGTTCTATGAGAGATCAGAAATAAAAGATGCTGTTTCATATCTTAGGCTGGTCTATGAAAGTCAAGATGATGTCGCATTTGAAAGAGCTTTAACAGTCCCCAAAAGAGGTATAGGAGAAAAATCATTTAATCATATTTTATCTTATGCAAAACAAAAACGAATTTCGTTGTATCAAGCATCAAAAGATATGGTTGATACAGATGAATTTACAAAAAAAATATCTGAAAGCTTAAAAACATTCATTTCTGTTATCGATAGAGGAAAATCATCCATCGATAATATGCAGTTTTATGACATATTAAAAATGCTGCTCGATGAGTCTGGTTATATGAATATGCTTAAAAATGATAAAAATGTCTCTGCTCAAACAAAAATAGAAAATATTAAGGAATTAATAATTGCGATGGAAGACTATAACAGTATCGAGGAGTTTTTAGAGCATGTATCTTTAGTTACAGCTATAGATGAAAATAATGAAGACAATAAAGTAAGTATCATGACGCTTCATGCCGCTAAAGGTCTTGAATATGATTATGTTTTTTTGCCAGGTTGGGAAGAAGGGCTTTTTCCTCACCAAAAAACAATTGATGAAACTGGCAATAAAGGAATTGAAGAGGAACGTAGACTTGCATATGTCGGCATAACGCGAGCTAAAAAAATAATAAATATCTCAACATCAATGAGTCGTCGATTTCAAAACAATTGGATGCCTTCATTGCAATCTCGATTTATTGAGGAGTTAGATCAAGAATTAATAAAAACTATTAATCACGCGTCAAGCCATATGGACAGATTCCAAAATCAAGAATTTGATGAATTTAATCAAGATTTTGATTTTAAACCAAGAAAATTAGATTTTAAAAACGATCCATCTTCAAGTTATCGAACAGTAGTTGATATGGAAATAGAAAATGTTAGAGATATAAACGATGATGTTTTACTTCAAATAGGGCAAACAGTTGAACACAAAAAATTTGGTATTGGTCGAATAAAAGATATTGACGGCACAAAGGCAGTTGTGGATTTTGATAAACATGGTACAAAAAAATTAATATCTGATTTTCTAAAACCATGTTGAATACCTCAAAAAAAATTGCTGAAATAAGAAAACTATTAATTAAAAATAAAATTGATTATTACTTAATTCCACACTCAGACGAATATCAGAATGAATTTTTGCCAAATTACAGTAAACGACTAGAGTGGATTAGCAACTTTACTGGATCAGCCGGAGATGTCATTGTAGGCATAAAAGAAGCTTATTTATTTGTTGATGGGCGTTATACCATTCAAGCTCAGAATGAGGTAAATAAAGGACAATATAAGATATTTAATTACAATAAACTAACTCCATTAAATTTACTAAAATTAAAAAAAGCTAAAAATGTTGGGTTTGACGGTAACATTTTGCCTTATTTTAAAATTAAATCATATTCAAAATCTTTAGGTAAAAAAACAAATTTAATACCACTAGAGAAAAATCTCATTGATCAAATCTGGAAAACGAAACCAAAGAAAAGCATTTCAAAGCCATTTGTTTTAGAAAAAAATTTTTCAGGTGAAAGTACTAAAAGTAAAATAAATAAAATTGTCGATTTTTTAAAAAAATCTAAAACAGATTACTATGTTTTAACTGCATGTGACTCAATTTCGTGGGTATTCAATATAAGATCAAATGATATTGAGTATACACCTATATTTCTATCTCAAGCAATTATTCATAAAACTGGAAAATGTTACATTTTTTCTGATTGTAAAAACAATTTAAAAAAGCAATTGAAAATTGATGTCTCTTTCAAAAAGCAAAAAGATATTTATCCATTCATCAAAAAGCGTGGAGTTAATAAATCATTCATATGTGACATCAATACGATTAATTTTAATCTAGCCAATGCGATTAAAAGTTATGGGACATTAAAACTTCAAGGGGATGTCATACAGTTACTAAAATCAAAAAAAAATAAAACTGAACAAAAAGGTATGATTAATTCGCATAAAAGAGATGGTGCATCATTAACAAAATTTATATTTTGGGCTAAAGACCAAGTACAAAATAAAAATATAACAGAAATGGACGCAATTAAATATTTAGATAATTTAAGAACGAGTAATAAAAATTTCTTTTCACTCAGCTTTCCGACAATTGCGGGTACAGGCTCAAATGGAGCAATTGTTCACTATCGTGCAAATAAATTAACCAACAAAAAAATAAGAAAATCAGATTTATTTCTAGTTGATTCTGGCGCTCAGTACTTTGATGGAACGACGGATGTAACGAGAACAATAAGTTTTAATAAGCCGCGAAAAGATCAAATAGATATGTATACTAGAGTCTTAAAAGGTCATATTGCGGTCGCACGTAGTAGATTTAAGTACGGAGAAAAAGGTAAAAAATTAGATAATCTTGCAAGAAAATATCTCAAAGAAATAAATTGTAATTTTGAACACGGAACTGGACATGGGGTCGGCTGTTTCTTAAATGTACACGAAAGTCCCCCTTCTATTTCACAATTTTCTAGAATATCTTTTGAAGAAGGTATGGTTGTTTCAAATGAACCTGGTTTCTATAAAAAAAATGACTACGGTATAAGGATTGAGAGCCTAATTATGTCTCAAATAAGTAAAGGTTATTTGCATTTTAAAACATTAACAATGGCTCCGTTCGAAAGAGATTTAATAAATAAAAAAATGTTGAATAAAAAGGAAATTGAGTGGATTGATAAGTATCACTCAGATGTAAAATCAAATCTATTGCGATTTATGAATGAACAGGAGAAAAAATGGCTGATAGACCAAACTTCCCCCCTGATTAATTAGCTAAATTTGACCATTCTTTCTCATTCATTACCCTGACACCTAATTCTTTTGCTTTTTTTAACTTTGATCCAGAATTTTCACCTGTAACGATTATATCTGTAGATTTACTTATTGATGAAACGACTTTTGCGCCGAGTTTCTCAGCTTTTGTTTTTGCCTCAGCCCTAGACATTGATGACAGCGTTCCAGTAAAAATTATTTTCTTTCCAGTTATTTTTGATTTAACGGTGTCTATTTTTTTAATAAATAGATCAACTCTCTGGGTTAGTTTTAATATTTGTTTCTTATTAGATTTAATTGATGAGTATTCTATAAATGATTGAATAACTTTTGGACCCAGTCCATCTGTATTTTCAAGGGTACTAAGTATATCGCTCTTTCCTTCAAAAAAACTTATAAAGCTCTTAATGTTTGAAAAAGCTGATGCGATTAATTTTGCATTTATTTGCCCCACGAAACGAACTCCTAAGGAATAAATAAATTTTGATAACTCAATTTTTTTCTTTTGATCTATTGCATTTATTAAATTGTTAAACGAAAGTGTGCCCCATCCTTCTATATTAACAATTACATCTCTTTTTGCTTCAAGGTCAAAAATATCAGCGTAGTCCTCTATTAATCCCTTATTATAAAATAGATTGATTTGTTTATCTCCCAAACCCTCAATATCTAGTGCACTTCTTGATACAAAATGTTTCAGCCTACCAATTTTTTGCGCATCACATACGTAAGTACCTGAACATCTGACAACAACTTCATCAGGGTCAATAACTATTGGTGATGTACATATTGGACATGATTTAGGTGGTTTAAAAAGATTTGGTCTATTTTTTTTATTCTTAGATACAACTTCAAGAATATGAGGAATTACATCGCCTGCTCTTTCAACAATAACAGAGTCACCCTCACGAATATCTTTTTTTTCTATTTCTTCAAAATTATGCAATGTAGCGTTTGATACCAATACACCACCAATGTTAATTGATTTCAGTCTTGCGACAGGCGTTACCGATCCAGTTCTTCCAATCTGAATATCTATTTTTTTAATTTCAGTTTGTGCAGTTTCTGAAGCAAATTTATGGGCTATGGCCCATCGAGGGGATTTGCCTACAATGCCTAATCTATTTTGAAAAGATAAGTTATTCACTTTGTATACAAGTCCATCAATATCATATGGTATTTCTGCTCTTTTATTATTAACTTCATCATAAATCTTTAATAAATCTTTTAGGTTTTTAGCTTTTTTTAAGAATGGACTTATAGGGATCCCCCACGATTTGAATTCAATTAATTGATCGTAATAACTGCTCTTTTCTTCAGTAAATGATCCAAATCCATGCGCAATAAATTTGAGTGGACGCTTTGCGGTAACTTTTGAATCCAACTGTCTTAGACTCCCTGCTGCGGCGTTTCTTGGATTTGCAAATTTGTTTTCTGTATTCAGCTTCAAAAAATCATTTTTAGTGATGAATATTTCACCTCTAATTTCAATGGAGACTGGCGGAGATTTTGTTTTTAAGATTTTTGGTATATCCTTGATTGTAATTACATTGTCTGTAATATTTTCCCCAATTTGACCATCGCCTCTGGTGGCAGCTGTTACAAGTTTTCCGTTTTTATAAATTAAATTAACTGATAGACCATCAATTTTAGGTTCAGATGAAAATTCAAAATCAATACCCTTTTTGTTTAAGAAATTAGATATCTTTTTTTGAAAATTTTTCAGGTCTTCTTCTGACATGGCGTTATCAAGAGATAGCATTCTTGTAGGATGATTAAATTTTGAAAATAAATCAGAAGCCCTACCTCCAATTTTGTTCAAAATATCAGATTGCATAGTTTCTTCAGGAAAAAGTTTTTTGATATTTTTGTACTCATTTATCAGAGCGTCGTACTCTGCATCACTTATTTCAGGGCTATCATTATTGTAGTAAAGATTGTTATGGTGCTGAATATTCTTTACAAGTTCTTGAAATTTTTTTTTTGGAAATTTTTCCACTACTTTTATTTAACTTAAATCTTTAACTAACTCGTAACTTTTTGTGTACCAATCACTATCAGGAAAATTAAAACCTAAAGTTGATGCGTATCTTTTCGCTTCTTCAGTTAATCCAAGAGAGTAATAAATTTCAACGAGTCTATGTAATGCTTCCTCTGTATACACGGAAGTATCATAATCCTCTAAAATTTTATTATACCTGTTAATTGCTGATATCCATTGCTGTCTAAATTGATAATATCTGGCAATTTCAATTTCTTTTGCTGCCAGCCTGTCATTGATAATGTCAATTTTTAAATAAGCATCTTCAACAAACTCGGAATCAGGATATTTGTTTACAACCTCATAAAACGCCTGTTTAGATTTGGCTGTCATACTCTGATCTCTTTCAACATCCTTAATCTGCTCAAAATAATTTAGAGCTCGCAGATAGTAAGCGTATGAAATTTTCTTACTGCCAGGGTATAGCGCTATAAATCTTTCTAGAGCATCCAGGCTTTCATCATGAAATTGTGTTTTATAATAACAGAATGCAGTCATTAATTGCGCCTGATTAGACCACTTAGAATACGGATATTGTCTTTCAATATCTTCAAATAGTATTGCCGCATCTACAAAATCTCTTTTTTTAACTAATTCCATAGCATTTGAGTAGAGTATTTGAAGTTTTTCACCTTCTGTTTCAGGCGTAACTAACTTTGTATCTGAACAACCGCTAAGAGTAAAAGTAACTAAAGCTAGAAAAGTAAAGATTTTTATTAATTTCATAACCATAATTTTAATGATTATTTGAGAAGATTAAAGATGAATTTCTAAATTATAATGATGCAGCTACGGACTTCGTGTAATAGGTTTTTTGATAATTTTTATCATTTAAATTATCTTCATTTATAAGGCGCCAGTTAGACTGATCAGACATTATTGAATTCATAGTTTCATGGGTTAATCTGTGACCACCTTTATATATTTCAAACGCTCCTTTCACTGAATATCCTAAGAGATAAATATCACCAATGAAATCGAGTATTTTATGTTTAACAAATTCATTTTCTTGACGCAATTTGTCATTATTCATAATTCCTTTTTTATCAAGGACAATTGCATTATCTAAAGAACCTCCTGCTATAAGACCTTTTTTTCTGAGAGAGTCTACCTCTTCTTTAAAGCCAAAAGTTCTGCAATTAGAAATAAGATTCTTAAACTGGTTTGAATCTTTTAACTCATAATTAAATCTTTGTTCCTTTATAAGATTGTGATCATAAGAAATTGTATAATCAATTTCTAAATTATCAGATGGGGAAACTTTCACAAAAGAATCATTCATACTAAACACAATTGGTCTAGATATGCTAAGATATTTTTTTTCTATATTTAAACTTTTAAGACCAACTTCCTCAATGTTACGTACATATTCTAGGGAGCTACCATCAAGGATCGGTAGTTCATCACAATCTACTTCAACAATAGCGTTATCAATTCCCATGCCATGTAAAGCTGACATCAAGTGTTCAATTGTTGAAACTGGTATTCCGTATTTATTAGTAATCTTTGTACATAGATCTGAGACGCTAACGTTATTAAACTTTGCTTCAATTAGTGACTCTTCATTAGAATTTTTAATATCAACTCTTCTAAATACGATGCCAGTGTTGGCAGTCGCTGGGTTAACAGACAAATTTGATTTTTCACCACTGTGTAAAGTTACACCCTCAATATTGAATGACTTATTTATGGTTTTTTGCATCCTGATGTTTATAAATTGTTTAAAACCACGGGAAAAAACAAAGATTATTTCTTTTTGTTACTATTTAAAGGTTTCTAATAAAATTATAAACTACTGAAAATACTGATTTTTTTTCTGATTTAGACTCATCCTTATCTCCCTCCATATTATGGTTTGCGGCATAATTTAAAAGACCAAATGCAGATGCAAGAGACGGATTATCTAAATAAGTTTTTGATCCGTTAATTTTTTTTGTCGACCCTAAACGAAAATTACTATCACTCATTTGATTTTTGATGAATTTTTGCATAGTTAACGATTTTGCTCCATATCCAGTAAGCACGATATTATTAGATACTAGAGAGCTAAATTTTGATTTAGAAATTATATTTTTTATTAAATTTGATAATTCTTCTGCTCTTGATGAATATATTTCAAAATACTTTTCTAATTTTTTTTCATAAATTCTCTGACTATTCATTGCATCAATTTGCTTTCTTACTATTTCGGCCTCTTCTAGTGAAATTGATTTGACTTGTGATATATCATTTGAAAAATTATATGTTCCAACTTTAACAGTATCATAGCCAATAAGTTGGTTGTCAAAGGTATAAGAAATAATTGTCTTGTTTTTTTGAATATCGATACTTACTGCTCCATTATCTGCTTCTTCTTCTGATAACACAGCTAGACTGCTAGCATAGTGACTCGAAACTATCTGTTTAAGGCTTATGTCTTGATTATTTAATAAATCTAATATTTTACTTAGATAGTCTTTTGAAGTTGATATCACATGCCATTTTGTATGAAGAGTTTCAGCTTTCATACCAATTGGATCTGATAAGCTTTTTTTATTATCTACTTTGTAACTTATTGGAAAGGAATGAAGTGGTTCATCAGTTTCAGTATATAATCTTTTAAATTTTGTATCTTCAAAAAAAGATTTGATATCATTTTCTGTTATGATTCTACCTGAAATTTTATTTTCAAATTCAATATAATCTGATTTCATGTTTTCTGATATACTGACATAAACGTTACTAATCTTTATACCGGCATCTACTTCTGCTTTCGAAATTGCGGCATCAAGATGATTTTTAATTTCATCTGTTTCCAATGAAAAGGGCTTTAAACAATTGACTTTCAGCTTAGAAGTACCTATTCCAATAAGTTGAAGAATTTTACCTTTGTCTAATATTTGTAATTCTTGAGCAATAAGGCAAATTACTTTGTCGGCTCTTATGTCAATCGCACTAATTATTTTTTGACCCATTAAATCTCATCAATACCATAATTTATTTTTCCATCTAAAACTTTGAGGGCTGCTCTTCCTTGAATTCTTAAATCTATTTCAATAATGTTACTTTCCATTATTTCTTGCTCCTCAAAAAGCTGTTTTAAATTTTTTAATGATTGTTGAATGTTTTCATCTGGTAATTTTACAAGCAATTTATTATTTAATTTTAGATTCCACCTTCTTTTTTCAACAAATTCAACTTCTTCAAGAGTTTGAGTTAAATTTGGAAACGCAATACTTATATCCCTGATTAATTGCTCGAGTAATTCTGGCGAGTTCTCACCCCTTACAAATAAGAGGTCATCTTCATAATTGTTTAAGTTAATTTCAGTAATGATTGATCCATCAAGATCCATAAGAAAAGATTTTCCTTCTTGAAAGTATATTGCATATGGATTGTTCTCAGTTACATTTATTTTTAAAGTTGATGGTAAAACTTTTTTTATAGACGCCCGCTTTACCCATTCACTTGACTCTACAATTTCCTTGATGGAATAAAAATTTAAGCCAATAAGATTACCTTTGAATTCAGTCACATTATTTTCAATCTCAGATATATTTGATTTTTCAGAACCTTCTATAATTATATTCTTAATTTGAAATGAATTATTTAGTAAACTTGGAAATTTTAGAAATACAAAAATTGCAATAAGAGAAATGAATATTAAAGAAAAGGAAGCAATATTTATTATTTTAATTTTTCGTTGCATCTAACAGGATCCAATTAATAAGATTATCAAAGTTTATGCCTTTATAATTTGCAATTTCAGGGACTAATGAAGTTGGAGTCATGCCGGGTTGGGTGTTAAGCTCTAATATATAAAATTTTTTTGTCACTTTATCTAATATAAATTCGGTTCGGCTGATTCCCTTACAACCCAATAATTTATGAGCATCTAAACCTAAACCTTCAACTTTTTTAATCATGTCGCTCTCTAATCTTGGTGGAATTATATGTTTTGTTTTCCCTGCATCAAAGTACTTTGATTCGTAATCATAGAATTCATTTTTTGGATCAATTTCAATAGAACCAGTTTTATTTGTTCCTATAACAGCAACATTTATCTCAGGACCCTCTATAAATTGCTGAAGCAATAATTCATTTCGAAATTTATTCTCAGATAAGTATTTATTTAATTCCTCATGGTTTCTAATAATGCTAACTCCAACACTAGATCCTTCATTTCTAGGTTTTAAGACATAGGGAAAATCAAATATATTTTGATCTTTCACTTCCTCTATCTTCATCAATTTCGTTAAAGGATGATTGAACCCATTTTCCATAAATAGTTCAGCAGATTTGTATTTATCCATTGCTAATTTGGATGACTCAATTCCAGAATGAGTGTAAGGCACTCCATATTTTTCAAGTATTTCTTGAACACTTCCGTCTTCTCCCCATGTTCCGTGTAATCCATTGAATACTATGTCAGGTTTATGCAGTTCAAGGTCAGCTAACAGATTCTCATTTGCATCAATTTCTACAATATTGTAGCCCATATTTTTAAGAGATTTGCTTATTTCTTTTGAGGTGATAATACTTATTTCTCTTTCTGCAGAAATGCCTCCATACAAAAGCATAATTTTTTTGTCTTTATTCATCTTTCACCAAATATCTTTATTTCCCAGTTTAAGCTTATTCCCAATTTTTTCTTTACATCAGACCTAACATATTCTCCGAAGTCTTCGATAAGGTTTGCTGATTTAGTTTGATTATTAACTATGAAGTTTGAATGCTTAGAAGAGAAACATATTCCCTGAAGCTCAAAATTTTTAAGACCAGCTTCTTCAATAATTTCCCATGCTTTTTTATCAGTCTGATTTTTAGGGTTTTTGAATGTACTTCCTGCTGTTTTAATTTGCTGAGGTTGAGCTTTTTTTCTTTGATCATCAATTTCTTTCATTTTTAGGGAAATTGCATTTTTGCTTGCATTTTTTTTTTGCATATATACATCGCAGATAATCATATCTTGAGGTATATTACTTTCCCTATAAGAAAATAATTCCTTCGAATTACGTATTTCTGAGACTTCCCCCCTAAAATCAACACACTTTGCTTTAATAAAAACATCTTTTGTTTCAGAATTATAACAACCGGCGTTCATACGAACTGCACCACCAAGTGTTCCCGGAATTCCAAAATAAAACTCCATTCCGCCTATTTCATTTTTCTGACAATAATTCGATAATACTCTATCGTAGGTTGCAGCTCCAACTTCAATACAATCATTATGTAATTTAATTTGACTAAATTCTTTTCCTAATTTTATTACAAGGCCAAATATTCCACCATCTCTTATAATGATATTCGATCCAGCTCCAATCACCGTTACTGGTAATTTATCTCTGTTGATTTCTAAAACTTTTGCTAATTCTTCAAAATTTGGGGGCATATAAAATATCTCAGCGTTGCCTGCTACCCCAAACCAAGTATATTTTGATAAATTATGATTTATTTGAATTTTTCCAATTACATTGTTTTTTTTACAATTTTTTAAAAATTCCCTTTGATTTTCATTCATAAATTTTTTTTAACTCTTTAGCAAAATTTTGAGCCCAATCTGTAACTGTCCCAGCCCCTAAAAATAAAAAGATTATTTTTGATCTATTCTTCTTTGTTAATTCAAATAGTTGATCATTTTTAACAAAATATTCAGCTCTGACTTTAGAATTTTTTGCAATGTTACTAATAAATTTATTTAAATCGAAATTTTTTGGTTTTTTCTCACCCGCTCCATAAACATCCGAAACAAATACATATTCACTATTCTTAAAACACTTCGTGAATTTGCTTTTCAAATCTAAAACCCTTGAGAATCTATGAGGTTGGAAAATAGTTATTATTCTATTTTTTTTGTCTGCATCAACCAGCCCTTTTAATACATTATTTATTTCAGTCGGATGATGGGCATAATCATCAACAACTCTTATGTTATTATTACTCCATAATTCAGTAAGTCTTCTTTGGACACCCTTAAAAGAATTTAGAGACTTCTTAATTATTTCTGGTTTTACATTTAATTGAAGACCAACTGCTATAGCAGCTAATGCATTATTTACATTATACGCTCCATGAAGTGGTAACTTAATATTTTTAATAGTTTGGTTTTGCTCTTTTACAAAAACATCAAATATTGTTTCATTGGCTTTATATCTTAATTTAATACATTTGATATCACTTTCTCTATGAAAACCAGTTCTAATAATTTTTGTAGTACTTATATTTGCAGCTAACTTACGTAGCTCATTATCATCTATACATATAACTGCGAAACCATAAAAGGGAACTTGTGTGATAAACCTTTTGAAATAGTTTTTTAGATTTGAAAAATTTGAATAGTAATCAAGATGTTCTTTATCAATATTAGTTACCACAGAAATTGAGGATGGAAGTTTCACAAAAGTACCGTCAGATTCATCAGCTTCAACTACTAACCAATCACCTGATCCTAATTTTGTATTTGTTCCAAACTGATTTATTATCCCGCCATTGATTACAGTGGGTTTCATTCTTGCCCCATTTAAAACTGCTGAAATTAGAGATGTCGTAGTAGTTTTCCCATGGGACCCAGATATAGCTATAGTTTTTTTTAGTTTTACAATTTGAGATAATATTTCAGCTCTTGAAATTGAAGGAATTTTAATTTTTTTGGAATGTTCAAGCTCAATATTGTTTTTACTTATTGCAGATGAATAAACAACTAAGCTGACATTTTTTAAATTTGACTGTTTATGTGAATTGAAAGTTTTTATTTTCTTTTTATTTAATCGAACAATATTTGCGTTAATTTTTATATCACTTCCTTGAACCTGATATCCCATTTCTGATAAAATTTCTGCAATTCCACTCATCCCAATTCCACCAACTCCTACAATATGTATTAATTTATTTTTATTTAATTTCATCGACTTGCTTCTATATGCTTAAAAATTCTTTCAACAGGATTGTTTATATACTCTTTTTTTAAAGTTTCTTTAATAGACTCTCTTCTTTGCGGGCTGTTGATTATTTTATTGATCAGACTTGATAATAAGTGAGTATTCATATCTTTGTCCTTAATTATTTCAGCACAATTAAGGCTTTTAAGAACTGATGCATTATAATATTGATGGTTGTCGGCAGCATATGGAAAAGGAATCAAAATTGAGGGAATTCCAAAGCAAATAATTTCATTTACAGTCGATGAGCCAGCTCGTGAAATAATTAAATTTGTATTCTCTAAAATATCTGTGACATTGCTGAAGTATACATTTACATAGCACTCAATACTATTTTCTCTATAAAGTTTTTCTACTAAGTTTACATCTTCTTTCCTACATTGGTGGTAAACAATAAATTCTTTCTTACATTCATTCTTAGATTTTATGATCGAATGAGCGATATTATCTGAAAGGTTTTTTGCACCTTGGCTGCCACCAAGAATACATATTTTAAGCTGATTTTTTTTATTAGTTTGTTTGTTTTCTAAGTTTTTACTGCTCCTAGTTGGCAAACCAACTCTGAATGAATTTTTATTTTGAATTAGCTTTTCACCATGCGTTTCGTTGAAAGTTGTAAAGATATTACCTACATATTTAAATAATAATTTATTCGCTTTTCCAATAAATGCATTACCCTCATGAAGAAAAATTTTTTTTCTCATTATTAAACTAGCGAAAAGAACAGGTATTGTGAAAAATCCACCAAAACCTAAAGTGTAATCGGGTTTGATTTTAAAATTGTATAACATTGATTGAATAAATAAGAACGGAGAATTTATAATATTTGCTAGTCTTGATTGAGAAGAAATAAGATTTCTAAGTATAATTACATTATTTGAGTCTATATTATCGAAATATTTCTGGCCTCTGTTATCGGTTAAAATAAAGCATTTAAAATTTTTAGGTGCCTCCGAATAAACTACATTTATTGGTATACAGTGGCCGCCAGTACCTCCACCTACTAAAAAAAGTTTTTTCATAAAGTTAGTCTATTCACGAATATGTCGATTCTTTGAAAATAATAAAATTAAACCCGCTGCAATTGACATGCCAAGGACCGATGAACCTCCATAGCTGATAAACGGTAAGGTAATTCCAGTTGTTGGTATCAACCTTATATTTACCCCTATGTGGATTAAGGCCTGTAAGCATACGTATAAAATAAGGGTAAATAAACAGATTTGAATAAAGTGATCATTGTTTCCGTAAATTTTTTTGAAACCTTGAAATGATATTATAAAGAAGATTAATAATATAAGTGTACAACCTATGAGACCATACTCTTCTGCAACCACAGAATAAATATAATCTGAATTAGCTTCAGGAATTTTATTTTTTAAAAGACCATTACCCGGTCCCACACCAATAATACCTCCTTGTTTAATTGCTTGAAGAGAAATTTCAGTTTGACTTACGTCATATTCATTTGGAAATAAAAATGAATTTATTCTATTTTGAACATTAAAATTGAGCAAATATATCATCATAAAACTTAGAATTCCAAAAACTACAATTACAGTAAGTATCATAATACTGAAACCACTCATAAGCACTGAACCAAAATAAATAGCTGATAATAAAAAAAATTGACTAATATCAGGCTGCAAAACAAGTATACTTGCAACTGAAATATAGATTAAAGCACTTAGTGAGTGAGATGATATTTTTGTGCCTTGGTATTGATTATTTAATATCAGAGCCAATACAACGCAAAATACTGGCTTTACTAATTCTATTGGCATGAGAGAAAAAGATCCAAAACTTATCCATCTTCTTGAACCTTTGATTTCATCCCCAAATAATAGAGTAAGAGCTAGTAAAGCAAAAAATACTATAAATAATATCACACTAAATAATTTTATGTATTTTGTCTCAATCAGTGAAATAGAAATAAATACTAAAAAACCTATTGCAAGGTACAAAGCCTGTATATTAAAAAATGCAAATAGATTGTTATTGAGATACCTGCTTGTACCAGGATTTATAGTTAAACTTATTAATAGACCAAAAGTTATTAATACTGTTATACAAAAAAAAATTGGTTTATTTATTTCAGTAATCCAGTTTGTAATTATTGACTGTTCATAAGTTCTTTTATTCATTATTTTCTAAGTTTGCTTATAAGTTTATTAAAATGTCTTCCACGTTCTTCAAAGTTATTATATTGGTCAAATGAAGCGGCGCCTGGACTAAATAAAAAAGTATTGAAATCTGTATTGGTCTTCATAAATTTACTCATTTCGACCACTGCTTTATCTAAGCTGTGAACATAAACTGTGGTAACTTTACTCTGAAAGTATTTGTGAAAAGTATTAGATTTCTCTCCAATAATTATTACTTTTTTAATATTGCCAACACTGTGATCTAATATATTGATATTATTGCTTTTTATCTGACCGCCACATATCAATATGATATCTTTATATTTTTTTAGCGCAGCAATTAGAGAATGATAATTTGTTGATTTGGAATCGTTTATGATAAGTTTCTTTTTGTCTGAAAAAATTATTTGCTGTCTAAACTCAAGCCCTCTAAACGATTTAAAAGCATTGAAGATTTTATTGCTGCTTAGGCCCACTTCTTTCAAAATTTCATACGAGAAGCGGTAGTTTTGGTCGTTACTCAGTAAATTATATTGATTTACATTTAATTTTTTAGTGGAGTTTTTTTTATTTTTATTAATCTGCTTTAAATTTTTCATTTTACTCAAATGAGTATTCTTTTTTATTAATTTTTTTATAATCGAATCATTATTAAAAAAACCTTTTTGAGAGCTATTTATATTTTTAAAAATATTTAATTTAGCATTACCATAATTGGACATAGTATTGTGTCTCGCCAAATGATCTGGGGTTAAATTAAGTATACAGGCAATATCAGGTTGAAATTTTTTGGAGCTCTCTAATTGATAAGATGATAATTCTAAGACATAAAAACCTTTTTTAATCATCTTTGTTTCAAAGATTGGGTTACCTATATTTCCCGCAAGTTGTGTGTTGAATTTATTTTTTTTAAGAATATGATGAATGAGCGACACTGTAGTTGATTTTCCATTTGTACCTGTAACCGCAATTATTTTAATCTGGTTCCTTATATTTAAATTATCTAGGTATATTTGAAATAAATCTAATTCACTTATCGGTTTAGTATTTTTTGAAATTAATTTTTTAAACAGTTTATGTGCTGACTTTCCTTTTGTAGTAATTCCAGGACTAGGTATAACATAGTCTATTTGACTTATTTTAGAAGAATACTTTTTATATCCTTTATTTAATATTTTTTTTGAATGTATGAGATTATCTTCCCAAAAATATACTACGGCTCCACTATTAATGAGAGATTTATAAATAGAACATCCCGTTTTTCCCATGCCAATGACTACATAGCTTTTCTTTGAAAAACATTTTGACTTCAACATTTAGTTACCTGATCTTAAGTGTTGCGAGTCCAATCAAGGCAAGAATTAAAGCAATTATCCAAAAACGAATTACTATTTTTGACTCTGCAATACCATTCTTCTCAAAATGATGGTGTAAGGGGGCCATTTTGAATATTCGTTTGCCGGTTAACTTATATGATCCAACCTGAAGAATTACTGACACCGCTTCTGCCACGAATATTCCTCCCACTATTGCTAATACAATTTCTTGCTTGGTTAGAACACTTATACCCCCCAATGCAGCGCCTAATGACAAAGAGCCTGTATCGCCCATAAAGACCATTGCAGGAGGCGCGTTGTACCATAAAAAGCCAAGAGCGGATCCAATTATGGCTGCGCAAAGCACGGTTAATTCACCTGCTCCAGGTAAATAATTAATGTAAAGATAGTTTGAAAAAATCATATTTCCTGCCAAATAGCAGATTACAGCAAAAGTCGCAGAGACAATCATAATGGGAACAATTGCTAGCCCATCAAGACCGTCTGTAAGATTAACTGCATTTGCTGATCCTAGAATTACCAATATAACGAATGGAATTGAAAATAAACCTAAGTTTAGAAATATATTCTTAAGAAAAGGCAAAGATAATAACTGAATATCAATTTCATTATAGGTTGATATCCAGTAAATAAATATCAACGATATTATTATTTGAAAAAAGAGTCTTATTTTCGCAGAAATTCCATTACTTGATTTTTTCTTAACCTTACTAAAATCATCTGCAAAACCAACTAATCCAAAAGATATAAGAAGGAATATAATTGGCCAAGATATATAGCTTTCAGGATTGACCCATAGAATCATTGATCCAACTATAGACATCAAAATTATTATTCCCCCCATTGTTGGAGTCCCTTTTTTAGCCACTAAGTGAGACTCAGGACCGTCTTCTCTAATAGGCTGACCAATTGATTGGTATGATCCAATTCTTTTAATTAAAAATGGGCCAAAAAATAGAATAAAAAAAAATGAAGTAAACAATGCCAAACCTGTTCTAACTGTTAAATAATTTAAAAAATTATTTAATGTACCAAGATTTAAATACTCAATTAAATATAAGATCATAGTTAACTTATTAAATGATTTGACAACTTTCGTAAATTGATTGAATTTGAACCTTTCAGAAATACCTTGCTATTCCTATTAAATATTTTTTCTGCATTACTTATAACACTATCTATATTCTCATAATATTCAAACTGAAGTCTATTGTATCTTTTTCTAAGTGAGAAAAGTTTTGATCCAACAAAAATTACTTTTTTAGCCTTAATAAGTATTAGATATTTAATTAAATCCATGTGAAATTCTTCAGATTTATTTCCAAGCTCATTCATGTCACCTATGACATAAACTAAGTGTCTATTTTTAAACTTATTAAAAATATCTATTGTGTCTCTCATAGAAACAGGGCTCGCATTATAAGAATGATCATGTACTTCTAATTTATTTCCCTTATATTTTAATTTTAGTATTTCTCCTCTTCCCTCTGTAAAAGGAACATTTTTGAATTGATTGATTAGTTTTAAATTTAAACCTAGCATATAAAAGCAGGTAAGGATGGCTAATGCATTAAAAATAAGATTTTTTTGATTTTTTCTTAGAGTAAAATCAAGTCTACTGGCATCAGGCAATATTACTTGGTATTTAGTAATATTCACAGTATTTGTCTCTTTTTTAAGATATACTTTTGATGATTTAACTTTTCCAATATCTAAGCAAGTACTGATCTTTGTTTTTTTGAATAACGCATATAGCAATTTATAAAAATTAGAATTTCTATTAATAATTAAGTTTTCAATACTTTTTGTTGAAGTAAATATTTCAGATTTTGCTAATGCAATTTCTTTTAAAGATTTAAAATTACCAAGGTGAACATTTTCAACATTTAAAATAATAGCTGTTTGTGGCTGCAATACCTTTACTAATCTTTTTATTTCTCCTGTATGATTCATGCCTATTTCAAAAAATCCATACTTCGTATGCCGTGGCATATTTAGTAATTCGAGAGGCAGGCCATATTGATTATTAAATGATTTACGCGAACAAAAAACATCTTCCTCATTTCTTAGCAAATAATTTATTGCATCCTTTGTACCAGTCTTCCCAATACTACCTGTGATACCTACGATTTGTGTTTTCAGCTGAACTCTGTACTTTGTTGCAAGCTTAAGGAGTGCTTTAGATGTATCTTTGACTTTGATTTGAGGTATTTTTATACCTTTTACTTTTTTATGAACAAAAGCAATAGATGCACCTTTTTTTTCCGCTTCTGCTAAATATTTGTGACCATCTGTATTTAAACCTTTAATTGCAAAAAAAATATTACCTTTCCTTAATAACCGTGTGTCGATCGAAGCACCAGTTATTCTTTTACCAACAATATTGGTCCCAAATAATTCATTTATTTCAGTAGTTGTAATGAATTTTTTCATTTTTTTTGTAAATATTTTTTGGCAATTTTAATATCATCAAAAGGTAAATTTTTTCCCATGATGGATTGAAATTTCTCGTGACCTTTGCCGGCAATAAGTAGCAGATCGCCTCTCTTTAATTCGCTAATAGTTTTTTTTATGGCTAATTTTCTATTACCAATTTCAGATATGTTTTTTAAATCTCCAATCACTTCCTCTCTTATCCTTGCTGGATTTTCATATCTTGGATTATCATCTGTGACTGTTGCTTTATCAGCATATTTTGAAGCTATTTTACCCATAAGCGGTCTTTTTTTTCTATCTCTATTTCCACCGCAACCAAATAAAACATGTACGTTTGATGCCTCTAACTTTTTTGACTCTACAATTGAATTTTTAAGAGCATCAGGCGTGTGTGCAAAATCAACATAAACTTTTCCACCTGTTTTTGTTTTTCCAACATATTCCATTCTTCCTAATACTGAAGGGCAATTAAGACTGCTTTTTGATAATTTTCTAGGATCAAATCCTATTAAATTCAAAATTGAAATTGCAAATATAAAATTTTCTATCTGAAAATTTGGAAAATTTTTAAATTTTAAAAGAATTTGCTTACTCCCTACTGTTGCTTTTACATGTTTAATATCATTTTTTTTAAGAATTTTTGTAATTTTATAATTTTTATTTGCTTGAAAATATAATGGCTGAACGGATTTATTTTTTTTTAAAATTGATCTTATTTTTTTAATGTATTTTGTTTTTGAATTAATAATTAATTTACTATCTTTATGTATATAATCATTGAAAAGGATCATTTTACTTTTTATGTAATTATTTATAGTTTTATGATAATCAAGATGATCATGTGATATATTTGTTAATGCACAAACATCAAAATTCATTCCATAAAATCTGCTTTGATGTAAGCCATGACTTGATGCTTCCATAACTAAATATTTTATTTTTTTTTGACCTATCTTTTTTAATTGCTTTGAAAGATCAATCGGTTCGGGTGAAGTAAGGTTATATTTATTTCTCTTCAATATAGAGTTTCCTAAAGTACCTATAGTAGCTACACTTTTTCCTGAAATTCTCAGTAAATAACTTAAAAAATATGCAACAGATGTTTTTCCATTAGTTCCTGTTATTGCAATTTTTGTTTCAATATTATTTTTGTTTATTTCAAATGCTAACAGCGATAGTGATTTTCTTATATCTTTAACCTTTATCACTGTAGTATTCTTGGGATATCTTTTTTTACTATATGATGGAACAACAATAGCTGCAGCACCCTTTTTAATTGCTTGATTGATGAACCTGGATCCATCTATTTCATTTCCAGGGATTGCAAAAAAAATATTTCCTTTTTTTATCGATCTCGAGTCTGATGAGACTCCATTAAATTTTATCTTCTTTAATTTAATTTCTTCTAAAAGGGAGTGACTTGGCATTTATTAAAGAGAAGTATTAATGAGCATGTTTTCATTAGGTATGTATCTTGCCTTTATGTCCAAAATAGGACTTACTCTATCAATAATTTGTCTTGAAACTCTTGCCGCATTCCACCCAGCATCACTCCAGTTCCAAGTATTATATGGCTCTCCATATTCTCTATTAATCCCTTTCGGGTTGTCTAATGAGATAAGAACTACATACTTTGGTTTGTGTATGGGTAGTACCGATATAAAAGTAGTTAACTTTTCTCTTGTGTAGGATTTTTTGTCTATCTTGTGAGATGTGCCTGTCTTACCTCCAACCAAATATTTGAACTTACTATCTTCTGTGTATGCTTTATCAGCATCCTTGTTAAAGGCTTCTTTGGCAGTTCCTTTTGCAACAACTTGGCTTAAAAGGTAACGCATAATTTCACTGGTCTCTTCTGAAAAAATTTGATTTTCATATCGTTTATCATCTCCTAATTTTGTAAGTGATGGCTTAATTAGATATCCTCCATTTACTACAGCTGATGTAGCTACAGCCAAATGCAATGGTGACACTGAAAGACCATAACCGTAAGAGATTGATTCTGTATTAACTGTTCTCCATGGGTCAGGAACAATTGGAATTGCCTTTTCTGGTATTCCAATATTTACTTGACGAAGTAATCCAAGTTGAGACAAATATTCTTGCTGTAATTCTTTACCAATATCTCTAATCATTTTAATCGTTCCAATATTTGATGACTCAACAAATATTTCTTCAACAGAACACATTTTTATCTCACAAGGCCTGTGAACATCCTCTACACGGTGCTTTCCAATATAAATGTGATTTTCAATCTCGTACTTTGTATTTGGCTGAAAGATTTTTTCCTCAACTCCCATTGCTGCAGTAAATATTTTCATCACTGAACCAAACTCATATACGCCTAATGTGTTTTTGTTGAACTTATCATTATCATTTGCATTTTTAGTATTGGGATCAAAATCTGGAAGTGATGTCATGGCAAGAATTTCTCCATTATTCACATTCATTATGAGCCCTGAGCCACCAGTTGCTTTATATAGTTTCATAGCAGCTAATATTTCATCACGAACAATGTATTGTATTCTTGTATCTAAAGATAATATCAAATCATTATTTTCTTCATTTTGAAGAAACTTATTAAAAGATTTTTCTAATCCAGATACGCCTGTATTATCGATGTCAACTTTTCCAACTAAATGACTAAAAAGTTCACTGTGAAGATATTTTCTTTTATAAGCATCTCTGAATTCAATTCCAGTTTCACCTAAATCTATATATTTTTGTAATTCTAATGGTTCAACATTTCGATCAAGCCAGAAGAATTTTTTTTTAGATACCAATTTATCAAGATCAGTTTTGGAAAACCTATTATTTATTGCTGAGACTTTACTTATAAATTTTTTCTTATCGTATACAGCTTTTGGATTTACAGATATATGGGATGTTAATAAATTTGCTGTAAGAGAAGTATTATTTCTATCTAAAATATTTCCCCTTTTTGTCTTAATATTCTCAACAAAATAATTTCCCTTTTCAGTGTAAAGTAAATTAATTTCTATCATCTTGATTGTTACTGCCAAAAACAAACTACTGAAAACAATCGCTGACAATATTAAACGATTATTTATTTTTAGGGCAAAATTACTCTTTAAGGACTTTAATCTGTCAAAAGCAAACTTTTCTTTATTGTATCTGTGTGTAAATGAAAAACTTTTTTGATATATATCAATTTTCTTTCGGCCAGTGTTCCGCTTTTTTTTCACGGAATTTACCTTGCCAAATTTTGATTAATTGTTGATGTATCATAAACTTCAATGACATCATTAAATAATTCATTATTTTCTTCAATATCATCATTATCTAATACAACAAAATACTTTTCGTAATCGTTAGTAATAATCATTTCTGAAATCTTTTTAATATTCATTGGCGAAACCAAATGGTCCCATTCAATTTTATAAAGTTCATTTATCTTTTGTTCTTCTCTAAGTGTTAATTCAAGTTCATTAATATACTTTTGTTTTTCGGCTGAAATATTTTTTATAACCATAATTGCAAGTAATCCGGTTAACAAAACAGCAACGGACAATATTTTAAAGAAAGCACTTATCATAATTCAAATCCTAACTCAGATATTGGAATATAATTAAAGTTTAATCGCTCACGCTTGATGACTCTTAACTTTGCGGAACGAGATCTTGGGTTACTTAATACTTCCTTGGAAGATGGTTTTATTAATTTGGTCTTTTTATTTCTTAAACAAACTTTATTTGTAAAATTCTTTACCAGCCTATCCTCAATTGAATGAAATGTGACCACGCATATTTTTCCATTCGCTCTTAGCAAATTAAAAGCTTGGTTGAGACCAGCATGAAGCTCTTGTATTTCATTATTAATAAAAATTCTAATAGCCTGGAATGTTTTCGTTGCAGGATGTTTTTTGTAATATTTTGAAGGAAACGATTTTTTAATTATTTCTGCAAGCTCGATCGTACTCTCAATTTTTTTTTGAGTTCTGTGCTTATCTATATTTCTTGCAATTTTTCTTGAATTTCTCTCATCTCCGTAATGATAGATGATATCAGCAAGCTCATCTTTATCCTTTTTATTTATTAAGTCTGAAGCTGTTTGGCCATCCTGACTCATTCTCATATCTAGGGGTCCATCTTGCATGAATGAAAACCCTCTATTTGCATCATCTAGTTGCATTGATGAAACTCCTATATCAAATACGAAACCGTTAATTTCTTTTTCTTTTGTTTCGTTGGAAATTTTATCAATCTGACTAAATTTAGAATGTACAAAAGAAAACCGACTGCCGTACTTTTTTTTAAATCTTTCAGCTTGTTTTTTGACTGTTGGATCTCTGTCGATTGCAATGACTTTGCATTCACAGCTTTGAAGGATTCTCTCTGTATATCCTCCATATCCAAATGTTGCATCGATGTATGTTTCATTATCTTTTGGCCCTAATTGTTCAATAACCTCTTCAATAAGAACTGGCCTGTGGCCAAGTTCTTTATTTGTCATTTACTCTGTCTTCTCAAGAAAGATGGAATTTCAAGCAAATCTTGATCAGTTTCTAATTCTTCATCAGCTTCAATAGAATTATGTGTTTCATCCAGTTGATGCACGTTTTGGTCACTAAATAAGTCATGTGTGTCACTATCTGAATTTTCCCTATTTGCATGTACTAAATCCATAATGCTTTGAGATGACTCTTCCTGCTCCATTGCCGCCTCTTCAATTAGCTCTGGATCAACTTCAGGCTCAGCAATCATTTCTGGTTCAGAATTTGGCTCTGATTCCATTTCTGGCTCAGCAATTACCTCTTCTTCAGTAACTTCCATTTCTGGTTCTTCAATTGGCTCTGGATCAACTTCAGGCTCAGCAATCATTTCTGGTTCAGAAGTTTCCTCTTCAACAATTGTTGTTTCATCATTCATTGAGCCTAAGTCTTTTTCATTTGAGCCATCCATGTACATATATGGATCAGAATTTTTGTGGATTTCATCTTCTTGATTAGCTGAAGCATGAATAGATCCTGTTCCATTCACTTGAGCTGCTGGAATTGATGAAACTGTTGAACTATTATTTACTTGTAAATCAATTATTCTCTTTGAAGGCTTGTCATGAGATTCTAACCCAGTTGCAACAACAGAAACTCTAGCTTTACCCTCAAGATTTTCGTCAAAGATTGATCCAACAATTACATCTGCATCAGGGTGAACTTGTTCTCTTATCTCATTTGTAATTTTATCAACCTCATGCAATGTTAAGTCAGTTCCACCAGTTATGTTGATCAATAATCCTTTGGCTCCGTCCAAAGAGTAGTCATCAAGCAGTGGATTTGTAACTGCATTGTGAGCACATTCAATTGCTCTATTGTCGCCAGACGCTTCACCTGTGCCCATCATTGCGCGTCCCATATTATTCATGATTGTCTTTACATCAGCAAAGTCTAAGTTGATTAATCCCGGTACGACCATCAAATCGGTAATACTTCTTACTCCCGCATGCAATACATCATCCGCCATTGAAAATGCATCGGCAAATGTTGTTTTCTCATCAGCAACTTTAAATAAATTTTGGTTTGGAATAACAATTGTTGTATCTACTAAATGTTCTAACTCTTTTAACCCTTGCTCAGCAATTCTCATTCTTCCAGCGCCTTCGAATTGAAATGGTTTAGTAACAACTGCCACAGTAAGTATACCCAATTCTCTAGCAACACGCGCTATCACTGGAGCAGCACCTGTACCAGTACCGCCACCCATACCAGCGGTAATGAAAAGCATGTTTGTGCCTTCAAGTCTTTCCATTATTTCGTGTTTAGTTTCGTCGGCTGAGGATTTACCGATATCAGGATGAGAACCAGCTCCCAATCCCTTAGTAACCTGAACACCTAATTGCATTTTTGAATCACTTAACGATTTAGACAGAGCTTGTGCATCTGTATTGGCTGCAACAAATTCAACTCCCGATAATCCGGATTGAATCATATTATTAATTGCATTACCGCCTGCACCACCGACTCCAAATACTGTTATCTTTGGCTTAAGCTCTTTTAGTTCTGGAACACTTAAATTTAAAACCATGAAATTATCCTCCTATTTTCATTAGTTATTCATTTTTCCATTTGAGATTTGCTAAATTATTTTTTGCATTATCACTTTTTTCTTTTTTGAAAGAATCATACGTATCAGGATTCCACATTTGGAATGTTTCACCCATACCTACGAAAGAAACTTGATCAATAATACCTACAATAGAGATTAGTCCATCGGGTATGATGA
The DNA here is from genome assembly GCA_902524285.1 of uncultured Pelagibacteraceae bacterium. Lineage (GTDB taxonomy): Bacteria > Pseudomonadota > Alphaproteobacteria > Pelagibacterales > AG-422-B15 > CACNXQ01. The sequence goes on along the minus strand of CABZCR010000004.1, from coordinate 36,092 downwards.
CTCTGCCTTCTTGATCAAAATGAATTTGATGGCTGTCAGCAAAAATAGAAGTTGAAAAGGTATTTCTTTCCTCACTGAAGGGACCGGATGCTTCTATCGCATCACTGATCTTTTGCATTCTATTAGCAGTACATCCTTCAATTGACTTTAGAGTCGGTGAAGGATAACAAATCATGCCCTTCAGTCCGTTTTGTTCTAAGACACTTCTAAAAGAAGACGGAACAGAAACACGACCTTTTTTGTCAATGCGATTGATGTATGTAGATAGAAACAATGCCATTTTTAAAAAAAAGTTAGTTATTAAAATAATCAACAAAATTACCTCATTTGGGTTAAATTGGGATTACTTGGGATAGTATGGGATTATATGGGTAATGTCTATAACTATTTATGATATTTCTTTTATAATCAATTATTTAACTGATATTATACATTAGCCTATATTTATAAACTATTGAAAATAAATGATAAATTTTGCCAGATAATTTATAAGCCGGGTTCTGTGATTTTTTACAAAAAACCGATAACTATTCATCTAGCTCAATTGTTACCAATTGAGTCGTGCGATCAACCCGGTTACAGCCAAGACAAGCCAATGTAACCCTATTTGATCTTGCTCCCAGTGGGGTTTACCATGCCTTTTTTGTTGCCAAAAAAGCGGTGAGCTCTTACCTCACCTTTTCACCCTTACCCTTAAAATTTCAATTAGGGCGGTCTATTTTCTGCGGCACTTTCCCTAGAGTTGCCTCCGCCGGGTATTACCCGGCACTGTTGCCTTGTGGAGCCCGGACTTTCCTCTTGATCATACCAAGCAGTTATCCAATTATCTGGCTGAAAGGGTTTATCCTTTTAAAAGATATTGGTCAAGCCTCTCTTTGAAGAGATATAAGTTCTCTCAGATATCCCAACAATTTGCGCTTGACTGTAAAATCCTCTAACTCTTCGGGGCAATAGTGACTTTCAAAAGCGAAAATAACTTGAAGTGTTTCTTTATCCATTAAACTCGATAAAGTAATTTTATAGCCAAAATCTCTTAGTAATTGTTGTAAAGATTTAATCTCTGAAGCTCTCAGCGGCGTTTTAGAATTATTTTTCTTTGGTAAAATTACTAAGCCTTTTGCAGCCAACTTATGCCAAGGGAATAAATATCCCGGATCTATCTTTCGCAGCGGAGCAATATCTGAGTGGCCCAAAATATTACTTTTTTTTATTTTGTACTTTGTCTGTAGACTTTCGATTAATGATATAAGTGATTTTATCTGAGATAACTTGAATTTGTGATATCCAAATTCTTTACCTTTATTTTGTAACTCTATGCCTATAGACTTTGAGTTTAAATTTCTATCTTTTTTCCAATTAGATATTCCTGCGTGCCAAGCAATATCTTTATCATTTACGAGTTGGGTAATTTTTCCTCTTTCATTAACAAAATAATGTGAGCTCACTTTATGTTTTTTTGATCTAAGTCTTTTAATTGACTCCTGTGCTGTTTTCATTCCTGTATAATGTATGATTATATATTTAATATTTCTTCTTTTTACTTGCTCAAAATTTGGGGATTTTAGATATTCAATTTTCATGGTGAACTTGATACCTTTTCCTCTTCTGGTTCTCTCATCATTACAATAGCAACTCCCGTGAATGACATGGTTGCACCAAAGATAATTTTAAATGTAAGCACTTCATTAAATCCCTCATAAAAAGAAAAATAAGAAATAATCAATGCATTTATTATCGCAAGTACCGGAGCAAGAAGGGTTAAAGGTGTAATTTTTGATAATTCATATTTTGTTATTAAGTAATAAAAACCTGCATGGCCGATAGCTGTTGCGGCAAATGCAGTAAACAATATAGCTCCCCAGCCAATTATGGATGCATTTAAAATTAAGTCTAATTGATTTGCCTCAACTAAAAATGAAATCGTTGCCAAGAATAAAAAGCTTATAAAAGCAATCCAAGCTTGTAGATCAAACACTTTAACATCTTTTAACTTCTTCATAAAAAGAAGGCTGATAGCAATAGATAAAGCTGCTAATAATGCATAATAAACACCTCCAAGATCAGAAAATATTGTAGGCTCAAATATCAAAATAATAACTCCACCAAATGCAAGTGCTATTCCAAGAATACGCCTCCACTTAATCACCTCACCTAAAAATATAACGGATAATATAGTTGCAAATGGTACGCCTAATTGAAGAACCACAGCAACAGAGGAAATAAATTGAGAATTATCGAGAGCAAGATAGAAAAACGCAAAATGAATGCCTCCTCCTAATATAGAAATAATTAAAATATTAGTCATTTGGCCGCGGTGAATTTTCAAAAAGGGTATGAGTAAAACTGCAATGATTAAAAATCTCATTGTCGTAAATAAAAATGGTGGAAATTCATTTACACCGATTTTTGCAGAAATAAATGCCAATCCCCACGCTAGATTAATGGATAATACAATGAATATGTCAATTGTTCTCAATACAGGCTCATTTCTCTATCATTTTTTAACTATAATACGATTACACTAAAATATTAATTTGATTAGAAAATTCATATAGAATAGCATTATTTCAATGAAATATAGAATATTAATAGTTTTATTTCTAAGTTCTGTTCTTATGTTGCAAGGATGTGCTTCAAAAGAAGCCACGGTGAACTATAACAATTCTGAAACTGAAATAGTTAGCGTTAATGACCCACTTGAAAAAGTAAATCGTGCAGTCTTTCAATTTAACATTATTTTCGATAAACTCATCTTAAGGCCAATTGCTGTTACGTACAGAGCCATTGTTCCAGAATTTGTTCGAAACAGAGTTACATACTCATTAAATAATTTAGGTATGCCAATTACAGCTGTGAATAATATATTGCAAGGCGAGTTAAGAAAAGCCGGAGTATCAACATCTCGATTTATTATTAACTCAACTGTTGGAATACTCGGTTTCTTTGACCCAGCAGCAAGTATGGGTCTTGTATCTGAAAACGAAGACTTTGGACAGACTTTGAGTGTATGGGGTGTTGAGTCTGGTCCATACTTAGTTTTACCTTTCTTAGGACCTTCCACGCCAAGAGACTTTGCAGGCATGCTATCAACATCACTATTGGATCCAATGTATCAAGTGGGAGGTGGGTCTGCTCCTGACTCTCTAAGAACCTACAGAATGGGCACTGGCGCAGTTGATTTTAGATCTCAAAACATAGAAATTCTTGATGATCTACAAAACAATTCAATTGATTACTATGCAGCAGTAAGAAGCTTTTATTCGCAAGGAAGAGAAAGTCAGGCCTCAAATAACTTAGAAAGCAATACGCAAGATCAAGAAAATGATATTTTTGATGACTTTGATATCGATGAAAGTTATGTAGGACCAGATATTGAAATTATTTATGATTAAAATAAAAAATTATAGCTGGATTTTAATTTTGTTGCTTTCTTTCGTAACTTACGCCCAAAGCTCAGAGTTTGCCCAAGAAGAGGAGTTTGTTTCAAAATTTGCAGACCAAGCAATTGAGATTTTAAGTAACGAGGGTATTAGCGAAAATGATAAAACGTCTCGTTTCACCGATGTTGTAATGAACGCAATTGACCTAAATTTAATTTCAAAATTTGTACTCTCTAAAACTTGGAAAAATTCAACAGATGAACAAAAAGAAAGATATTTGATTGCATTTAAAGATTATTTTATCAACTCCTATGCAAATAAGCTTGATCAGTACTCTGGAGAGCAAGTTCAAATTGTTGGGTCTGAAGCTGCAGGAAAATACGTAATTGTTGAAAGTAATATTGTACGAGAAGGAACTGATACTTTAAAAATAAATTTAAAGTGGAGACTGATTAATAGAGACGGTGATATAAAAATAATTGATCTGAATATTGAAGGTATCAGTCTTGTAATTGCACAAAGAGAAGAGTTTCAGTCATTTCTAGCAAATAACGATAATGATATAGATAAATTAATCGATAAGATTATTACTGTTTCTAATTAAATCTTTTTAAATTATTTTGATGGCAAGCCACTTGGTTTCCAGCCAATAACAAATCCGTCCTCAACATTGCAAAGATTTTGATAACCATTTGACTCTAATATTAAAGCAGCATGCATGGACCTTGCCCCTGACTTACAAATAAAGTAAATTTCCGAATTTTTTGAAATTCCATTAGAATTGAATTGATTCAGAAAATTAATGTTTTCAACACCCTCTTCATTAATGAGAGTTAATTCAATATATTGAGCATCAAAAGAGTCTTCATCCACTCTTCCAAATGTTTCCCATTCGTAAGGTGTGCGTACATCAACTAGATATGCATCTTTATTTTCTTTAATTTTGCTATAACAATTTTCTGCAGATATATTTTTTATATTACTCATTACTATGATTTCTGATTAGATGATTTAAATCGATCTGAAATTGGACTAATTTTAGTTTTTCTTCCCCTTACTCGCTTTCTCCACATTAAAAAAGAGGACCTTTTCATATTCTCTTTCATTAATTTAATAACTTCTTTCTCTTGCATTCCAAATTGTTTCCTAATATCAGCGAAAGTTGTTCTATCTTCCCAGGCCATTTCTATAACGCGATCGATGTCTGACTGCGATAGTTTATTGTCCATTTTAGGTTGAAATTTTTACAGCTTGAAAATTACCAGGGCGATGTTCCCCTTTTTCCACAACGCCAAGAAGTTTTTCCCAAATTTCCAGTGCACCGTCTGCCTCTTCTTTTCCTATTAGATTTACAACATCATCATAAAGTGGCCCTTTTATATCTGATATTTCTGTCTTAACTTTTTCGAGATACCATTTATTACGATCATTTAGTGAGAGAACTTCAAATCCTGTTTCTTTTAAAAGACTTTCGTACTTTTCTAGTGAGCACATAAACATATCGAGGCCTTCTGCGGCAATATATTCTTTCATCTGCTCTGATGGTTCGTTGTCATCGTTTCTCATCCAATCACCAACCGCAAGAATACCATTGTCAGCTAAGATCTCGTTTATCTCTTTGAGCATGTTTTTTTTATCGATAATATGTAAAAATGCTTCTTTACTAAATACTGCCTCAAAACTTTTATCTTCAAATTTATATTCTCCAGGCTTTGTACAAATAAATTTTGCTTTATCAGATAAATTTTTCTTTAGCGCTAAATTATTTGCTGTTTCAATTACTAACGGTTCTGGATCTATTCCAATAACTTCTTTTGCACCATATTTTTCAATCATATGAAAAACTGCACCGCCCGTTCCACATCCAATATCTAGAACTTTTTTATTTTTTAGATTTAATCCTTTTAAAATCTGATCAATTTCTTCTGTTCCACCAGGTGATAGAAAACCCTCACCCCAGACAGTTTTGAGCATGTTTAGTTGTTTGGGGCCGTAATGTCCTTCATCGGTTAAACTCATATTATTAATGATATATTTTAGATGATCTAATTGTTTTGTTTAAGTCAATTAAACTTAAATTACATTTTCTTTTGATGACTAGCTTAATTACAGGTGGAAGCAAATTTTTAAACTTTACTCGCCTTACTAAAATATCTTGCTGCTTCATCATATGATCTGTTTGCGTAAAATTTAGAAATACACAAAAGTGTTAAGTGCAAAGGTATGCCAAATAACAGCTCTGGTAAATCTAAATGCATAGAAAGATTTTAACCTGATTTATCAGCTATAATCAAGAACAACCGTTCCTGAAACAGGATCAGTTACGCCTAATTCAGGAGATAATTCCTCTAGTAAGTGTCTAACTTTATCCAGGTTTCCAATCATATTTTCTCTTTGAGCGGCTATAGCTTCCTCAGATTCCCAAATTCCAATAAAACAATATGTACGGTCTCCTGTTTTAAAAAGACGACTCATTTTCTGACCCGGTAAATTTTCAAAACTTTTGTTTATTTCTAAGTATTCTTCTTCACAACCTTTTTTAACTTTAAACCTCACGGCATTACAAAATTCCATATTTTGTCTCCTATATTTTGTTTTTTACAAATTCTAATTAAAATACTTACCTTTGAAAGAATAAATATTAGTTCAAATTTACTTCCAAGATACTCGTGCAAAGGTTCTTGTTGAGCAATAAAAAATATCATTCTTTAAGCCTGGCGTTAAAAACATGCCATTGGCAAGAGGTGAATTGAGTGCAACCTTTGAGAGTATTTCTCCACTAGATAGGTCTATTACCACTAAGTGATCGTCATTATTTTCGAAACTATTAATTACTAGCTCTTTGCTTTCAGGAAACACAACCGGTTGCATTGTTGGTCTAAGACTATCAATCTTCCACGATATTTTTAACGAATTGTTTGATGTGTCAATACCTGCTATGCCACCATTTATACTATCCCAGCATACACAGATATTACATTCAGGAATATTTACGGGTGGTGCAATAATACCCCCTCCATGATGTTCAAATGGTTCGATATATTCAAATTGTTCTGACATTAAATCAAATCTATAAAGCCTTTGCTTACATGACCAAGGAGCAGGACGTCTCCAACTTAATTCTTTTGGTGCAGTTTTAAATCTGCCATTTGGATGAGTTGAATAAATCGCTCTTAATGAGTCGATGTCTCCGTTGTTCATCAGCCAGAGTGATCCATCTGATATACAGCCATCCCATGATAATCCTTGATCATCATTTGATTTCCTATAATTAGGTGACCAGTCTGAAGTAACTTCTAGATCGTTAGGCAGAACTTTTATTTTCCATATTTTTTCGATACCTGGAATAAAAATGAACTCACCATCTTCTGTTTTGTCTGAGGCAATTCTTCCCATAGATCCTTCAGGCAATTGCATGGGTTCATGTAAAACATCTAGATTTTGATCTAATCTTGTAATTGTTGAAGGACCTTGACCATCTAAACGTAAATCTTTAGTGACGATTGTTCCATCTGATAATACTAGTAAACCGTTATGTGCCTGATCAATTGGCAATTTTGATTCTTTAACTACTTCACAATCTTTTGAAATACTGTGCATGTAGTTTCCATTAACCTTGATGATTTTGCCGTTTTGATGTGCTGCGATAGCACCACACCAGACGTGACCTCCACATGGTAATTTTGGAGTTTCCCCTAATATTTCCAACGTCTCAGGTTCAATTTTTTGAAGCCATCCAAACGGTTCTGGACCAGTAAAGCTTGGCATCGTGCCGCCCAAAAAAATTTCATTATTATCGCGGTAAATTGTCATAACATTCCAGCGTTCATTTCGGATGCTTTGTACGACAGCTTTTTTTTCACGAGCGTTTAACGATCCTTTAGTTGCTTTTTGACGTCGATTTCCACCACATTCAACAGGCCAATGAGATTTATAGTATCCCTCAAGTACGTATGATCTGTCTTGGGCAGTCATTATGTTGAAAGCAGAGCTTTAATTGACTTTCCACTCAAAGACGTTGCTGTCTTGGCGTAAAGTCTAATTAGCTTTAGAGGTAACGGATCATTAACCTCTTTAAAAAATTCTTTTCGAGAATAAAGATCAAGAAACCATGAAGATATTTTTGGATAGCGTTCTTTAAATGGAAACCCTGAGACATAAAGCCTATATGTATAAATAAACCAGGCAAGATCAAGCATTGAGAGATTACTGCCTATTAAGTATTTTTGCTTATTTAATAGAGATTCGTATTTATCATAGCATTTACAAAAATTATTGAGTGAGTTTCTAACTGCTTCATCAGTTATTCCGTTTTCGCGAAATGACTTATAAAACTTTACTTCTTTTAATTTTAGATAATCCAACTCACTATTTGATGATTTATATTTCTCAAAGGCATCTAATTCGTTAGGGTTTTTTTTACCAAGTCCACCAAACATATATCGATAAGCAATATTTCTTATATCTTCATGTAAATCATCTTCTTCTTTTAACAACGTACTAATTTCTGTTGTATCGGAGTCAGGAACAAGTGGGTTTTCAGGAAATTTATTCTCAAGGTACATAAGAATATCATTACTCTCAATTTCTACACGACCGTCATCTACAAGAACAGGGACCAGGCCTTTAGGATTGATACCTAGAAAGAATTCTGAATAGTTTTTACCTGTAGCAAGATTAATGCTGTGAGGTGTCCATGAAATTTTTTTTAGATTTAAATAGATCCTAAGTTTTTGTGAACATGATGAAGTTCTAAAATGAAATAAATGCAAACCCTTCCAATTAAGTATTTCTCTAGATTTAATCTGATCACTTGGAATTTGAACCATTATTTTCTTTCCTTGTTGTTTTGTTTAGTAACAAGGTAAGCCAGTACAAGGATTACAACTGTACCTGTCATCATTGAAATATCTACCGACAGACCAAAGCTTAATAAAATAAAACCTATTAGGGCGCCTACAAAAAAAACGCCTAGAATCTGTAATACATTTTTCATTAATTATTCATCCGTTTTTAGACTAGTTTTCTGAACGAGTATAACAGAAATTGTAGGTACCAAAAGGGTGAGCAGAGTTACAACAATCAATAAAACACCAAGGTCAGAATAATCAGCAATTGAAAGTATCTCATTTGTTACCTTATCCTTAACTTCTCTCGTTACTTCGTAAATTTGATTGAGATACTTTGTAAGCAATGCACTTGCTGATAGAGCTAAATTTGTGAACGATGCAAAAACAGCAAAAAATGTAGCCTTTAGATGAGCTGGAGCATTTCTTGCAATCCACGCAAGAAGTGGAATCATTGAAACTTGTCCTAAAGGTGACTCTAAAGCTGTATTAAATATTGCAATAAACCTAGCATCTACAACATCATTTGTTAATGACGAGGTCCATTCATGAAATCCATAATACATGCCAACACTTGGCAAAAATAATATTGCTCCAGCAATTGATAATATAACTATAATTTTTGCAATTGAGTTATTGACCATGAAAGGCCTTAAAATAATGATACCAAGTAAAGTCAAACAGGAAGCAAGAAGAGAAAGCACAGAAAAGAACTGCTCATCAAATCCTAAATTATCAATCTCAAACCAGGTAAGGCCTGGGCCTGGGCCTGGCATTGCTCTGAAAACAAATATTATAATTGCGGTTCCTAAAATTGTTAGTCGCATCGACTCAGGAAGTTCACGCATTAGTTTAGCCATCAGAAAAAATATAATACTTACTGATCCAATAAATACGATCTCTTGAGCATACGGAAGATTAAATCCTCCCACGCTAAGTGTAAAAATTACAAAAACGAGAGAGCCTCCAAGTATCCACCAATCAACCTTAGTTTTTTCAATTTTAATTTGGTGATCTATGCCCAACTTTGAAAGTTGATCATTTTTTTTCTTTTTTAGATAAATTGAAAGTAATACACCTAATACTGATATGATCGGAATGACCAATGCGAAGAGGAAAATTTTCCCGTACAAAATTATTTTTTCTTGTTCTGTTTCAGCCTCAACGCTACTGAAAATAACAACATTAATTAAAGCAACAATTACTGTACCACCAATAATAGCAAATCTACCTAGTGTCTGCATGGTGGTATGCATATTTTTTATTACATCAGGTGAGTATTGGTTTCCTTTAGGATCTATGTTTGGGACCGCTTCAACCGTCATTGCATCAGCAACAACGTCTTGAACCACATAACCTATCGGAGCTAAGAGAACGCTAATAACATACCAAGTTTCAACACTTAAGTACCTTACCATGAAGTCAGTATGAATAATAAGGCCAAACATGATAGCAAGACTTAAAGCGATGAGTGATGCGCCTACATAAACAAGATAATTTTTTCTTTCCCAGATAAGATCAACTAAATGACCAAGTGGCATCTTTAATGCCCATGGAATTCCTGCCCAAAAACCAAGTCCTGCTAAAAAAGCAGCCGAAAGATTCAGATAATCTTTAACAAAAAAGGTACCAACTATTCCGGTTAAACCTGAAACACCAGCAGCAACATATATCATCAAAGGCGGTAGATAACTTAATTTAAATTGCCTTCCTAAATCAATAAAAGTGCTGTCTATGAACGCATAAAATTTACTCATTATGTAATTATACAGATTAAGATTTATCTAACAACTCAGGGCTATTGTTACGAGGACTATTAACATTTTTTGAGACTTCATAAACTTGAACTCGATCGTCTTTTTTTCTTTCAATTTCATGCTTTCCTTCTATCCATTCAGTTATTTGAAATTCGTCTAAAAGCAAAGGTTGTCTATGATGCACACGAGAAACAGTTTCACTTGACTGGCAAGTTACAATTGCACATCCACTATTCAAATTATAAATACCAGCAAAATACAACAATTCATTTTCAATATAATGAAAAAAAGGCGTTTTAGAGTCGTTTTGCCTTTGCCATTCATACCACCCATTTGCAAGAAAAACACATCTAAGTGATCCCTTAAAAGAAGGCTTTTCTAATAAAGTTTCGTGACGACAATTAATCAAGTTCATATCATCTTTCCATTTTGGTGAATATGACCATTTCATAAAAATGGGATCTGGTTTTATAACCAATACATCTTGTGACGGTGCTATGTTATATGAGGGTGATAGTTCAACATTAAATTTTTCTTTAATAACTTTTTTGTCAGAGAGAACGAAACGCCCACACATCGTTAAACAATAAGTTCATTAATTAATTTGAGTCGGTCTTGAGATTTTTTACTTGTTGGAATAATTTCTAGAATTCTTTTATACGTTGCTGCAGCTCCTAAAAGATCGTCTTGAATTAAATAGATTTCCGCAAGCCCATCAAGTGCTCCAAAGTGTCTTGGTTCTAGTTCAAGAGTTTTTTGGATATCAGAAATTGAAGCCTCTAATTCACCTTTTAAAAAGAGAACAGTAGCTCTTTTGTTCCATCCTTCTGCAAAGTCAGGTTTAAGATCAATTACCTGCGTAAATAAAGTTATTGCTTCTTCTAAGCTTCCACGATCCATCATATTATTGCCTTCATCGAATATTTTTTGAGCTTCAACATTTTCTGCAATTGACCAAATATTCCAAATGTCAGCTAAGATAGTGCTGGCTTGCATATTGTCATTACTTGAAAGTAACTTATCAAATAAAATGTTCAGTCGGCTATCTTTTTGATCAGCCAATACAAAAGATGAATTTAAAAGTAACAGAATAAAAATAATTTTTTTCAATCTAAATCTTTCCAAAAGGCTTTGTATTTTTTGCTATTAGCAGAGTCGTCTCTAAAGTGATCGAGAAATGCTTTAAAAAGTCCCAGCTTTGTATCAACCTCATTGCCGTCAGCTATTTTTAATATTTGTCGATAACACCAATAAACTTGAGCGGCTTTATTATTAGATCGCATAAGTGATATCGGGCTATTTAAGCCAAGAATCCACGGACCAAATTCCAACATATTTTCATATAGAGTTGCTGATCTTTTTTCACCGCTTATTAATTCATTTACAATATTGGGCTCAGAGCAAAGTGGTCTTCCCAAACCGATTACATCACAAGCACCACTTTGAAGAGCATTGTTCATGCCCTCTGTAGACCGAAATCCTCCTGTTACAGCTAATGGGATTGATATAACTTCTTTAATTGCTTCAGCATATTTCAAGAAATAAGCTTCTCTTACTTTTGTACTGCGCTGAGGTTTAATTGTTTTTGCTTTTTTAAGGTTCAATGAATCAATTTCTAGTGCAGTAAAATTTTCATAGGTTCCACCAGAAATTTCAAGCAAATCTAATGACGTATTATTTAATATTTTAGCAACTTCAATACTTTCTTCGTGAGAAAATCCCCCTTTTTGAAAATCACTTGAATTAAGTTTAATTGAAATAGGAAAATTACGTCCAACTTTATCTCGGATCGCTTCAATTGTTGTAATTAGTAATCTTGATCGATTTTCAATGCTACCTCCCCACTCATCAGTTCGTTGATTAACATTTGGTGATAAGAATTCTGAGAGAAGATAGCCGTGTGCTGAATGCAGTTGAACGCCGGTGAACCCTGTTTGCTTTGCAACCTCAGCGGCATTTACAAATTGATCAATTATATTCAAGATTTCGGATTTACTTAGTTCTTTTGGTACTCCAAACTTTAGAACTCCTCCCAAGGTAGGTAAAGGTTGGACAGAGGGTGCTCTGCTCTCTTTGTTAATACTAAAAGGCGTCTGCCTGCCAGCATGACTTAATTGCATCCATAGGTGAGTATTATTTTGTGTTCCAGCTTTGGACCAGTCGGCTAACGCGGCTAAACTTTCATTAGACTGTTTTCCCTCAATTACAACATTACCAGCTCGTTCAATATATCGATGATCAACTTGAACATTACCAGTAACTGAAATTCCGACTCCTCCTCTTGCCCATCGAGTATAAAGTGCTTGATGCTTAATATTTGCTTCAGCATTTGCATCTGCAAGCCCTTCTGTCATAGCAGATTTTAAAAACCTATTTTTGACTTCAACGCCGCATGGTAGTAATATTTTTTCAGATATCATTTTAAAGAAAGTAGAAATTTATTTATATCACTGGCTGATTGTAGAGGGTTTTCATAAACTGGGAAATGACCAATATTTGGATACAGTTTGTATTCTGCTTGAGCAATATTCTTTATGAAATAATCAACTGACCAGAGTGAAACTAGATTATCTTTTTCTCCATGTATAACTAATGTAGGACTTTCTATACTTTTTAATAAATCTATATCATCTAGGAAGTCTTCATCATTAATACCTGACATCATATCACCAAACGCCATTCTCGAGCCCTCAAGTAAAGCAATTTCATGATATTGAGTGACTAATTCATCAGTAACTAATGTGTGATCAAAAATTGCAGTTTTAGCTCCTTGGGATGCAAAAAATCTTGGAGTTATATATAACAACTGGTTTTTAAATGGGAAATCCGTTCTTAATAAATCAAATATAATCGGATCACCGGTATTTTCTTTTACTTTTTTAAGATCGTCATTGTCAGCTATTACACCTGATCCAATTATTATCAAGCCATCTATTTCATTTGGATTTTGTGCTGCATAATACCACGCAACTCTACCGCCCATAGAATGTCCTAAGATAGTAAAGTTTTCCACCTCAAGTTTATTCTTCATTTTTTTAACTGTTTTTAATAAAGCTTCAAATGAATAGTCTCGATTTGGAACTGCTCCTGTAAGTCCAAAACCTGGAAAATCAAAACTAATGATGCGATATTCTTGATTTATCAATGGAGTTAATTTTTCAAAACTAAACAAAGAAGAGGTAAAACCATGTAGTAAAAAGATTGTTGGACCATTAGGATTACCTTCATCTCTGTAATGTATTCTTGAGCCGTCATCCAAAATAATGAAATCTGATGGCGGTTTAGCGTATTTGTTCTCTATTTCATCACGCGGGATATCAAAATAAATCGAGTTATATAGTAAAAAAAATATAAGTAAGAAGAAAATTGTAAAAAACCATTTAAGAAAACTCTTTAACATCATATTTTAAAAGTAATTATAATATTTAAAGTTAACACTTAAGATAAAGTAAATCTATTATTATAAGTATTAAACATCATATTGAAGGAGGTAATGATGAATTTAAGTCAAATAAATCCAGATAAATTAAAAGAGCTTCAATTAAAGGTAATGCAGGATGTTTCTGCCTCAGCCATAATTCCATTAATGAGAATTGGAGATCAACTTGGAATTTTCAAACATTTATCAGAGTTGGGTGAAGCAAGTTCAGAGACATTGGCAAAAGTATCTAACCTTGACGAAAGATATCTTAGGGAGTGGCTGTATGCAATGTCAGCCGCAGGTTTTGCAAATTACGACTCTAATAAAAAAAAATTTTCTCTATCGCCTGAACAAATTGCTGTTTTTGCAAGTGATGATGGTCCTGCATCAATGATGGGGGCATACGATATGCTAACAGGTGCTATTTATAATGAAGAAAAAGTGAAGGAGGCCTTTAAAACAGGAGATGGTGTTGACTATAAAGACTCATGCCCAATTTGCTTTCAAGGTACCGCAAGATTCTTCAAGCCATCTTATGAAAAAAATTTAGTAAATAGCTGGTTACCAAAAATAGAAAACCTTGAGAAACGAATGAATTCTGGTGCAAGCTTTGCTGATATTGGTTGCGGTTATGGTTTATCAACAATGATTATAGCCGAAACATTTCCTAACGCGATAGTCTGTGGATACGATATTCATGGTCCTTCAATTGATGAAGCTAAAAAACTAGCAAAGAAAGCAGGTCTAGAACAACGTATTAAATATTCAACTGCTGATGCGAAAAGTTATGAGGGTAAGCATGATTATATTGCTTTTTTTGACTGTTTGCATGATATGGGTGATCCTGTTGGGGCAGCAAAATATGCATATGACCATCTAGAAGATGATGGTTCAGTAATTTTGATAGAACCAACAGCAAACGATAATCCTGAGGACAATTTTAATTTATTTGGTCAAATGTACTATTGTTTTTCAACAATAGGCTGTGTGCCAACTTCAAAATCTCAAGAAGTAGGATTAGCTCTTGGGGCGCAAGCAGGTCCCGCAAGATTGATTAGTGTTTTAAATGAAGCTGGGTTTAAAAACTGTAAAGTAGTTAAAAAGAATGCAAGTAATATGGTTATTGAAGCAAGAAAAAATTAGAAACTATGTTTTTACTGTTCCAGTGGGATGGACTTTTCCGTTAATGACAAGTTTTGGCTCAACACTTACATCAATGAGTTCAGGTCTTTTAGACAAATAGCTTTCAATAGATGAAATTGAGGCAATATCATCTAAAAATTTTTCTAATCTTGGAAATTTTTTTATTATCTTTGCATCAAGTTTTCTTGATAAATCAAGATGGTGAAAAGCTGCAAAATCACATGCTCTTGGAGTATCATCAATAAAAAACCTACCTCCATTTAAATTTATAATTTTTTCTAATTCTTCAAATCTTGTTTGAAGAAATGGCAACATATCATCTCTTCTTTTTATAAAATCATCTCCCACTGCAAAATTAACTGCAGGATTAAGGGGTAAAAATAATTCCTGTGCACTTTGTAAAATAGCATTTGCTTTAGCTTCCTGAACAGGATCTTCTAGTTTTAGGCCGGCTATATTCTGTATAAAATTGAGTATAGCTATACTTTGACAAATCTCATGTTCATCATCAACTACTATCATTGGAAGTTGTTTGAAAGGTATCTGAGGTTTTACTTCCTGCCATTCTTTATCATAGTAATCCCATGACATGATATAATTGTATTCTATATCAGCATAATGCATTAGCAATTGTGGTGCTTCAGCTAGAGCTCTCATTTTGAAATATATTAGATCAATTTTCATTTATAATCCGTATGCTGCAATAGTTGTACGGTGTAAAAGACGTTCTTGCCCTTCATAACCCCCAGTTGCTCGGTGTAGAACACTTCTATTATCCCACATAATTAACATGTCTTTTTTCCATTTATGCCTATAAACAAATTCATCTTTACACTGCCAAGCACTCAGTTCCATGAGTAATTTCATCGCTTCCTGATTATCCATACCATCAATACCAATGATATAACCAACTGTACCATAAATACCCTCTTTATGTGTTTCAGGATGATTCTTAATAATAGGATGTATTTGTTGAGCAAAAGCTTCATCTGACGCTCTTATATCCATACTTCTTCCCATTTCTCTATCCTTATCACCGTAACCACCCCCCGGTGAATAAGGTACAAGCGCTGAGTGAATTGCTTTTTTTCCCTCTAACTTTTTTCTTAATTCTAAGGGCATGCGTTCTAATGCTAAATGTTGGTTCGCAAACAACGTATCACCGCCTTCTGATGGGATTATTTTTCCAAATAAACACGTTCCTGCTGGTGGATTTTTTTGAAAACTCCAATCAGTGTGCCAATTGTCTGCAAAAATTGGAACTTTTTCATCTGCTGTTCTTTTTACAGCAATTATATTTTCTCTTCCAGGAATTGAAGCAATAAATGGATCATCTCCAAAAGATCCAAAACATAGGGTGAAACGCTCTAAGTCATCATCAGATAACGCTTGGTCTGGAAAACTCAGCACATGATGTTTCAGCCAGTGCTCTCTTATTTCTTTAATTTGACTTTCTGATAGGTCTTTTTTTAAATCAATTCCTGAGATCTGAGCGCCACAATGTTGGCCTAATTTTTCCACTTTTAAACTCATAACTAAGTATACTTTGTCAATATGAAATAGCTATTGAAATAGACATGTGTGAGCATAGTTATTTTATTATGTATATCGTAATGAATAGATTTAAAATTATTAAAGGGAATGAAGATACCTTTGAGAACCTCTGGAAAAATAGGGAGTCCTATCTTGATGAAGTAGAAGGATTTCTTAGTTTTAATCTTATAAGAGGTAAATCTCTCAGCGATCATACTCTTTATGCATCTCACAGTACTTGGAGAAGTGAAGAAGATTTTATATCTTGGACAAAATCTGAGTCATTCAGAAAAGCTCACAAAGGTGCAGGAACTAATAAAGATTTCTATCTTGGCAATCCTCAATTTGAGGGTTTTAATGTTGTACAGTAATATAAAAAATATTAGTAAAATTTTTATTTATATTCTTGTTCTAATAATTATTAGTAACATTGCTAAAGCCAATTTTTTTGAAAATATAACAGGTATTATAGAAGATAATGATGAACGTCTAAGCTACGGTATTTCAGTGACTGATATCACAAACGACGGCAACTATGAACTAGTCGTTACTGGATTTGGTACAGATAATCTTGCTCTGAGTTATCGAGATGGGGTACTGAAAAATATTTTAAAAGACGAGAGCTTTTCTGACTCTAATCGCAGAACTATTGGAGTAGCAGCTTGCGATATTGATCAAGATGGTTATGAAGAGATTTATTTTCTTAATACAGATACATACAGTGGAAATAAATTGTATTCAGATCGACTTCTAGATTTCGAAAATAGTGAATTAAATGACTTATTTTCATTAGAAAAGAATAAGAAAGACCTAAATTATACCGCTGGCAGATCAGTTGCATGCGTAGATCGTCAAGGAAATGGTAAATACGGAATATACGTTTCAAACTATGGTGGGCCTGCACGTTTTTACGAACTTGAAAACAATACAATAGTTGATCAAGCACCAAATTTACAAATAAATAGGGTTACAGGTGGTAGAGCAGTTATTGTTGGAAATATTATATCTGAAAAGAGTGATATTTTTGCAGCTAATGAACGTGGATCAAATTTTCTTTATGTAAATAATAATGGAAAATTTATCGAAGTTGCAAAAAAGTATGGAATTGATGATGAATTGCAAAATGGACGTGGTACCACACTATCAGATATTTTTTATGATGGAGAGTTGGATATTATTAATGGAAATTGGAGAGGATATCACCGCGCTTATGTCAAAAATAATGATAAATTCATAGATATAGCTAATAAAGATTTTAGAGCTCCAACAAAAGTGAGGACAGTAATATCTGCTGACTTTGATAATGATGGATATGACGAAATATTTTTTAACAACATTGGAGAGCCGAATAAGCTTTTTAGAATTAACGACAATGGTGAATTTTTAGAGTTGCAACTCAATGAAGCGTTAGAGCCCAATGGGTTAGGTACAGGTGCCGCAGTAGCTGATATTAATAATGATGGTGTATTAGAACTATTAATTTCTCATGGTGAAACAGCTGAACAGCCACTCTCATTGTTTAGGGCTAATGTGCAAAAAAACCATAAATGGATCAGGATTTTACCAAAAAATATTTTTGGTGCCCCTGCAAGAGGTGGAACTGTAACTCTATATACAAATCAACGAACTCACGCAAAAACTATAGATGCAGGCTCAGGTTATCTTTGTCAGATGGAGCCAATAGCTCATTATGGTATTAGAAATGGAGAGATTATAGAAAAGATAGTTGTTACTTGGACGGATGGCACTTCTTCAGAGATTGGTGAATTTGATTTAAATCAAACTATAGAAATCAGGCAAGACATGGCTCCTTAGTTTGCCATCTGGATAAAAATATCTCCCATACCACCTTTTACTTCCTCAATTGGTTGATTGTTTCTAAATTCACAAAATTGTCCTGTCGTTTCATTTGAAGCAATAGAAATAAGTTGGCTCTCGGTACATTCTGCTGCATTGTGTAATAGTCCGATTACAAGATCGTCATCGACTGTAAATACTTGGTTTTTATCAAGTTTGTTTTCCTTGCAGAAGTAGTTTCTATTTACTTCAATTGGAAAGTTATCCTTTTGACACGGATCTTTAATTGTTAAAACATTTAATTCAAAATCTGTTTTGTCGAAAGTGAATTTTACTTTTCTGGTCTTTGCGTATTTCATAAGATCACATGAACAAGGTAAACAACATCTATAATATTCTCCACACATTAATTTGTTACTCTCCTCCTCATAAATTTTTACTAAATCAGGAATTTCACCTGGATCAATTAATGAACCAGATACTGCGCAGTAAAGTTTATTGTACTCTATGAAATCATCGATCACTAAACTCTGTTTTAATGCAAAATTAAAAAATTTTGGACCAGCGGCGTTTCGATTCCTGTCAGGAAATATACTAATCCATGACTCAAGAAGTCTTTCATAATATTTTTGACCTATTTCAACAGTCTCTAAATTATCATCAGCTTTTACATTCATTGTAAGCATCATAAAGATAATTATCAAAATATTGATAATATTATTTCTCATTTACTTCTTCTTCCAAGTCGGCTTCCATGTTTAAGATAGACTTGTTTGGCTATACTCTTAAATTGATCACTTTTTCTAATATTCCAGATTTCATTTCGAGCAAAGGCAGCAGATAATTTGGGGTCGACAATTTTTTCAGGATATTTTGATTTTATGTTAGCGCTATGAATATTATCAATATTCTCAAATTTGAGTTGAGGAAATTCCTCTAAAATAAACTTAGCTTCAGGATCCTGGTCGATACTTTGCTTTAAAACTGAATAAATTCTTGGAAGATTAATTCCAGTCACACCACTTTGCATTTGTACCTGGCTTATATGTATTCCAGGCTCATAATCAACAAACAGTTGTGCTAAGAGTGGAGAGGTTTTTTGCCAGGGCTGCCAAAGATTATATGAGGCAAAAGACATTATCATCGCTCTCATTCTAAAATTAATCCATCCATATTTTCTTAGATATTTTATACATGCATCAAGAAAAGGGAAACCAGTCTCTCCCATGATCCACTTTTCAATTAATTCATTGCTTTCAGTTGACCGGAGTGTATCACACATTCCATGCATACTATTGAATTCTATATTAGGCTCAGTTTCCAGTTTCTGAATAAAATGGCAGTGCCAATGAAGTCTTTTTTTAAATGAATACAAATCTGATTTGTATTTAGAAGACAATAATTCTCTTTTTAATTTTTTATAAACATATCTTATAGAAATTGTTCCAAAAGCAAAGTGTGGTGACAGCCTTGAGCAGTAGTCAACAGCATCTATAGGATTTGACATTTTTGTTCTGTAATCATGACACCTTTCATCAAAAAAGGTATTGAGTAATTTTTCAGCGGCGTCAGATCCACCGGGTTGAATTTTAATAAAATCTTTTTGATGCGAATCAATCTTCATTTTAATAAACTTATCAAGAGAGATTGTGGGCAATTTTTCTTCAATTCCAGTATCTTTATTAGGCATTGGGACATCACTCATATTTTCATTCATTTGAGCATTCCATAACTTTGACCATAGATCTCGATTAATATTAGTTCTTTGAACTCCAAAATCTCTTAAAACATTGACGTCATATTTTTTAATTGAATTTTTAATGAGATTACTGAATTGGGAATTATAGTAATTGATATCAGTAGAATGATTAAAGTATAAATTATATTGACCGTTACTTTTCACCAAAGATTTATAGAATTCTCTATAATCTCCAAAAAATACCTCAAGTTTTGAATTTAGGTTTTTTAAATTTTGATCCAACTCAATGAGACTATCTTTCAAAAAATACAACTGACGAACCGATTTTCCATTCCCCTGCCAATATTTAGGATCAAAAATATAAATACACCTATATTTTTGTCTAATAGATCCATGGTATAAAGCTTCATTGTCTCTTATTCTTAAATTTCTGTGAAAAATTATTAAATCTGTTTTATTCGAAGCCATTTTATATAGATATAGCTGTATCTATTTAAATCAAATTTGTAATCTTGAAACGGTATTTTATATGGCATTTGGTGGGCCCACTAGGACTCGAACCTAGGACAACTCCGTTATGAGCGGAGGGCTCTAACCAACTGAGCTATGGGCCCTTGCACTCTTATACACATGCAATCATTTTTTTAATACTAGTTTTTATCTAAAAAACTTTTAAGCTGTTTAGCCCTAGTAGGATGCTTTAGCTTTCTTAAAGCTTTTGCCTCTATCTGCCTTATTCTCTCTCTTGTTACTGAAAATTGCTGGCCGACCTCCTCAAGTGTATGATCTGAATTCATACCAATGCCAAATCTCATTCTCAAAACCCTTTCTTCTCTCGGCGTTAGTGATGAAAGAATTTTTGTTGTAGTCTGTCGTAAATTTGAATGAATGGCAGCGTCAATTGGAATAACAGCATTCTCATCTTGTATAAAGTCTCCTAAATGGCTATCTTCTTCATCGCCAACGGGAGTTTCAAGGCTCACAGGCTCTTTAGCAATTTTTAGAACTTTCCTAACTTTTTCAAGTGGCATATTTAATTTTTTTGATATCTCCTCAGGAGTAGGTTCTCTTCCAATCTCATTTAATAACAGTCTTTGTGTCCTTACAATCTTATTGATGGTTTCTATCATATGAACTGGAATTCTAATTGTTCTAGCCTGATCAGCTATCGATCGAGTGATTGCCTGTCTAATCCACCAAGTAGCGTATGTAGAAAATTTATATCCTCTTCTATACTCAAATTTATCAACTGCTTTCATTAGTCCTATATTACCCTCTTGTATTAAATCTAAAAATTGTAATCCTCTATTTGTATATTTTTTAGCAATAGATATTACAAGTCGAAGATTTGCTTCAATCATTTCTTTTTTTGCAATACTTGATTCCCTTTCACCTTTTTGAACGTTACTAACTATTCTTTTAAATTCATTTAATGTTAAGCCTATGTTACTTGCTGCTGCTCTTACTTCATTCATTATATTTTTAATATTATTTTTTTCTTGCTTAACAAACTTTTCCCAACCAGAAAGTCTGGTAATTTTTCTTAACCAATATGGGTTATTTTCATTACCTATATATTTATCCAAAAATTCATCTCTTGATATTTTGTATTGTATTGCAAGTCTGAGCAATTTTCCTTCCAATGAGACAATTCCCTTATTAATCACGTACAACTTATTTATTAATTCCTCAATTTTATTTGTGTTTATTTGTAGTCCTTTTATTAAATCGACGACTAAAGCTTTAGATGCTTGATAACTTTTTTCTGATCTTGATGGGAACTCTTTACCTTTTTCTTGAAAGGCGATCTTATCTTTTTGAAGCTTTTGCAGCTTCTTGAAGCTTTTATTTAATTTTTTAAATATTTCTAAAATTTGAGGTTTTAGTTCTTCCTCCATTATTGCAATTGAAACATTTAATTCGTCATCAGCATCTTCATACTCTTCTATGATCTGTTCAGTTGAACTTTCAATCATAGGCTCTGTGTCATCACCATAAGTTGAGGATTTTTTTTCGGCCTCTTTTCTTTTTCTAATTTCTTCTTTTTCCTCTTGTTCTTTTCTTTTTTTTGCTTCCTTAATTTTTTTACTTAATTCTTTCTTATTTGGTGACTCTTCAAATAATGTTTCTAGATCAATTACCTCTCGCAAGGTAATCTTTTCTGCAATTATGTCATCTCTCCAATTAAGTATTGCTTGTAAGGTAAGAGGACTTTCACATAGTCCTGAAATCATTGCTTCTTGGCCAGCTTCTATTCTTTTTGCTATTGCAATTTCCCCTTCACGAGACAGTAAATCAACTGTTCCCATCTCTCTTAAATATAATTTTACAGGGTCATCAGTTTTTTCTACTCCTGACTTTGTGCCTATAACTTCGTCATCTTTATCATCATCATTGTCAGAGTCATCAGAGTCAATGATATCAAAACCAACTTGTGACAATTTTGTAGTATATTGTTCAATTTGTTCAGAGCTAAATTTATCTTCAGGAAAGGACTTTTTGATTAACTCATTTGTAAGATACCCGTCTTTTTTACCCTGCTTGATTAATTTTTTTATAATAGATTTCTCTAAGTCTAAGACTGGTCCATCTTGTTCATTAGCTTGAGATTGTAAGTTTTCAACTTCAATTTTAACCTGCTTTTTTTTTCTACCTCTTTTCTTCATTCTAGTTGTTTATCATACTTTCTTTTTTTATTTTCTTGAAATTTTCAAAACTTTTCTCATCCATTTTCTTTTCAAGGTCATTTAATGCTGCATCAAGGTCATTTTCTTCAAGGAGATTTTTCTGCAAATCTAATAATCCATTAAAGCTTTTATCTACCTGTTCCTTATTATTCTTTATGATAGAACTATAAGTACTTAGTAATTTAGGTTGGAAAATATATTTGATCTCCTGAGTTAACCCTCTTTTGATTAAATAAGACTTTAAATCAAAGTTTTCAAGCTCTTTATCACTATTAGAAGCTGAGAATTCAAGAATTTCAGATACTAAGGTTGATAAATTTAGGTCGTTGAAGCGGATTTTCCCTAATTCCTCAATATACTTCACAATTAAGAAGGGATTTTCAATCAAGCATATTAAGATGATTTTCTCTCTAACTACGGAGTCATGATTTTGTTTTTTAACTCTATCACTTGCAAGGATTTCTGAAGACGCTCTATTTTTTTTAAATTTATAGTTTTGATTTCTTATATATTTTTTATCAAATTTAAGATCGATTAATTTGTCATTAATAAATTTGGTATAGTACTCTTTTACTGTTTTGTTATTTATTTTTTCAGATAACAATTTTATCCTTTTTTCAAATCCAGCTTTTTTTTCAGGCGTTGATATGTCTTCTTTGTCAAGCTCTGAAATCCAAATAAATTCAGATAATGATACTGAGTTTTTTATGATATCATTTAAATTAGCTGAAGTATTTCTTTGTAAGTAATCGTCTGGATCATAATCTTTTGGCAGTAAACAAAAACGGACAGAATGATCGGGTAATAAAATATTTAATGCCAATATTGAAACTCTCTGTGCTGCTTTTCGACCAGCTTCATCACCATCAAACATGATAATTGGATTTTGGCAAACCTTCCATGCTCTCTCAAGCTGATAAGTTGTAAGCGCAGTACCCAATGGTGCAACAGATGATTTAAAATTATTCTGATATAAAGTAATTACATCCATATATCCTTCAACAATGATTAAATCTTTTGGCCGTCTATTTTCTTCGAGTGCAAGATTTAAATTGTATAGTTGAAAACTTTTTTTGAATATCGGACTGTCTGATGAATTTATATACTTTATATTTGAATTGTCTAATGCTCTTCCTCCAAAAGCAATGATATTTGATTTATAGTCTTTAATTGGAAACATAAATCTATTACGAAAGAAATCATAAAATTCATTATCTTGCTTGTTAGATTTTTTTATTAGACCGACTGATATAGCATCGTGAATACTCATCTCTTTGTTCTTAAGGTGATTATATAAACCTTTACTACCAGAACCCGAATACCCTAAATCAAATTTTTTTACTATACTTTCATCTATTGATCTTTTCTCAATATACCTTTGAGCTTCAGAGTTAGAATTTAGTTGTTTCTTAAAGTAGTTATTTGCTTCTTTAAGGATATTTCTTAAGCTTGAGAAATCTTTTTCAACATAATTTGGATCACGAATAATTCCTTTTTCTGGGTCCATACCTGCTTGTTTAGCCAAATATTCAATTGACTCGGGATAAGACATATTTTTATGCTTCATCAAAAAAGAAAATATATCTCCATGTTCCGCACTGCTGAAACAGTGATAGAACTCCTTTTCATCATTAACAGTAAATGATGGGGTTTTTTCATTTTTGAAAGGACTCAACCCAACAAACTCATTACCTCTTTGTGAAAGTTTTACAAACTTACCCACTACCTCTGAAACGCGTAATCTTGATTTAATTTCCCCAATGAAGTCTTTTGAATATCTAGGCATAAATAAAGTATAATACTTGAGAGCGATTTAGAATAGCTATCAAATATTTATATATTTTGAAGTTTTTCCTTGATAATTTTACTCGCTAACGAAATATCAAGAGAAGGAGAGCTATTTTCCTTTAAATATTTTATTACTTTACCTATTTCCTTCAGTGATTTTGCTTCTGTCAAATTGATTGCCTCTTCGCAAGCGGCAATAGTCTCTTTTTCTCCAAGTTGCTTTGGAAGAAACTCACTAATTATCTCAATTTCGCTATTTTCTTTTTGCACAAGTTCATCGCGTCCAGCTTTCTTAAACATATCAATCGAATCATTTCTTTGCTTCACCATTTTTTTAAGAAGACCAATAATCATTTCATCGGATATAGCTGAGTCCTCACCCGACGATCGACTTGCAATTTCTTTATCTTTTATTGCAGCCAAAACTAGTCTTAGTGTATGGATTCTCTCTTTATCGCCATTTTTAAGCGCGTTAGATAATTCTGATGTGATATTTTCTTTCATTTGAAGTAAACCTAAAATCTATATCAACAAATATATTGTGGCAATATTAGATCTATATTTATTATTTTATCTAACTATTGCATGAATTACCCATTTGCACTAAGTTTCTATAAATCTAGAATCACTACATATGGCTAATGCGAATAGGTTGAAAAAAGATCTCTCAACAACTCGACCTAAACCTATTGAAGGTCAACTTATTCTAGAAGATGGCTCCCGATTTAATGGACTAAAAATTGGCTCTCCTAATATGGAAATAGGAGAAGTTTGTTTTAATACCTCAATGACAGGCTATCAAGAAATAATAACTGACCCTTCTTATGCAGGACAAATAATCAATTTTACTTTTCCTCACATTGGTAATGTAGGTACAAATCTTGATGATAACGAGTCTAGTAAACCGTATGCAAAAGGAATCATAATTAACTGTGATATTTCTGACCCATCAAACTATAGATCTATCCTTCATCTTGATGCGTGGCTTAAAAAAAATAACGTACCAGGTATTTGTAACATTGATACCAGACTAATTACAAATAGAATCCGTTCTAAAGGCGCGCCGAAAGGTGGCATTATCGAAGGTCCGATAAACAAAAAAAAGACCGCAATTTGTTTAAAGGAAATAAAAAAATGGAAGGGGCTTAATGGACTTGATCTAGCTATCGATGTGTCACGTAAGGATATAACAATTTATAAATCAAAAAAAAGTTCAAAACTTAAAGTTGTAGCAATAGATTATGGGATTAAGAAAAATATATTAAACTGCTTATTAGATTTAAATTTAGAAGTTATTTTAGTTCCAGCTAAAACTTCTGTAGAAAAAATACTTTCTTATAGTCCTAATGGCATTTTTCTTTCGAATGGTCCAGGTGATCCGAAAGCAACAGGAAAATACGCTATTCCAATTATAAAAAAACTTATCAAATCAGGAATCCCATTATTTGGAATATGTCTTGGTCATCAACTTATTTCTTTAGCATTAGGAGCAAAAACAAAAAAAATGTTTCAAGGTCATAGAGGGGCCAATCATCCAGTTAAAAACCTTGAAACGGAAAAAGTAGAAATCACATCCCAAAACCATGGTTTTGAAGTAACTGAAAAATCTATTCCAAAAGGTGTGAAAATAACTCATAAATCATTATTCGATGGAAGTATTGAAGGTATAAGAAAAGGAAAAAATATATTTGCAGTGCAATATCACCCTGAAGCAAGCCCAGGACCGCACGATAGTCATTACCTTTTTCAAGAATTTAAAAAAATGATTAATCAAAATGCCTAAGAGAAAAGACATAAAATCTATTTTAATTGTAGGAGCTGGTCCAATAATAATAGGTCAAGCATGCGAGTTCGATTATTCAGGAACACAGGCTTGTAAGGCATTACGAGAAGAGGGGTATAAAGTAATTCTAATTAATTCTAATCCAGCAACTATAATGACTGACCCTGACACTGCCGATGTAGTATACATCGAACCAATCACGCCTGAGATTGTCTCAAAAATAATTAAGAAAGAAAGACCTGATGTACTTCTTCCTACAATGGGTGGTCAGACAGCATTAAACATAGCAATTGAACTTTCAAAAAATGGAACTTTAAAAAAGTATAAAGTTGAACTCATTGGTGCAAATCTTAAAGCAATCAAAAAGGCAGAGGAAAGAGAAAGTTTTTATAAAGCCATGACTAAGATTGGCCTAGAATGCCCAAGAGCAGAGATTGCTAGAAATTTTGAAGACGCAAAAAAGGCTCTAAAGAAAATTGGATTACCCGTCATCATAAGACCATCGTTCACACTTGGAGGCACAGGTGGAGGAATCGCAACTACCGAGAAACAGTTCGAGGAAATCGCAAATTCTGGACTTTATAACTCACCGATAAATGAAATTTTAATTGAAGAGTCTGTAGCTGGATGGAAAGAATTCGAAATGGAAGTTGTGAGAGACAAAAACGATAATTGTATAATCATATGCTCAATTGAAAATGTAGACCCCATGGGAGTTCATACGGGTGACTCAATAACAATAGCTCCTGCACTTACGTTAACTGACAAAGAATATCAAATTATGAGAAACGCATCCATTGCATGTCTTAGAGAAATTGGCGTTGAAACTGGAGGCTCTAATGTTCAATTTGCTGTTAATCCAAAAAATGGAAGGCTTGTAATTATTGAAATGAACCCAAGAGTTTCCAGATCTTCTGCTTTAGCTTCAAAGGCGACAGGGTTTCCAATTGCCAAAGTTGCCGCTAAATTAGCAGTTGGATACACATTAGATGAACTTACTAACGAAATTACGAAAGTTACACCTGCATCGTTTGAGCCAACAATTGACTATGTAGTTACAAAAATTCCGAGATTTACCTTTGAAAAATTTCAATTAACGCAACCTTTTCTATCAAGTTCAATGAAATCTGTTGGTGAAGTCATGGCTATTGGAAGGTCATTTCCAGAGTCATTGCAAAAAGCAATGAGGTCGCTTGAAACTGGTTTAGACGGCTTGGACGAAGTAACCGTAAGTATGAATAAAAAAAAGCTCACAAAGAAAAATATTTTATCAGAACTTAAAAAACCTCTTGCAGATAAACTATTATTAGTAGCTCAGGCACTACGTTTTGGATTAGATATAGCTCAAATTTATAAGTCCTCAAAAGTCGATCCTTGGTTTATTGGTCAAATTAAAAGGATAGTTGATACGGAAAAAACCCTAAAAAAAGGATTGCCACGAAACGCTAAAGAATTGCTTAGAATAAAATCTTTGGGATTTTCAGACAAAAAAATATCACAGCTCTGTAATACAAAGGAAGAGAAAGTTTTTAATATGCGTGTCAAAAACAAAATTTTTCCTGACTTTAAAAGAATAGATACCTGTGCTGCTGAGTTTGAAGCTAAGACCCCATACATGTACTCAACTTACGCTAAAAATTCTTTAAATAGTGATGCATGCGAATCTAGTCCAACATATAAAAAAAAGGTAATTATACTTGGAAGTGGTCCAAATCGAATTGGACAAGGTGTTGAATTTGATTATTGCTGCTGTCATGCTTCATTTGCCCTAAAAGAATTAAAATATGAAACAATCATGATCAACTGTAATCCAGAGACAGTCTCTACCGACCCAGATACCAGTGACAGACTTTATTTTGAACCCCTTACGAATGAAAATGTATATGAAATTATTAGAAAGGAAAAAAGCAAAGGAAATCTTTTAGGAGTTATTGTTCAATTCGGCGGTCAGACGCCTCTTAAGTTGTCTGACTATTTAAATAAAATGAATATACCAATTTTGGGTACTTCAACTGAATCGATTGACACTGCTGAGGATAGAGAAAAATTTAAAAAGATTTCTGAAAACTTAAATCTGTTGCAACCAGCAAATGGTATCGCATATTCTGAAAAAGAAGCTAACTCAGTAATTAAGAAAATAGGTTTCCCAGCAGTGATCAGGCCATCATATGTATTAGGCGGAAGAGCTATGGAAATTGTTCACAATGAAGATGAATTAAAAAAATACTTCAAAGAAGCTGTAGTAGTTAGTGGTAAAAGCCCTGTTCTAATAGATCACTATTTGAAAGATTCGATCGAAGTAGATGTCGATGCTGTATCTGATGGAAAAAAAGTCATCATTGCAGGTATCATGGAACATATTGAGGAAGCAGGAATCCATTCTGGTGACTCGACATGCACGCTACCACCTTACTCATTGTCAGAAAAAATCATTAAAGATATAGAAAAGCAGACTAAAAAATTAGCTATTGCGCTGAAGGTGAAAGGCTTACTAAATATACAATTTGCAATTCAAAATAATAATATATTTTTACTTGAAGTTAACCCTAGAAGCAGTCGAACTGTGCCGTTTGTAGCTAAAGCCACAGGTAATCCAATTGTTAAAATAGCACTAAGTGCAGCAATGGGAAAACCATTGAATAAAGATAAATTTAAAATTCGTAAAACTAATTGTATCTCAATTAAAGAACCAGTATTTCCTTTTAAACGCTTTCCTAATGTTGACACCATCTTAGGCCCTGAAATGAAATCTACTGGAGAGGTAATGGCCATCGATAAGTCATTTGAATCAGCTTTTATCAAATGTCAGTTAGCTTCCTCAAACCCTCTTCCTAAGAAAGGTTCTTTATTCGTATCTGTAAAAGACTCTGATAAGCCAAAAATACTTCCAATTATAAGGTCCTTTCAAAAATTAGGATTTCAAGTGAATGCGACTGGAGGAACAGCTGATTATTTGATGGAGGGTGGTGTTAAGGTTAAGAAGATTAACAAGGTTTCGCAAGGATCGCCTCATATTGTTGAAGAGTTAATTGATGACAAAGTTGATATAATAATTAATACAACTGAAGGAAGAAAATCAATTAATGACTCCTTTGGTATAAGAAGAACTGCTCTCATGAAAAGTTTGCCATACTTTCTCACAGTATCTGGAGCAAGGGCCGCTATTAATTCTATTAAAGAATTAAGAAATAATGAATTGGAAGTTAACCCTATAACTGAATTTCACTAATCTAGAGGAACAGTGCCGAGTTTCTTTGTATTTTTTATGACAAAGGCTGTTTTGACACTCAAAATATTTTCATTTGAAGTCACATGTGTTGTTAAAAAATTATTAAATTCATTCATATTTTTCACTACACATTTAAGAATAAAATCTATTTCACCATTTAACATAAAGCACTCTCTAATAGGTTCCAGACCCCAAACCAGCTTTTCAAAAGACCCCAAGCTTTCTTCATTTTGATTTTTTAAACTCACAAATATCCATGCTACTAAGTCATACCCAAGCTTTGATGGATCTAGATTTGCACGAAAACCATCAATATACCCATTATCTTCTAAGTCTCTTACTCTTCTTAGTGTGGGCGGTGGAGACATTTCAATTTTCTTAGATAGATCTAGATTTGAAATTCTTCCTTCATCTTGAAGTATTCGAAGTATTTTTAGATCAACACTATCAATTTCTTTTTTTACCATCAGTCTACTGGCCACTCTGTTTCAAAAGTAACATAATTTAATTGCAAGCAGCGTCTTTCTTTCTTAATTTTTTTCTTTTCAAGTCCATGCCAAGAATTTTCTTCTGAAGTAAAAATATACCCTGTATTATTTTTATAAGGTAGAGTTTTAGCAACTTTCAAATCCGGAGTATAAAAGTCTGTTCCTAAATTTTCATTTTCTCCGTATCTGTTTACAAACAAAATTGATGACATTAATTTTTCCTTGATGTCACAGTGAGGTTCAAGCCAAAATCCATCTCGATCGGCAATGACTTCTAATCTAACATAAGAGTTTTTTAAATCTCTATTTATTAGATTAGAAATAAAATCAGTACATTCTTTTGATTGCATTTCTTTTACTAGTCCAAATAATTCAGAATATTCATCTGCATTATCTTTATTGATAAATATTCTTAACTTACTAAGTAAATTATCCCCTGTTTTATCTCCAGCTCTTGTACCATCGAAAATAACTTCACCTTTTGGAAAATTAATAGAATAAATTTCGTCTATTGCTTTTTCTGAAAGAGGATTGTTAATTATCCAATGATTAAAAGGTACATTGGAATGTGATAAATTATTTTTCAAAGCATTGATTAATGTCATGCTTTTTTATTATACCTTTCTTCAATCATTCTGGCTACTTGGAAGGTCTCATTTTCATATGAATTTGTAAAGTCTTCGAGTTTTTCTCCTAAAAGCCTTGCATAATTTTTTTGCAACAGCATTGTAATAAATTTTTCTATTCTGTTATTTTTTTTTAAGCTTGGAAGTTTAAAAATATATACTGGTTTAGTTGAAGATATAGACTCTGAAATTATTGAAACAGAGTCAGATGTACAAATAAGATATTTAGAAAACTTCATTAAGGCTAAATAAGGATTACCTTCGCCGTTCCAAATAATATTCTGATTCAAAAATCGTTCTTTCAGGTATTCAATAATAAATTGATCAGTTCTTCTTGAGAATAAAATGTATAGCTGAATGTCATTATTTTTAATAATTTTATCAACTTGATCAGCTAATACCTTAACAACAGATATATCGAAGCGATAGTTTCTGTTTTGACCTCCTAAGAAAATCGCACAAATAGGTTTTTCTATTTTTGAGAATTGAGCTGTGTAAAGCTCAGCCTCTTTGCTCAGTAGCCTGTTGTTTATATGATTAAGTGCCAAATCAGTTTGAAGCACATTTTTGCCTTTTAAATCATCATGTGCTGGAGCGACAACCAAATCAAAATAAGCTGGGTTGATTTTTGGATTTTGTACGTGAATTGAAAAGACTTTATTTTTTAATGATTTTTTGAGATGCAAAGATGCATAAACAGACCTCTTGCCACATGATATAATAATATCTGGAGGAATATTACTTTCTAAGCTTATTTGTCCGTAATTATTAAATATAATTTTAGATGGTGGCAATATTCCCACTGGAAGCTTATTCCAAGGAAATTTTAAATCTATTGTCTTTTGCTCAAAATTTAAATTAAGAGCACCAGCAAGGCCTTTGACCTGACTGATCATTCCTGCTGATCCATCTGTTAGGCACCACGCTCTCAAATTCTTGAAATTGGTCATTTAATAACTATCTATGTTGAATACAAAAGTTCTTTAATTACTAGAGGATAATATATAGATTATAAAAATTAAATGCATTCAAAAGTTCTAATAATAGGTTCAGGTCCCGCAGGATATACTGCTGCAATATATGCGGCAAGGGCGATGCTCGAGCCGACTTTAGTTCAAGGTTTGCAGCCAGGTGGACAACTTACTATAACAACTGATGTTGAAAACTATCCTGGGTACGGGGATGTAATACAAGGTCCATGGTTAATGGAGCAAATGCAAGAACAAGCAAAAAATGTTGGAACAAATATTATAAATGACATTATAAAAAGTGTAGACTTTAAATGTAAGCCATTTAAGGCTATTAGCGAGTCGGGAATTGAATATACTGCCGACTCAGTGATCATCTCTACAGGAGCTCAAGCAAGATGGCTTGGATTAGAGTCTGAAAAAAAATTTCAAGGATATGGCGTTTCAGCTTGTGCAACTTGTGATGGCTTCTTTTTTAAGGAAAAAAAGGTAGCAGTCATCGGTGGTGGTAATTCAGCTGTTGAGGAAGCTTTATATTTAACAAACTTTGCATCTAAAGTGTACCTTGTCCACAGGCGTGATGAACTTCGAGCAGAAAAAATTCTTCAAGATAGATTGTTTAAAAATGAAAAGGTTGAATGTGTGTGGGATAGCGAACTAAAAGAAATAGTTGGCGATGAAGATCCTCTAAATGTAAAAAGTATAAACATTAAAAATACAAAAACTAACGAAACCAGTAGTATCGAGCTAGACGGTGTCTTTGTTGCTATAGGGCATGATCCAGCTACTCAAATTTTTAGGGGCCAAGTCGAAATGGATGAAGATGGATATATAATTACAAAACCTGACTCAACACTTACAAACGTTGAAGGTGTATATGCAGCAGGAGATGTAAAGGATAAAATTTATCGTCAGGCGGTTACTGCAGCTGGTATGGGTTGCATGGCAGCACTTGAGGCAGAAAAATACCTAGCTGAATTATCTTAATTTATTAAGAAAATCTCTCATTCGAACGCATGCATTTTTTAAGTTTTCGTCTGAAGTTGCATAAGAAATTCTAAAATAGCCCTCTAAACCAAAAGCTGAACCTTGAACAACAGCAACTCCCGCATGCTCTAATAATGATGTCGTAAATTCTTCATCATTTGTAATTTTGTTATTTGACTCATCGACTTTACCAATTACTCCTTTACATGATGGAAAAACATAAAATGCACCTTCAGGTACTCTACAAGTAATTCCATTCATAGTAGTAAATTCATTGATTAGAAAATCACGTCTACCTTTGAATACTTTGGCTCTTTCAGCAATGAATGAATTATCTCCATTTAAGGCTTCAACTGCTGCGGCTTGACTGATAGATGTTGGATTGCTTGTTGATTGAGACTGAAGCTTGCCCATGGCTTTAATTAAGCTGGCATTTCCTCCCGCATAACCAATTCTCCAGCCTGTCATAGCATATGCCTTACTAACTCCGTTCAATGTTAATATTCTTTCTTTAAGCTCTGGAGCAATGCTTGCAAAAGTATGAAATTCATTATCATCGTATATAAGATGTTCATATAAATCGTCTGTCATTATGTTCACGTGTGGATATTTTTTCAAAACATTTGCAAGTTCTAAAAGTTCATTCTTTGTATAACAGGAACCTGTAGGATTTGATGGTGAATTAAGAATAAACCATTTGGTTGATTGATTGATTGTATTTTCAAGTTGTTGTGGAGTTATTTTAAATCCTGACTCTTCGCCGCATTGAACGAAAATAGGTTTTCCATTGAAATAATTAACGACATCAGGGTAAGTTACCCAATAAGGAGCTGGAATAATTACTTCATCTGACTCATTTAAGGAGACAGCAAATGCATTAAAAATAATTTGCTTTCCTCCTGTACCAACAGAGATTTCATCAAGCTCGTAATCTAAATTATTTTCTCTTTTAAATTTTGCTTTGATTGCCTTCTTCAGTTCTGGAGTTCCATCAACAGGGGTATATTTTGTATCTCCACCGTTTATAGCTTGAATGGCAGCTTTTTTAATATTTTCTGGAGTATCAAAATCAGGTTCGCCCGCTCCTAACCCTATAATATCCTTTCCCGCAGCCTTTAATTCACGAGCTTTTTGGGTCACTGCCATGGTGGCCGATGGCTTAATTCTTTTTATACTGTGTGATAGTTCTACCACTGCTTATCCCTAGAATTTGTTATTTATACAATCAGCTATTATATTAAATTAGATTAATACACAATTTATATTCTAACTAATTAATAAATTAATGCCAAATTCTGAAGTTCTTAAAGTCACATCTGAATACAAACCCTCTGGAGATCAGCCTCAAGCAATTGAAGAGATTGTTAAAAGCATTAAAGGCGATGAGATGGAACAAGTTTTGCTTGGAGTAACTGGATCAGGCAAAACTTTCACGATGGCTAAAATTATAGAAAATCTTCAAAGGCCAACTCTAATACTTGCTCCAAATAAAACTTTAGCAGCACAATTATATGGTGAAATGAAGTCATTCTTTCCAGACAATGCTGTTGAATATTTTGTATCTTATTATGACTATTATATACCTGAAGCATACGTACCGAGGTCAAATACTTACATAGAAAAAGAAGCATCGATAAACGAACAAATTGATCGAATGAGACACTCAGCAACTCAATCCTTACTTGAGAGAAAAGATGTTGTAATTGTTGCAAGTGTTTCATGTATTTATGGAATAGGTTCTGTTGAAACATATAGATCAATGACTATTCGATTAGAAAAAAATCAAAAGATTGGACGAAATGAAATTATTCAAAAACTCATCACGCTTCAATATAACCGAAACGACACAGATTTTCATAGAGGCACATTTAGAGTGCGTGGAGACTTGATTGAGGTTTTTCCATCCCATTACGAAGACCGCGCGTGGAAATTATCGTTATTCGGAGATGATCTCGAGTCGATAAGTGAATTTGATCCATTGACTGGAAAAAAAACAGCTGAGTTAGAAACTATAAAAATTTATGCAAACAGTCACTACGTCACTCCAAGGCCAACACTTGATACTGCCATAAAACAAATACGAAAAGATTTAGAAGTAAGGATTCCTGAATTTAAAAAAGAAAATAAATTAATAGAGGCTCAACGAATAGAAGAAAGAACAAGGTTTGATTTAGAAATGATTGAAGCAACGGGTAGTTGTCCAGGCATTGAGAATTATTCAAGATATCTCTCTGGAAGAAATCCAGGCGAACCGCCTCCAACACTTTTTGAATACTTGCCTGACAATGCACTCCTTTTTGTTGATGAAAGTCATGTCACGGTACCTCAATTAGAAGGTATGTATAAAGGTGACCGGAGCAGAAAAACAACACTGTCAGAATATGGCTTTCGATTACCATCTTGTTTAGATAACAGACCATTGAAGTTTGAGGAATGGGAAATGATGCGCCCTCAAAGTTTATTCATTTCTGCTACTCCAGGACCATGGGAAATGCAAAAAACTCAAGGGGTATTTACTGAACAAATAATAAGGCCAACAGGGTTGATTGATCCAGAGGTTGAAATAAGGCCTGCGAAAACTCAAGTTGAAGATTTAATATCAGAATGTAAAAAAATTATTGATCTTAAATACCGAGTATTAGTAACAACGCTTACTAAACGCATGGCTGAGGACTTGTCAGAGTATATGCATGAAAACGGAATAAAAGTAAAATATATGCATTCAGATATTGATACATTAGAAAGGATTGAAATCATCCGTGACCTAAGAAAGGGACTGTTTGACGTCTTAGTAGGTATTAATTTACTTAGAGAAGGTTTGGATATACCTGAATGTGCTTTAGTCGCAATACTAGATGCTGATAAGGAAGGCTTCTTAAGATCTGAGAGATCATTGGTACAAACAATCGGTAGAGCAGCAAGGAATGTTGATGGAAGAGTAATACTGTATGCTGATAAAGAAACAGAAAGTATAAAAAAAGCAATAAGTGAGACTGACAGAAGAAGAGATATACAAAAGCAATACAATAAAGAAAATAATATTACACCTGAAACTATAAAGAGGGACATTAGTGATATTCTTGAAAGTATTTATGAAAATGATCGTGTAAACGTTGATTTGAAGAGTACAGAAAAACATCTCGTCGGAAATAATCTAAAAAAACATCTTGAGGAACTAAAGAAAAATATGATGGATTTTGCTGATGATCTCAATTTTGAAGAAGCTGCTAAGTTAAGAGATGAGATAAAAAGGCTTGAGAATAATGAATTAGAGTTACCATCCAACAGCAATATAGTTTATAAAAAAAATAAAAGGAAAAAAAGAAAGTACTTTACTTGATGTTCATAGATTTCTGCATACTGTTAATAGGGTTATCTCTTCTTTTATACAGTGCAGATAAAATGATTGAGTCGGCTGACGCAATTGCTAAAAAGTTCAATTTATCCCCAGTATTAATAGGTTTAACAATTGTAGCGTTTGGTACATCAGCACCTGAACTAGTTATAACTCTATTTGCTGCAACAAAGATTGTTCCAGCTACTGATGCCATTACCGGAAATATTATAGGATCTAATATTGCAAATATTTTACTAATTTTAGGAACTTCAGCATTTTTTTTTAAAATTAATCTAGATAAATTAGGTACTAAGGATATTATTTTCTTACTTCTAATATCTTTATACTTCGCACTCTTATTTTATATTGGCCAAACAGTCACTCTCATTCACACAATCGGCTATTTAGTTTTAACTTTGTTTTTTATCAATTTTCTTCGTAATTATAAATCCTCAGATCAAAATGAAGAACAAAAAATTTTTGGAAGATACACTTATTTAATTTTACTAAGTGCCTTCATAGGCATTTTTATCGGTGGGAAAATTTTTTTAGACAGTTCACTGAATATTTTTCAAACGTTAGGATTTAACGAGGTACTAATAGGTATTTTTGTTCTGGCCAT
>CABZCR010000003.1 GCA_902524285.1 uncultured Pelagibacteraceae bacterium | reverse complement strand
AAATTTATACAGATTCACAAAACAATTATATTAAATCTGGAAATATTAATTTTTCAGAAATTATTCTTGATGATGAGTCCTATGAGCTTTATAGATTCCAATCAGAAGGGGATGAATTTGTTGAATACTTTAATAGTGATGGTAAGAGCGCAACTAAAGCACTTATGAAAACACCAATTAATGGGGCAAGACTATCCTCTGGATTTGGAATGAGAAAACATCCAATTTTGGGTTACAATAAAAAACATCAAGGAGTTGATTTTGCAGCGCCTACTGGAACACCTATTATGGCTGCAGGCACAGGCCATATAGAATTTGTTGGCAATAATGGGGGAGCTGGAAAATATATTCGTATCAGGCATCTCAATGGATATAAAACTAGTTACTCCCACCTGAGCAAATATGCCTCCGGTATTCAAAAAAACGTCAAAGTACGGCAAGGGCAGGTAATTGGCTATGTTGGAAATACGGGACTGTCTACAGGCCCTCATTTACATTATGAAGTAATTTTTAATGGTAAAAGAATTAATCCAATGAAAATGAAATTACCTTCAGGTAAACAGCTTAAAGACAAAAACTTGGAAATTTTTTTAGCTGAGAAAGAAAGAATTAATGCTGAAGTATCTGAGTTAAACTCTATGAATTAGCTTCTTCAATAGCCTTTGCAGGATCTAGTGTTTCAACAGTCTTATCAACGCTAGTGGCTTCATTTCCATTAGTTTTCATCGAGCCATTTTTTTCATTATAACGATCTTGGCGATCATTGATAAGCCTGCTGTAATGTTCAGCATGCTGCAAATAGTTTTCCGCACCTACATAATCGCCTGATGCTGCTGCATCTTTTGCTAATACCTTATACTTTTCAAGAACTGTAGATAGATTGCCTCTGACTCTGGTATTATTATTACCATTAGTAAAGTTATCATTGTTCCTATTGTTTGACCTTTTAAAAGGTCGGCTTCTTCTATTTTTCACTATGAAAATTTAAACCTAATTTTTAGGTAATTTATTATTCGAGATTACGTAAAGTAGTGTTAAGTTCAAAATTAATCAAGTTTTTATTTATATTCTTTTTGTAACGATACACCTTGGTATATCAGAGATGTCTTTTTCTACTGAAATAAGCTGAAAACCAGTATTTTTTAGCAGTTTTTGAATTGGTTTTAATTGATTGTAGCCGATTTCAAAAATGATCAATTGTTTTTTATTTTCAAATTTAATTAGATTGTCTAAAACCATTTTAAAACACCTTAATCCGTTTTCTTTCGCAAAAAGAGCGATTTCAGGTTCAAAGTCTTGAACATCCCTGAGCATATTATCTTTTGATGAAGTTGAAACATATGGTGGATTACAAACTATAAGATCATAATTTATTGTATTGAATTTAGAAAAATCCGCATGGCAAAATTTTAATCTATTTTCATTTAGTAAATTACTTTTATTTTGCTTCGCTACTTTTAAAGCCTTTTTATCGAAATCGATGCCAATGCCCTGACTATTTTTAAATTCCCTTAGCAGCGATATTATCAGGCATCCGGAACCTGTGCCTAGATCTAACATTTTAAGATTTTGGTTTGTATCAGGAAAGTATTTGATAGCAGTTTCAATTATAATTTCACTGTCAGGTCTTGGGATTAATACTGAGTTATCTACAAAGAATGTATCTTTCCAAAATTCTTTTTTATTAATTATGTATGCAATTGGCTCACTTTTTTTTCGTCTTTGAATTAGTTCTTTATATTGACCCAATTCAATATGATCTAGTAGCTTATCATGACTAATATTAATTTCTTCATTAGAAGTATTTAGAATATACCTCAAAAGTATTTTTTTTTCTAAAATAGGTATTGAAGAATCTTCAGAATATAGAAGATTATTTAATGAGGACATATCATCTTCCTTGATCTTCAAGTATTAGATTTGTGATAACTTCCTCTAATCCTGTAGAATTTAATATTTGCTCTAGTTTGTAGAGTGTTAAATTTATGCGATGATCAGTCACTCTTCCCTGAGGAAAATTATAGGTCCTGATTCTTTCTGATCTATCACCTGAACCTATCTGCGATTTTCTTTTATCCGCTATATCATCGTCCTGTTTTTTACGCTCGAAATCATATAATCTTGTTTTTAAAACCAGCATAGCTTTAGCTTTATTCTTATGTTGAGATTTTTCATCCTGCTGTTGTACAACGATACCAGATGGAAGATGAGTTATTCTAACTGCACTATCAGTTGTATTAACATGTTGTCCACCTGCACCACTAGATCTAAATACATCAACTCTAATATCTTTATCGTCGACTTGAATATCTAGATCCTCAGCTTCAGGTAATACAACTACACTCGCTGCAGACGTATGAACTCTTCCCTGAGACTCAGTTTCTGGAACTCTTTGAACTCGATGGACACCGGACTCGAACTTAAGTTTTGAATAAACGCTGCTACCTGAGATTTTCGCAACCGCTTCTTTAATGCCTCCTTTTTCAGAATCTGAAATGGAAATATATTCAATTTTCCATCCCTGATTTTCAGCATAGCGCTGATACATGCGCAAAAGATCATTAGCAAATAAAGCTGCTTCATCGCCACCTGTACCAGCTCTGACTTCAAGAATTACATTTTTTTTATCTAATGGATCTTTTGGGATCATTAATTCTTTCAAGACATTTTCAGCCGCTAATAATTTTTCTTTGACATTATTTATTTCAGATTTGGCTATTTCTATTAAATCAGCATCGTTACCGTTGATAACACTGTTCAATTCCTCTAATTCTGACTGGTTAGCTAAATATAAATTAACTTGATCATATAAAGGTTTTAAATCAGCGTACTCTTTTGAAAGGGATACATATTTATCTTTATCATTTACCGATTGGTTTAATTCGTTTTCAAGATTTTTGTATTTATCTTGAATTTTTTCTAATTCTTCTTGTTTAATCATGAAGTGATTGAATCTTTTTCTCTACAAGATTAACAACGTGATCAACTATTTCGGGATTTTTTATTTTATGGTCAGCAACACCTGATAAATAAATCATATTATTCCCCTTTCCACCGCCAGTTACCCCAATATCGCTATTTAATGCTTCTCCTGGACCGTTTACAACACAGCCAATAATTGAGAGAGTTATAGGATCTTTAATATGTGACAACCTTCTTTCAAGCTCACGAACTGTATCAATTACTGGAAAAGCTTGCCTAGCACAAGAAGGGCAGGAAATAATTTTAATACCCCGAGAAGCTAAATTTAAACTCTTCAATATCTCGTGACCTACTTTAATTTCCTCTAATGGATCTGCTGTTAATGAAACTCTAATTGTATCTCCGATCCCTTGTGAGAGAAGATTGCCAATACTTATGGATGACTTAATTGAGCCCGATAAATAAGTTCCTGCTTCTGTTAATCCAACATGAAATGGATAATCACAAAGTTTTGCTAATTTTTCATAGGCTTCAATTGTAGTAAATACATCTGATGCTTTTACACTTATTTTGAAATTATCAAAATTATTGTCCTCAAGCAGGCGTATATTTTCTATTGCGCTCTCGACTAATGCATCGGCACAAGGTTTACTGTATTTTTTTAGAATTTTTTCATCAATAGAGCCTGCATTTACTCCTATTCGCATACAAATGTTATTTTGTTTAGCCGCATCAATAACCTCAATAATTTTATCTACTCCAATATTTCCAGGATTTATTCTTAAGCAAGCAGCGCCTGCATCAGCAGCTTCGATCGCACGCTTGTAGTGAAAGTGAATATCTGCAACGATTGGTACATCTACATAATTAACGATCTCTTTTAGAGATTCTGTAGATTCTTGATCGGGACAAGATACCCTAACAATATCCGCACCTTCAGACACTAAATCATTGATTTGTTGTAATGTTGCATTAACATCTGAAGTGAGCGTATTTGTCATTGATTGCACAGAAATTTTTGCATCACCACCAACTTCTACACTTCCAACCTCAATCTTCTTTGTGCGCCTGCGGATTATTTTATTTTGCGAGTACTGACTCATAATTATTTATAAATTAGGTAGGTATTAAATATAATGAAAGAATTGATTTGAAAACTTAAAAAATCTGTTTTCTACCTATCTCGCCTATAGAGCCAAGAAATTTTATTTGGCCGTTGTTCACTTTTATTGAAATGAGACCCATATTCCCCGAGGTTACAAATATTTCGTCATTTTTTGATACCTCAAGATTAAGCTCTTCACCCTCTTTAAAA
Source organism: uncultured Pelagibacteraceae bacterium (assembly GCA_902524285.1). Lineage (GTDB taxonomy): Bacteria > Pseudomonadota > Alphaproteobacteria > Pelagibacterales > AG-422-B15 > CACNXQ01. The sequence goes on along the minus strand of CABZCR010000003.1, from coordinate 89,231 downwards.
ACCTGACTAATTAATATTTCTCTTGAGTTATCAACTTCTATCCAGACTTCGTTGTCGAATAATATTGATAAGCTGACAGTTTCCAAAAAATTTTTTTTATTGTCGGATAAGCTAGCAGATCGTTTTGAATTACTTAAAGATGGATTTAATTTTTCTGTGTTTGTTTGATTCAAGTTAGAGAATTTATTTTCAGCTAAATTATTTTCTAGATCATTTTGAGTTATTATTTCAGTATTATCTAATTTCAATTCAAAAGATAAATTGTTATTTTTTATAGAGTAATTAAAGCTTAAAATTATAACAACTAAAAATAATGGTAATAAAATTTGGAATTTAAAATTATTCATCAGCGATAAAGCAAAATTAGCCGCTGATAGATTGTTTGATAATTTAGAAGAATTTTCTATTGCAGAATGAGTAAGTGTAATTTTTTTTTCAGGAACCTCTACACCAAGGTGTTTTGCGTATAAAAAAAGTAGATGCTTTTGTGGAAATAAGTCCACTTCACTTTCATTAAGATTTTCAATTTTATAAATAACTTTTTTTGAAATTTTTGTCTCTTTACTTAAATCATCTACTGAACAGCCCCTTGCTTCTCTCTGGTTCTTAATTTCTAATAGAAAATTTTTGTACATATACTTCAAATTAATTAAACCTTAATCTAAAAAAAATAAACCTATCAATTACCCAAAATGATTATTTCATAAAGAATAGTAGTTAATACTAAGCACAGCTACTATATCTGGTCGAGCTGAAATACAGCATGTAGCGCATTTACAGCCTTTTCAGTTTTATCTTTATCTATTAAGACGCTTATCTTTATTTCAGAAGTTGAGATTACTTCAATATTGATTTTATTTTCAGATAAACATTCAAACATTTTTGCAGCTATACCTGGCTGATTTCTCATTCCTGATCCAATAATAGAGACTTTTGAGAGGTTTTTTTCGTTTAAAACTTTTGAAATCTTAAGTTTTTTTTGTAAATTTTCTAAAATTTTTAATGTTTTATCAAGATCTATCATTGGGATTGTAAAAGTAAGATTTGTCATTTTTCTCTCAATAAAATTGTTCTGTACAATCATGTCAACATTAACTGAATTCTCTGCAAGCTTATTAAAAATCTCTGCAGCAACTCCCGGTTTATCTTCTACATCAATAAGAGTTATTTTTGCCTCATCTTTAGAATAAGCAACTCCTGTTACTGCCCTATCATTTTCATTATTCACATCATTTGAAATTAAAGTTCCCTTATCAGATGGACTGAATGTTGATCGAACATATACGTCCACATCATTACTCATTGCGGATTCAACTGAAGCTGTTTGCAAAACTTTAGCCCCTTGTGAAGCCATTTCGATCATCTCTTCATAAGAAATTTTATCTAGTCTTCTTACATTTTCTGTCATTCTAGGATCGGAGGTATAAACTCCATCAACATCAGTATAAATATCGCACCTTTCAGCTTTTATTGCTGAAGCAATGAATACTGCGGTGTTATCTGAACCTCCACGACCAATAGTAGTAATTCTACCCTCATTTGAAATACCCTGAAAACCAGCTACGACAGCTATCTTTTTGTTTTCAAAATCGTTGATGATTTTATCCGGTATCACTTGATCAATAAATGAGTTTCTATGCGAACCTCTAGTAATTATCGGGACTTGCCAACCAAGCCAAGATCGAGATGGTAGACCAATTTTTTTTAGAGCCAGTGACATTAATCCTGCTGTTACTTGCTCTCCTGATGAAACAACAACATCATATTCACTATCATCATTATATTTTATCTTATCGACATGCTCTATTAGCCGATTAGTGGCTCCAGACATAGCTGAAACAACTACAACTATATTATTGCCTTTATCATATTCTGATTTGACAATATTAGCTGCGGATTCAATTAAATCAGTTGTAGCTACTGATGTTCCGCCAAATTTTAAAACTATAGTGGACATTTGACTTTTCGTTATTAAATTGTGTTACGTAATACTCTAAACAAAAACAAGGATTACTTTAATACGATACTTTAATCAAGTATTAGTTAAATGATTGATTTATGGACATTTCTTCGATTGATAAAACTGAAATTGACAAATTTAAAAACCTTTCCAAAGAATGGTGGAAGCATGATGGCAAGTTTAAAACACTGCATAAATTTAATCCCATAAGACTGGAATATATAATCAATACAATTAAAGATCATTATGCAATAGACCAAGAAAATGAATCACCTTTAAAGGGATTATCAGTTTTAGATATTGGATGTGGTGGTGGACTAATGAGCGAACCATTAGCAAGGTTAGGTGCAGATGTAACCGGCATTGATGCTTTAGAGAAAAATTGTATCACTGCAAAAATTCATGCTGAAGAAAATAATTTAGATATTAATTATCTTAATACAACCGCTGAAAATCTTAACAAAAATAAAAAGTATGACGTCATTTTAAATTTAGAAGTAATAGAACATGTAAACAATCCAAAAAATTTTATTAAAGAATGTAGTGGTCTGGTATCTAATAATGGTATTATGTTTATAGCAACTATTAATAAATCTATTTTTTCGCTTATTTTTGCAAAATTTATGGCTGAATATGTGTTAGGATTTCTTCCAAAAGGCACACATGATTGGAATAAATTTTTAACTCCTGAGGATATTTACTCTTTTTTTATTCAAAACAACTTTGATGTGATTAGTAATATAGGTGTAAATTATAATCCATTAAGAGATGAATGGTTTATGTCTAAAAGAATGGATGCAAATTTTATTGTTTCTGGAAAAAAAAATTAATTATCTTCTTTTATCCATGGAATAGAAGTTACCTCAATACCCTCATCACTTAAATCAGTAACTTCTTCTTTAGTTGCGTTGCCGTATACTGGTTTTTTATTAGATTTACTATAGTGAATTTTTCTTGCTTCATATGCAAACTGGTCTCCGACAAACTCAAAATTTTGTTTAACAAATTTATTTACTTCTTTTACTTTATTTCTAAAGTCTCTGAGTGCTTTTTCGTTTGGAGTAATGTTAGTTTTCTTTACGGATACATTTGGACTTGAAAGTTCTTTAGTAATATTTGAAGACCCACACGAAACACATTGAACAAACTTTTTTTTGATTTGTGTTTCACATGACTTGGATGACCCAAACCAACCTTCAAATGAATGAGAACAGTCACTGCATTGTAAATTAAAAACGATCATAATAACTCTATATTGTAATTATATTATTTATTTCAATATTTGTGTTCTGAAACTTGGTATATTAGCTCTAATTTTATGAAGCTTTTTAAAGTCTAAACTAGCCATTATAATACCTTTTCCTGCCTTTTTTTCAGCCAATATCTCACCCCATGGGGATACAATTAGACTGTGTCCATAGGTATGGCGCTTTAATGAATTTTTTCCATATTGTGCAGGAGCTAAAACATAACAACCATTTTCAATAGCTCGTGTTTTTACAAGATTATGCCAGTGGGCTTTACCTGTAGTGGTTGTGAATGCTGAAGGAATAGTAATTAACTTTGCCCCCATCATCACTTGTTTTCTATAAAGCTCAGGGAATCTTAAATCATAACAAATTGATAAACCAATTTTTCCCCAAGGAGTATTAGTAACCATAACTTTTTTACCTGGTTTAAAGATTTTGGATTCTTTATAGCTTTCTTTTTTGGATATCTTCACATCAAACATATGAATTTTATCGTACTTGCATTGAATATTACCTTTGCTGTTTATCAAATAGGAGCGATTATACAATTTGTTCTTATTGTCTTTGATAATAATAGAGCCAAGCAATATCCATACTGATTTTTTCTTTGCAATTTTTGTAAATTCAATAAGAAATGGATCGTCCTTCTCCAGAAATACTGACCTTTTTAATTTTTGTCGATCTAATGAGATAATATTTGTAACTTCTGGTGTTGAAATTAAAAAAGCGCCTTTATCAATAGCTTTATTTGAAAGATCTATTGTCTCTTCTAAGTTTTTATAGATATCTGAACTTGATGTAAGCTGAAGACAGGCGGCTATTAAATTATTTTTCATTCAAAATTTTATCAAGCGTGCCCGACATCTCAAGCTTATTTAATTCTTCAAATCCACCAATATGCAGCTCTTTAAAAAAAATTTGTGGAACAGTTCTTTTTCCATTAGCTCTTTCTAACATAATATCTCTTTGGGAGGGATCATCTTGAATGTTAATTTCTTGGTATTTAATTTGTTTTTTATCAAGGAGTTTTTTTGCTAAGTCGCAATATCCACAATTATAGGAAGAATAAATAATTATTTGGTCGCTCATAAATTTAGATCCTATAATCAAAGTAACTTATGATTTCAGAAATATTTTCAATAACTTTATCATCTTCCATATAAGTTTCACCTAATCGAACAACAATCATATCCTTAGACGGAATAATTAATATATATTGCCCGCCAAAACCTGCGGCATAGTAAGTATCCTTTGGAAGTCCACGTGTAAATGCTGGATGAGGCATCCAAAACTGATTGCTATACATTTGGTACGAGTTTTTAGCTGGAGTTCTTGTATCATCAATCCATTCTTTTGATACAATTCTCTCCCCATCCCATAATCCATCTCTTAAATATAAATATCCAAACCTTGCATAATCCCTTGCGTTTGCAAAAATTGAGCTGCCACCAATGAAAGTTCCAGAATTATCAAATTCGAAGGTCGAATTTTTTATACCTATCTTATCAATAAGATTTCTTTTTATGAAATCTAAATATTCAATTCCTTGAGCTTCAAGCCTTGTTTTTATTATTTGACTTATAATATTAGTTTCTCCAGTCGAGTAGTTGTATTTCATACCTGGTAGAAGAGTTTTTAGTTTCATGGATGATGCAAACTCAGCTTGATCAAATCTTCCCTGCCCAAATAACATCTCTAATGTGTCTGACCTTCCACCTAAATCATATTCCTCAACATAATCCAGCCCTGACTGCATATTAAGCATATGTCCTATGGAAATGTTTTTTCTATTATCATCCCAGCTTGGTAAGAGATTTGTTTCGTCTTTTGATTTTATGAATCCCCTATCAATCATCATTCCAGTCAATAGACCAATATAGCTTTTTGCCATTGAATAGGAGACAAGTTTTGTATCTTTTGTAATAGGAGAATTGTAATTTTCATAAACAATACTCCCATCTTGAATAATTAAAAGTGCATTCGTACGTCCCAATTCATCATAAGAATCATCAGAAAAAGTATAATTAATAATTGTACTAAATTCTTCGTCATCAATTTCTATTAAATTTTCTGGCCATGTATTTGTTGGCCATTCAACTATTTCATTATGTGGTAATTGATTAACTATAGCTAATGATGGATTGACCCAAATTAAAATAAAGGATAAACACGTTATAAATTTTATAATTTTATGCATAAAGTATCTCGATTTATTTATAACATATTAGTAATATTTACATCATTTTTTTTTATAAATACTAGTGTTGCAAAGTCTGATGAAACTCTCATTGGATTGAATGCTTCAGCAAAGCACTATTGTGTTTGTTTTTTTATTTCAGAGATGAAAAGTGATTATTGTGATGAAGCATATGATCGTGTTATTGCTGCTTCAGTTTCAGATGATGAATTATACAGTCAAATTAAACTATTAGGTTACAATAAAGATAAGGGGAAAAAAGAAATTTCAATTGAATATGGAGATTATAAAATAGTCTCTGTTTTCACTGAGGAAACAGGTTGTTATTTTAAAAAATAATTAACAACTTTAGTATTTGCAGGCAATAATTTTGCTTTCTTCAATTCCTTTGCAGACACCCATCTTAAAAGCTCCCCTTCTTTACTTATAATTTTTCCTGTCCATTCAGTTACTTCGAATACATACATCATTAATAAAAATGAACGATACTGGTGCTTAAAAAATTCATAGTTTGATAATTTGTTTATATCTATTTTAATATTTAATTCTTCCTTTAGCTCCCTAAATAATGCAACTGCAAAATTTTCGTTATTTTTCAATTTTCCACCTGGAAACTCCCAAGAATTGATAAAAGAATCCTTTTGTTTTCTGCTCATCAAGAGAATTTCACCATTTTTATTTTTTATAATTGCGGAAGAGCAAAATACTACCTTCATGTCCTGTATGCTGCATTGATATCAACATATTTGTGAGAAAAGTCACATGTTTGTGTTTCATAAGAATAATTGCCTTGTCCAAGGTCAAGTTTTAGATCAATTTCTTTGCTTGCCATATATTTTTTTAATTTTTGTAAATTTAATTTTTTATACTCCGCTCCATTAGCAACAACTGTTTGCTTACCTATATAAATCTTAAGTTTTTTTGGATCTATTTTTTCATATGTTTTACCAATCGCCATTACAATTCTCCCCCAATTTGGATCATTTCCGTAAAAAGCTGTTTTTACAAGTGGGGAGTTTGCAACTGCCTTAGCAATTCTTTTTGCCTGCGGTGAATTTTTGGCACTTTCAACTTTTATGTTTATCAATTTTGTTGCACCTTCACCATCTCGTACAATTTGTTCCGCTAAATATTTAACGACAGGAAGTAAAGAGTTTTTTATTTTTGATATTCTCTTATCTTTTACTGATGAAATCTTATTTTTAAATGAAACACTATTAGTGCTAGTCATAATTACAGTATCATTTGTAGATTCATCTCCATCAACAGTTATTTGATTGAATGACTTATCTACAAGATCTTTTAATAATTTCTGTAAAATATTTTGAGGTATTAAACAATCTATAAAAATAAATCCCAACATTGTTGCCATGTTTGGCTCTATCATTCCAGACCCTTTCGCAATCCCTGTGATTGTGATTGTTTTATTTTCAATCATTGTTTTTACAGAAATTGCTTTTGGAAAAGTATCGGTTGTCATAATTGATTGAGCTGCTTTTAACCAATTATTAGTTTTTGATTTATCTTTTTTTAATGTATTTACTATTTTATTTTCAGGAAATTTTTCTCCAATAACACCTGTAGATGCAAAAAATACCTTCTTAGCTGAGACTTTGAATTTATTAGAAACAAAGTTACTTATTTTCGTTAACGCATTAATACCTGCCTGGCCTGTAAAAGTGTTTGCATTTCCTGAATTAACAATCAATGCTTCTATTTGTTTATTTTTTAAATTTTTTTCATTCCAGTCCAGTGTGCATGATCTTAATGAGGACTTTGTAAAAACTTCAGCAACTGAAGTTTTATTTTTGAAAAGAAATAATGCTAAATCCAGTCGTTTCTTATTGTATAAGCCTGCAGAATATACATACAAATCAATACCTTTAATCTGTTTTATTTTTCCAATATTTTTTGGCGCTAAAGGTGATTTTTTTAACATTTTTCAAACAATCAAATATGAGTGATTTAAGTAATTTTATCTTAATTGGTGTTAGTATTTAAGGTATAAATGCTTGCAATTAAATAGAAAATACAAATATCTACTCAAATGTTAAAAGTTAACTCATTTTTTAATACAATTTTTAGCCGAAGCGAAAAGAAGAAATTAGCTGAATTTCAGCGTACTGTGCAATTAATTAATGATTTAGAGCCTGAAATTGAAAAGCTATCTCAAGATATGCTGCTTAAAAGAATTTCAGAGATTAAATCTGAAATATCAAATGGAAAAAAAATTGATGACTATTTAGTAGAGTCTTTTGCAATGGTGCGTGAGGCTTCCAAAAGAACACTTGGTCAAAGACATTTTGATGTTCAATTGATTGGTGGCATGGTTTTACACAATGGTGGAATTTCAGAGATGAAGACTGGTGAAGGAAAAACACTTGTTTCTACATTGGCTGCGTTTTTAAATTCTCTATCTGGAAAAGGTGTTCATATAGTTACAGTAAATGATTATCTTGCAAGGCGAGATGCAGAATGGATGGGTTCTATATTTAATTATTTAGGTCTATCTGTTGGATGTCTAACTAACGATACAGAGGGACGTGAAAAAAGAAAAGAACAATATGCCTGTGACATTACTTACGGAACCAATAATGAATTTGGCTTTGATTATTTAAGAGATAATTTACGTGTATCAAAACAGAATATTGTTCAACGAGATCATAACTTTTGTATTGTTGATGAGGTTGATAGTATATTAATAGATGAATCTAGAACACCGCTTGTAATTTCAGGTGCTATAGAAGATAAAACAACTCTTTATAATTCAATTAATAAAATAATTCCTTTTCTAAATGATGATGATTTTGAAATAGATGAGAAAACAAAAACAGCAAATTTAACAGATGCAGGAAATGATAAAGCTGAAAAAATATTAAAAGAAAGAAATATTATATCTGAAGGGACTTTATATGACATTTCTAATGTCGCGGTGGTACACCATATAAATCAAGCATTAAGGGCAAACAAACTATTTGAAAAAGATAGGGACTATATTGTTAAATCAGGAAGTGTAGTAATTGTTGATGAATTTACAGGCAGGACGATGGAAGGTAGAAGATATGGGGATGGGCTACATCAAGCAATAGAAGCAAAAGAAAATGTTAAAGTTCAAAATGAAAGCCAAACATTAGCTTCAATAACCTATCAAAATTATTTTAGACTATATAATAAAATATCTGGTATGACGGGAACTGCGCTCACTGAAGCAGAGGAATTTGGTGACATTTATAATTTGTCTGTTTTCGAAATACCTACAAATATTCCAGTTTCACGAATTGATAATGAAGATGAAATCTATAGAACAGCCGAGGAAAAATATGATGCTATTATTGAGCAAATTAAAATATGTAATGAAAAAAGCCAGCCCGTCTTAGTTGGGACAACAAGTATTGATAAATCCGAGAAAATTTCAAAAAAACTTAGAAATAATAAAATTAAACATGAGGTACTAAACGCTAAACATCACGAGCAAGAGGCAAAGATTATTGCTAATGCCGGTGAACCAGGTGCTGTTACAATTGCAACAAATATGGCAGGAAGAGGAACTGATATTCAACTTGGCGGTAATTTCGAATTTAATTCAAGCACAAAGAATGGCCAGGAAAATTTAGAAGGACTTAAAGACACAATTACTCAAAAAAAAGATGAAGTGATTAAAGCTGGAGGTCTCTTTGTAATTGGAAGTGAAAGACATGAAAGTAGAAGAATAGACAATCAGTTAAGAGGAAGGTCTGGTCGTCAAGGTGATCCTGGGGAAACAAAGTTCTTTATAAGTTTAGAAGATGATTTAATGAGAATTTTTGGATCAGAAAAAATAGATAGTGTTTTAAAAAGCCTTGGCTTGAAAGAAGGTGAGTCAATTAAGCATGCATGGATTTCAAAAGCACTTGAGAGAGCACAAAAAAAAGTAGAAGGAAGAAATTTTGACATAAGAAAAACTCTGTTAAAGTTTGATGACGTCTTAAATGATCAACGTAAAACGATATTTGAACAAAGACTTGAGTTAATGAATGCAGATAATATTTCAGAAATTGCAAATGAAATGCAATACGACGTTGCTGACGAAATTGTTGAACGCTACTGCCCAGAAAAATCTTATGCTGATCAATGGAACTTACAAGACCTTCAAGATGAGATAAATCAATACTTTTCAAAAAAAATTGATGTAAATTTAGAAAACTCAGAAGGTGATATTAATCAGCAATATATTAAGGATAAAGTTTACACACTAATAAATGAAAATACCGTAAACAGAAAAGGTAATCATTCAGAAGAAGAGGTTAATTCTGCAGAACGAATGGTTATGCTTAAAATTTTGGATGATAAATGGAAAGATCATATTAATAACCTTGAACAACTTAGGTCAACTATTGGTTTAAGAGGGTACGGTCAAAGAGATCCCCTAAATGAATATAAAAATGAAGCGTTTGGATTATTTGAGGAACTAATAAATAATTTAAAAATTGATGTTTCTAAAATCTTTTCAAGAATGAGATTAAGAGAAAAACAAAACCAAACTTTAAATGAAAATAGTGTGTCTGAAAAAATTAACCAATCAGCTATAAAGACAAAAAAGATATCAAGAAATGCCCCTTGCCCTTGCGGTTCAGGTAAAAAGTATAAACATTGCTGTGGTAAAATTAATTAAATAAATAAGTTAGTATGCCGGTAAACAACATGGCAAGTATAGCTCCTAAAACAATTCGTCCTAAAAAACTATTATAAAATCTTTTTTTATTGCCAGATTTCCCAAACTTTTCATCAAGAACAGTATTAGCTGCTGTGGTCTTTTCACTAAATAATCCCGACCTTCCTATTTGAAGATATCTTTCTTGTCTTGCATGTTTTAAATCATTTCCATGTTGATTTGAGAGCAAATTTAAATATTTCTCAATTTCATCTCCAACAGACTCAATCGCACGATGAGGATTTCTATGTGCGCCACCTGTAGGCTCTTTAACAATTTCATCAATTACATCAATTTTTAACATATCTTCTGCTGTAAGCTTAAGGGCTGATGCCGCCTCAACAGTTTTTGTATTATCTTTCCATAAAATTGATGAACAGCCCTCTGGAGAAATTACTGAATATATGGAGTTTTCCAACATAAGAACTGTATTTCCTGTACCAATAGCGACTGCACCGCCTGATCCTCCTTCACCAATTATTATTGCTATAATAGGAACACCTAATGATAAACAACACTCAGTTGTTTTTGCTATTGCTTCAGACTGTCCTCGCTGTTCAGCTCCTACTCCAGGGTAAGCGCCAGGAGTGTCTACGAAGGAAATTACTGGAATGTCAAAATCCTCTGCAAGTTTCATTAATCTTTGAGCTTTTCTGTATCCCTCAGGCCTAGGCATTCCAAAATTATGTTCAATTCTTGATGTTGTATCGTGTCCCTTTTCATGACCAAGGACTAATACTGTTTTACCTCTAAATTTTCCAAACCCCCCAAGAATGGCTTTATCTTCTGAAAAAAAACGATCACCTGATAATGGGAAAAAATCCTCAATTAGATTTTGAATATATTCTCTAGTTTTTGGTCGTTGAGGATGTCTTGCAACAAGTGTCTTTTGCCAAGGTGATATTGAAGAATATATCTTTCTATAAGTTTCATTTATTTGTTCTTCAACTTGCGTAATTTCTTCAAGAAGATTATCTGATGGAGCATTATCATTTAAGCTTTTGAGCTCATGAACCTTATTGTCAAGTTGTTCGATGGGCTTTTCAAACTCAAGATAGGTGTTCATTTAATAATAAATTATTTACTTAGAGTTTCTATTAATTTTGTTTGTTCGATAATTTGCTCAGCTTGCCTTATTGAAGCGGCGTCTATTAATTTTCCATTTAGTGTAGCAGCGCCTGCGCCTGACTCCTGTGCTTTTTTCATCGCTTCAAGAATATCTCTGGCTTTTTGTACTTCTTTTTCCGGTAGTGTGAATACCTCATTTGCAAGATCTACCTGACTAGGATGAATTGCCCATTTTCCCTCGCATCCAAGAATTGCTGTTCTTTTTGCGTGAGACTTAAAACCATCTGGATCTGAAAAATCCCCAAAAGGACCGTCAATAATCCTAACGCCATGAGCCCTTCCAATAGTTGTCATTTTTGATATTGGATAGTGCCACATATCATTCCAGTGAGTTTTTCTCTCACCATCAATTTCATCAGTTAATATTGAATAGTCTTGATTAGATCCGCCGATATTTGTTGTTCGCATTCTAACTGATGCCGCATAATCAGCATAACCAAAATGGAGAGACTCAATTCTTTTACTCCCAGTTAAGATCTTATCTAGGTTTGTTATTCCCATTGATGTTTCAACTATAAGTTCAAAACCTATTTTCTTTTGTCTTTGAGTTTTATCTTCTATTTGCGTCACTAACATATCAATCGCATAAACATCCTCTGGAACACCAACTTTTGGTATCATGATTAAATCTAATCGCTCACCACCATTTTCCATTAAGTCAACAACATCTCTGTAACAATAATGAGTATCCAATCCATTAATTCTTACTGAAATAGTTTTTTTCCCAAAATCATGATTGTTTAGTGCTTTGATTACATTTTCTTTTGCTTGTTCCTTATCTTGCGGTGCCACAGCATCCTCAAGATCTAAACATATTATATCTGCGTTGCTTGCTGAAGCTTTCTCAAACAAATCTGGCTTTGACCCTGGAACAAATAACTGAGATCTATTTATTCTTATAGTGTTAGAGGGTACGGGCGTGAAACTCATTTTGTTGGTTTATCATCATAAAATCCTCTTTTCAAGGACAACTTGAATTACAATTATTCTTTGAATACCTTGGATAATGGGTGATTATCTTCCACCGTACTTTTTAATCTATCGCTAAGAACATGAGTATAAATTTGTGTTGTAGATATATCTGAATGCCCAAGTAGCATTTGTAGTGATCTCAAATCCATTCCATTAGCAAGTAGATGTGATGCAAAGGCATGTCTTAGCTTGTGGGGGCTAACGTATTTTGCATCGATATTCGCTTCTTTGCACAATACTTTTAAAAGTTGATGAAATCTTTGCCTTGAAATATGACCAAGCTTTGAATTTCTTGAAGGAAAAAGCCATTTGTCTTCATTTTTATCTGCATTTAAAAATTCTACTCTTACTTTTAGATACTTTTCTATTGTGGATAAAGTGTTTTGATCAACGGGCACAAGTCTTTCTTTATTTCCTTTACCTGTAACGAAAATAAAATTTTCTTTTTCATATAAAGATGACAATTTTAATCCAACTAGCTCAGAAACTCTTATTCCTGTTGCATATAATATTTCTATCATAGTGAATAGTCTCAACCCTTTAATAGAGTCATCATTTTTAGCTGTCTCTAATAGCCTATCTACCTGATCGTTTGTTAAAAAAATCGGTAGCTTAGAGTTTTTTTTGGGTATAGATATTTGCGAGAACGGATTATCTTTCAGTATATTTTCGGTAACTAAAAAATCAAAAAAGTGTCCTAAAGAAGATAATTTCCTGAGGATTGTTGACCTCTCAAATCCTAAATCGTTCATCATTGAAATGTATTTTTCAATTGATTTTCTTGAAAATATTAGTTCAGATGATTTGCTTATTGTTTGTTTTTCTAAAAACTGATTTATATCGCTTTTATAAGACTCAATCGTATTTTTACTTAAACCTTTCTCAGATATCAGTGATTCTAAGAAATTCTCAATAATAGATTTTTCTATTTTCGGCACTATAAATTGTACGTTGAAAAATACTCTAATATATAGTCTTGTGCGTAAACTTCATTAATCTCAAACAATGAATCTATTATAAGAAAAATCGAAAACTCGTCATTCTCATTAAAATTATCATCTCCATGCAATATGCTTAGCAAAATTATTTTCTCACCTATTTGATTTTCAAGAGACTCAAAATAATTATGAAGTTTTATATTTGCAGTTATTGAGGAGACTTTATTTAATTCATTTGGAGTTTTCCAATAACTAATTTTTTTTGAATTTGTAATAAGTTCGTAATACTTAACTATAATATTCTTCTGCCTATCGGAAAAACCTTCATAGTCAATTAATTGATTTAAGTTAGTCTCTTTTATTGCTTTACCGTTCGCCAATGAAAGATAAAACTTAGCTTTAGAAAGCTCTAATGTGTTTGAATTGAGATTCAATTGACTCACCCACTCATTACATTTTTCTGGGTCATCATTTAGTATAAAGACCAGGCAAATACCCGATGCATTATCGATATAATCTGGTTTTGGCTGAACTATTTTTATTTTATCATAAATCATTAAAGACGCTGTATCCAACATACCACGCGCACTAAATAAACTAACATATTCAGGTATTTTATTTACTAATTCAGCCTGAGATGAAGTTTTTCTTATATCTTTAAAGATTTTAATTCGCTCTAATAAAGCTAAATTATCCTCACCAGCGTCCTTAGTGTTACTCAGATCAAAGGACTGGTAAATCTCTGCAAGGTATTTGTGTTCAACCAAGCCTTTTTTGACAAGTTCTTCAGCAATTGAAATTTTTTTAAGGTTATTCTTCTTATAATTTAAAAAGTAGAACAATTTAAATTTTATTGGTGAATTTATGGAAATATATTTATCAATATCGACATTGTATTTTTGTAATAAATTTAAATTAATTAGATTTATTTCTTTGAGATTTTCAGCTTTAATTTCATCACTGTAAATAATTTCAGATAATAAAGATAAATACTCTTCATTATAAGAATTATTATCATCTCGCATTAAAGAGATATTTAGATCAAGAGTTAGTTTATTAGCTGACATTGCATTGCAAAATGATGCAAAATATAAATCACTTAATCTTTCTGATATTAAATTAGAGTTGCTATTACAAATTCTTTTGTATTGATTATAGATAAGTAAATTATCTATCATTCCATCACTTAAAATATCGTTTATTTCATCACTATTTAGTAAGCTAAATAATTGAGATATATTGTTATAATAACCTCTTGAGATTAAAAAATCTGATTTAAGATTTAAAAAAGATAATGAGTCACTATTTGATTTATCGGGTGGAGCTGCTGTAGTTAAGATTACATTTTTTACTAGGTTCGTAAGAGTTGAACTAGTACTTTCTACAGGAGCTGTATTAATTAAATATGCTATATCCTCTATATTAGACCCATCCCATAAATTAGCTTCAAATCCGCCATTAGTTGGATCATATAAACCTATAGCATCGGCTTTAGTGAATAGAAAATTTTCCTGTTTTACGGTTTGATTAGTTAAGTTTACTGCTTCCTGCGTATTTGATTTTTCAACAGAGCTTTCAATTTCGCCTATAACACTGTTCTCTTGCCAAATTTCATATGGCTCTTGACTCAAATTGCTTTCCGCCAAAACATCAATATTAATGAAAAATGAGCTTATAAGAGATAAACTAATGATATATAATGTTACTTTATTACGAATGCTTTTATCAAACATATTAATTTCTTTTAACAGAATATTTTAAAACTGTGAAATTTATTCACATTTAATAATGTCAAAAAAAAGACTCTCTCAAACAAAAAAAAATATAGTTTTTCTAGGCCATATGGGCTCTGGTAAATCAACTATTGGCAGAGGTTTATCAAAAAAACTAGGCTTAGATTTTTATGACACGGATAAAGAAATTGAAAAAGAAATGGGTCAAAAAATTGCAAAAATTTTTGATGAAAGCGGTGAAAGTATCTTCAGAAATATTGAGAGAAAAATTACTTTAAAATTACTGGATAAAAAAAACTCTATTATTGCACTAGGCGGAGGTGGCTTTGAAGATTTAAAAATAAGAAAGTTAATATTGAATAAATGTAATTCAATATGGCTAAAATGTGATTTGAATATTTTAGAAAAAAGATGTAGAGTGTCAAAAAAGAGGCCCCTTTTATCTAATAAAAATATAAAAGCAGAATTTGAAAGATTAAATAAAATTAGGCAGAAAAATTACTCAAAAGCTAAATTCACAATCGATGTGAGCAAAAAAAATAAATATCAAATAATTAAAGAAATTACCGAAGCTTTAAAAATCTATTAATGAAAAAAACTTTAGAGGTAAAGACCGGAACAGACGAATATAAGATATTAATTGGTGATAATATTTTATTGAGCTCAGGCTCATTAATAAAAAAGAAATTAATAAATCTACGAGTTTTTATAATTACTAATAAATTAATCTATAAGCTTTACGGAAAAAAATTAGAGAACTCACTAAAAAAAAATAAAATAAGTTTTAACAAGATAATAATTAATGATGGTGAGAAATACAAAAATATTAAAACTATTAATTTAATTACGTCTAAACTTCTCAAATATAAGGTTGATAGGAATGATACTTTAATTGCTTTTGGTGGAGGAGTTATTGGCGATATTGTTGGTTTTACAGCAAGTATCACATTAAGAGGTATTAATTTTATTCAGATACCTACAACATTATTATCGCAAGTCGACTCTGCAGTAGGAGGCAAAACAGGAGTCAATACTAAAGAAGGCAAAAATCTGATAGGTACTTTTTACCAACCTAAATTAGTGATTTCGGATGTTTCACTATTAAAATCTCTTCCAAAAAGGGAGATTTTATCTGGCTATGCTGAAATAATTAAGTATGGACTTATTATGGATAAAAGATTCCTTAATTGGCTTTTAGATAATGAGTCGAAGCTTATGACATTTAACAAAAAATATTTAATTGAGGCTGTTTTCCACTCTTGCAAAAATAAAGCAATAATTGTAAGAAAAGATGAAAAGGAAAAAAATATAAGAGCAATACTTAATTTAGGCCATACTTTCGGACATGCTATTGAAGCAATAAATAATTACCAAAAATCATTAACACATGGAGAAGCTGTATCTATTGGCATCTTGATGGCTCTAGATATGTCTTCACTTCAAGGGAATAGCTTAAATAAAAATATTAATAAAATAAAAAATCATTTTGAAAAATTAAAAATGAAAACCAAAATACCTAACAATATTAAAAGAAAGACATCACTTAAAAAATTTAAAGAGACAATGAATTCTGATAAAAAAGTAAAAAATAATCATATAAATCTGATTCTTTTAAGGAATTTAGGTAAAGCTTATTTAGCCAATCGATATTCAACTAGAAAATTAGACAGCGTGATAAATAATTATATAAATTAGATGATATTTGAAATTATCGTATTATTTTTAGCCATAATAGTTCTTTTAGCATTTTCTGCGTTTTTCTCTGGCTCAGAAACAGCACTAACAGCAAGTACGCGAAGTAGATTAACTGGCCTTAGCATGAAGGGTAAAAAGAATTCAAATGTCGCAATAGATTTATTGAATAAGAAAGAAGCCTTAATTGGAGCGATTTTACTTGGTAATAATTTAGTCAATATTCTTGCTTCAGCTTTAGCTACGAGTTTATTAATCAAAATTTTTGGGAATACAGGTGTTGCTTATGCCGTAATCATAATGACAGCATTAATTGTGATTTTTGCAGAAATTCTTCCTAAAAGCTATGCTATTGCGAATGCAGAAAAAATGGCACTATTAGTAAGTCCATTTTTAAAACCATTTGTAACTATCTTAGCACCGGTAACATGGCTGATGGAAAAAATCGTTTTTACTATTTTAAATATAATTGGAATTAAACATGACCAGAACGCAAGAAGTTTATCAGTAGCTGATGAAATTAGGGGAACTGTAGATCTACATCATAAAGAAGGAAGATTATTTAAAATGGATAAGGACATGGTGACTGGAATTTTAGATTTATCAGAAACAACTGTTGAGGATATTATGGTGCACAGAAGCAATATCTTTATGGTTAATATTGATGAAGATCCTGAAAGAATAATAAACCAAGTTGTTGAAAGTCCTTATACAAGAATACCTGTATGGAAAGACAATAATGAAAATATTATTGGCTTAATACATGCAAAAAATCTGTTGAGGAAGCTAAATGAACTTAAATCTGTAAAAATTTCAAGAGAGGATATTAAGAAATCATTAATTAAAACTTGGTTTGTACCAGAAACTACGCCTCTAAAAAATCAATTACAAATGCACCTAAACAGAAAAATTAAATTAGCCATGGTGGTCGATGAATACGGTGTGTTAAATGGAATGATAAGTCTTGAGGATATTATTGAAGAGATTGTCGGAGAGATCAGCGATGAACATGATATCGATTTAACTGATATTGTGAAAAATAAAGATGGCTCAATTAAAGTTCAAGGATCTACAGAAATAAGAAACATTAATAGAAGTTTTGGTTGGGACCTACCTGATGAAGATGCAAATACTATTTCTGGTTTAATAATAAATGAGTCAAGGTCCTTTCCTAAAGCTGGGCAAGTTTTTCAGTTTTATGGATTTAAATTCGAAATAATTGAAACGAAAAGAAATTTGATTTCGCAAGTCAAAATTGCATCACTTAATTAAATCATATTCTGACTTTATATAGAGTTTTAATCTTATTGAGTGTATCTCTGTCAATATTTCTTCTTTAAGTATGTTATGAACAATTCTCTCTCTTTCAATTCTTGAATGTCCATCAAAAGATTCTGAAACAATAATGATTTTAATATGTGAAGTATCTTTGTTATCACCTTCATAATGATTTTTGTGTTGATCAGAAAAGTTTATAATTTTAAAAAAAGACGGGTTTAGATTGTCATTAATTTTCTTATCTATAGATTCTTCTAGAGTCATGTATATTAATCTAATCTAACATATGAAAAGGCAATATGAACAAAAGAAAATGTCATTTTAAAGGGTGCGAAGAAATAGGAGAATATCGCGCTCCGTCTTCCCCAAAAGATCTAGGAAAATACATTTGGTTCTGTCTAAAACACATAAAAGAATATAACAAAAAATGGAATTATTTTTCAGACATGACAGCCGATGAAATTGAAGCATTTATCGAAAATGACATAATTGGCCATAGAAAAACTAAGCAAATAGGATCAAATGATACGAGTTATTTTGAAAAAATATCTAAAATTTCAGAGAGAATGTTTCAAGGGATGAATAATCTTGAAAATTCGCTCGTACATCCTAGTTATTATAGTTCTAAGTATTTAAATGCTCTTGCAACTTTAGGCATTGATAATAAGGAAAGTTCACTCAATGAAATCAAGTCTAAATTCAAAAAGATTGTAAAAGAATTACACCCTGATACAGTTGGTAACAATGAAAAAAATAAAGAAAAATTAACTAAGGTTTTAGAAGCCTATAAAACAATAAAGGAACAATATGACAACAACAGAAAATCTCATGCAAAGTAAACCAGATATATCTATATCTGTGAATCAAGCTTTTGGATTTGATACAGATCTTCATGTTGAGGGGTTTTCAAAGAAATCAGAGTATGTTCCTGAAATCGACTCTAACTATTGTTTTGATAAGGCAACTACCATGGCAATACTGTCTGGGTTTAAATATAACAGAAGAGTTATGGTCCAGGGATTACATGGAACTGGAAAATCAACACACATTGAACAGATTGCTGCTCGGCTTAATTGGCCTTGCGTAAGAGTCAATCTTGACAGTCACATTAGTAGGATTGATTTGATTGGTAAAGATGCAATCGTATTAAATGATGGAAAGCAAGTTACGGAATTTCAAGACGGGATCTTACCTTGGTCATTACAAACACCTACAGCTTTAGTATTTGATGAATATGATGCTGGAAGACCAGATGTTATGTTTGTCATTCAAAGAGTATTAGAGTCGGAAGGTAAATTTACATTATTGGATAAGAATAGAGTTTTAACGCCAAATCCATATTTTAGATTATTTGCAACCACAAACACCGTTGGGTTAGGAGATACAACTGGACTTTATCATGGCACACAGCAAATAAATCAAGGGCAGATGGATAGGTGGAGCATAGTTACTACTCTTAACTATTTAGATCTTGAACAAGAAAAAAAGATAATGCTTTCGAAAGTTCCTTCATTTAATAACCCTGAAAAGGAAGAGATCATTGAATTGATGATAAAGGTTGCAGATTTATCCAGAAAAGGTCTTGCAAATGGAGATATATCAACGGTTATGAGTCCCAGGACAGTTCTAACTTGGGCCCAAAATTCTGAAATTTTTGATCACAATTATTCCGCAGCATTTAAACTTACTTTCTTAAATAAGTGTGATGAAAGTGAAAGACAAATTATAGCCGAGTACTATCAACGCTGTTTTGGAGAAGAGGTCACAACTGAAACAAGCAAATTTGATTTAGTTTAGTGAAAGAAGATTTTTTAGAAGATATCAAAAAAGCTATATCTTCCACTACACGAGCAATAGCTGAAGATAAGGAAATTGATGTTGTATTCGAGGATAATCTATCATCAACTGATAATAAAATTGTACTACCTAAAATTGACAATAATGAGGACTTAAAAAATTTAAATCAATTACGCGGGCATGCTGATAATGAGGCTCTTAGGTACAAATATCACAACAAGGAAACCTATATACAATTTGAACCCTCTGGTGAAAAAAATAGGAAAATTTACGAAGTTCTAGAAAATACTCGAATCCAACTTATAGGTAGTAAGTTAATGCGAGGGGTTAAATCTAATTTAAAGACACTCTTTGAACAAAAATTTAGAGAGAAGAACTTAGACACTGTTTCAAAGCAATCAGATTTGAATATTGAGGACGCAATAGACTTGTATTTAAGAAATAAAATCAATCCTGATTATCTTCCATCTAACTCAAATAATGCCCTTAATCTATGGAAGAAATGGTTGAATAATAAAATTAGTGATTCATCTGATCAACTTTTAAAAAATATACATAATCAAAAACTATTTGCTGAAAATGTAAACGAACTAATTAGAGAGCTTGATTATTATGATAATGAAAATAGTGATGATAAAGACAACAAAGAAGAGGAAAATCAAAATATTGATCAACTAGAAAACAATGAGGTCAATGAAATGGAAAACCAGTCTTCCTTTAGTGATGAAGAATCTACTCAATCTGAGGAAGAGGTAGGTTATGATGAAACTGAGATGAATATTGACCAACAAGAAAATGATGAATTAAGTGAAGTAGATGAGGGTAATACTGAAAACGCAACTCCCCAATACAAAGCAGAAAATTCAGTAGAAAAAATACTCAACGAATACGAAATTTATACTGAGGAATTTGATGAAGTTATTACTGCAAAAAATATCTGTGAAGATGAAGAACTAAATAGATTAAGGGCTTATCTAGATCAGCAATTAAAAGCTTATCAAATGATAATTTCAAGATTAGCCAACAGACTGCAAAGAAAGCTGTTGGCTAAACAAAATCGAAGTTGGGATTTTGATCTTGAGGAAGGACTGCTTGATACCTCAAGACTTACGAGAATAATTATGGATCCGTACCATTCACTGTCATTTAAAAAAGAAAAAGACACAGATTTCAAAGATACTGTGGTTTCATTACTTATAGATAACTCAGGTTCAATGAGAGGTCGCCCTATAACAGTCGCAGCAATGAGTGCAGATATTCTTGCGAGGACACTTGAAAGGTGCGGCGTTAAAGTTGAGATACTCGGCTTTACCACTAAAGCTTGGAAAGGTGGAAAGAGCAGAGAGCATTGGATGCAAAATAAAAAAATTCCATCTCCTGGAAGATTAAATGATTTAAGGCATATAATTTATAAAGCGGCTGATGAACCGTGGAGAAGGTCAAAGAAAAATCTTGGATTAATGATGCGTGAGGGACTTTTAAAAGAGAATATAGATGGTGAAGCATTGTTATGGGCACACAAAAGACTTCAGGCAAGATATGAAGCAAGAAAAATATTAATGGTTATCTCAGATGGTGCGCCTGTCGATGATAGTACACTTTCAGTAAATACAGGTAATTATTTAGAAAAACATCTTCGAGGTGTTATAAATTGGATAGAGTCTAAATCTTCAATTCAATTGCTTGCTGTTGGAATTGGCCACGATGTAACAAGATACTACAAAAGAGCTGTTACAATAGTTGATGCAGAACAATTAGCTGATGTAATGACTGAACAGTTGGTAGATCTTTTTGAAGAAAACGAAAATAATTTAAATCGTCAGACTATTAACTAGCTTTTTTTTGTGCATTATTCATAGCACGTTGTACTCTCTTTGCTTTTTGAGACAATTTCTTACTTTTTGTTTGTGTTAAAAATTCATCAATACCGCCAAATTTGGAAACTGTTCTGATTGATGAAGTAGCTACAGAGAACCTTATATTCTTATTTAAAATATCACTTTTAAAAGTTACAGACTGAAGATTAACATTAAATTTTCTTCTTGTCTTATTATTGGCTTTGCTCACATTATTGCCAAATTGCACTTTTTTTCCTGATAAATCACATGCTTTTGTCATAGTAAGTTTAAGTAAAGTTTTTGGTAATTATTGTCAATATGATTATTGCTTGAGGGTGTCTTTTGTGATTGTTTCAACTGCTTCGTACATAGACATTTCATTTTTCATTACTTTTTCAGAGTATTTTGGAATATTTCCCTTACTTGTCAGTCGGTTTGTTATGTCTGATGCAATTATATTTTTTACCTCTTCTTCGATCCAGTATTCAAGCTGATCAGCACGTCTTTCATCAAATATCCCTTTTAGCTTATTTTGATCAATTATCTGATTAATTGTTTTAATAACATCCTCCATTCCAGTTTGCTCAATCGCAGATACTAATAACACCTGCTTTTCAAGCTCATCTAATTTCTTATAGTAACTCAGGGCTGATTTATAGTCAGCGGCAGTTTTTGAAGCTTCCATTTTCAACTCACCGTCATTTTTATTGACTATAAATATATCTGCATATTCCGTAATACCTTTTTTTATTCCTTGCAGCTCATCACCAGAACCAGGGCCAACAATAAGAGTAAATATATCAACTAAATTGCTTGCAACAATTTCTGATTGTCCCACGCCAACTGTTTCAATAAATATAAAGTCATAGCCTGCAGCATCTAATATTATGGATGCTTCTCGAGTTCCCATTGAGATACCTCCTAAAGTGCCTCTTGACGGTGTAGACCTTATAAAAGTATTTGGATTTTTTGATATCTCTACCATTCGAGTTTTATCTCCTAATATTGACCCACCAGTAATTTGTGAGGATGGATCAATAGCTAAAATACCTAACTTATAATTTTGACTGACTAAATAACTTCCAAAGGACTCAATGAATGTTGACTTCCCAACTCCTGGCGGGCCAGAGAAACCTACTCTTATTGATTTGCCAGGCTTCTTAATTAACTCTGATATTAGCTGCCTACTAATTTGTTGATCAGAGTCTTTTGAGGACTCAACTAATGTAATAGCTTTAGCAATGGCAGCTCTTTCACCCTTAATAATCTTATCTACTAATTCCATTAACTATTCTTTACTTAAGTTATCTGAAATCAAATCGATAACTTTTTCGGCAGACTCTATGATGTTGGAACCTGGACCAAAAATGGCTGATACATTATTTTCATAAAGAAATTCGTAATCTTGTTCTGGAATTATGCCTCCCACAAAAACAACTATCTTTGACTTAGGATCAATCTCTTTTAGGCCTTTCATTAATTCAGGTACAAGTGTTTTATGTCCTGCCGCTAAAGTTGAAACTCCAATCGCGTGAACATCATTTTCAATAGCATCCTTTGCAACATCTTTAGGCGATTGAAATAGTGGGCCCATATCAACATCAAAACCCATGTCAGCAAATGATGTTGCAACAATCTTTGCCCCCCTATCGTGGCCATCCTGACCCATTTTAACTACTAGAACTCTTGGTCTTCTACCATTTACATTTTCAAATTCCTTAATTTTACTCTCAACTTTCATAAATTCTTTATCACCTTCAAAATGTTTACCATATACTCCTGAAACGCTTAAGCTTTTTGCAAAATGTCTACCATATACTTGCTCTAATGCCTTTGAAACTTCTCCAACCGTTGCTCTTAATTTAATGGCTTCTATGCAAGGCACTAGAAGATTTGTCTCATCTTTTGCAGCATTTGTTAAATTAGCAAGTGCTTTTTTGACAGCTGTTGTATCACGTGACTCTTTTATTGCCTGTATTTTCTTTATTTGATCATCTCGAACGCGATTATTATCAATTACTCTCACATCAACTGATGGTTCTTTTGGGTTTTTATATTTATTTACACCAACCACAACCCTTGATCCGCTGTCAACTTTAGCTTGCTTCTTAGTTGCAGACTCTTCAATTTTTAATTTAGGAATCCCTGCTTTAACAGCTTTGGTCATTCCACCTAATCCCTCAATTTCTGTAATAATATCCCAGGCTTTTTTTGATAGTTCTTCAGTTAAGTTTTCAACAAAAAATGACCCTGCAAGAGGGTCGACTGTTTTTGTAACACCAGTTTCATTTTGAAGAATCAATTGAGTATTTCTAGCAATTCTTGCTGACTCGTCTGTTGGTAAAGCAATTGCTTCATCGAAGGAATTTGTATGCAAACTTTGCGTTCCTCCAAGTATAGCAGATAAGGCCTCATAGGATGTTCTTATAATGTTATTATAAGGATCTTTCTCAGTTAAAGATACGCCAGATGTTTGACAGTGTGTTCTTAAAATAAGAGATCTTTCATTTTTGGCCCCAAAGTCTTTCATGATCTTAGCCCACAGAGTTCTTGCGGCTCTTAATTTAGCAATCTCCATAAAAAAGTCCGTTCCGATTGCAAAAAAGAAAGAGAGCCTCGGTGCAAAATCATCAACATCAAGACCCTTTGACATTGCTGCTCTTACATATTCCATTCCATCAGCTAAAGTATAAGCTAATTCAAGAACATTATCAGCACCGGCTTCTTGCATATGATAACCTGAAATCGAAATAGAATTAAACTTAGGCATTTCTTTTGAAGTAAATTCAATAATATCGGCAACAATTTTCATCGATGGCTCAGGAGGATATATATAAGTATTTCTTACCATGAACTCTTTTAAGATATCATTCTGAATTGTTCCTGATAGCAAACTTCTATCAACACCCTGTTCTTCTCCTGCAACAATAAATGATGCAAGTACTGGCAACACTGCGCCATTCATAGTCATTGAGACTGACATTTGATCTAGAGGAATATTATTAAAAAGTATTTTCATATCCTCAACAGTATCTATTGCTACACCAGCTTTACCTACATCACCCATTACCAAATCATCATCTGAGTCATATCCCCTATGTGTTGGCAAATCAAAAGCAACTGAAAGACCTTTTTGACCAGATTCTAAATTCTTTTTATAAAATTCATTGGACTCCTCAGCAGTTGAAAATCCAGCATACTGCCTAATCGTCCAAGGTCTATTTGTGTACATTGATGCCTTAGGACCTCTTGTGTATGGCCATTGTCCAGGAAGAGAATACTTTTCAACAAATGAAAAGTTCTCCATGTCATCTTTAGTATATACTGGCTTAATATTTATTCCTTCATCAGTCTCTGATATTGCATCACTAAAATTTTTCTTAGTTTCTTTTTCGAAACTTTTTTGCCAAGTATTAAAGCCATTATTTGATTTATTAGTCATTTTTATTGAAACTTTTAAATTTTGATTAAGTGATATATATAGTTAATTAGAAATAAAAAAAATTAGAATATTTAAAGAACATTCCAAGTTGGTGATTCGGACATATAATCTACACCTTTTGTTCTATAATGGTCACAACATATAGTACTCTTTAAATTCTAATATACAAATATGTTATTATGTTAGATAAATTCAAAACGCTATTATCAGATAATAAAGATGTCAAAGAAGAGGAATTTGAGGCATCTCAATTAGCTGTTGCATCGTTGATGGTTACTACGGCTCTGCACGATGGTGAATTCGATGAGATTGAAAAAGATGAGATATTAAAATTGCTTGGTAATTTTTATAATTTAGATAACGATAAGTTAAATAAACTTTTTGAGGCTTCTTATGAACTTGTTGATAACGCGAATGATATTCACCAATTCACATCAAAAATTAATATCTTACTAAATGACGATGAAAAAATAATGATAATTGAAATGATATGGAAAATTGTAATAGCAGACGGCAGAATTGATGATTATGAAAATGCTTTAGTACGTAAAATATCTGGTCTTTTATATATCGATGACTTTAAAGTTGGTGAAATAAAGAAAAAACTCTCACAATAGTTTAAAATGACCTACCTAGTTAATGAAAAATGCATAAAATGCAAATATACTGATTGCGTGGAGGTATGTCCGGTTGATTGTTTCTACGAAGGTGAAAATATGCTAGTAATTAATCCTGATGAATGCATAGATTGTGGTGTGTGTGAACCAGAGTGTCCTGTTGATGCAATCATCTCTGATACAGATGATAAAGATGAAAAATGGCTAGAAGTGAATCAAAAGTTTTCAGAAATATGGCCAAACATTACAATGAAGAAAGACTCTCCAACTGATGCAAAAATGTATGAGAATGAAGAAAATAAATATGATAAATATTTCTCCGAAAAATCTGGGGGTTAGGTAATTCTATGAAAAAAAAGAAAAAAGTCATTAAAGTCGACAAAAAGAAAATTCTAAAAAAGAAAACAGTAAAGAAAAAAACTAAAGTTGTAAAAAAGAAAACCTCAGTAAAAAAGAGTGCAAAAAAGAAACAAGTAAAAAAAGTTGCTAAAAAAACAAAAGAAGTAAAGAAATTTGTAGAGCCTAAACTTCCTCCACAATCTGACAAAAAAGTTAATAATCGAATTATTAACCCTGCTCACTATCAAGCGAAAAAAGTTAAAAAGTTTTTAGAAATAAAGACCATTAAAGAAAAAAAAGTTAAAAAAATTTTTAATACAAAGGATCATGTTGTTTATCCAACACACGGTGTAGGCCAAGTTATAGACATTGAAAAAAGAGAGGTCGTTGGACAAAAACTAGAAATGTATGTGATAGAGTTTGTACGAGATAAATTAATTTTGAGAGTTCCGGTTGAAAAGGCTAAGTCTCTTAATTTAAGAAAAGTATCAAAACCATCTAAAATTCAAACTGTATTAAAAATCTTATCTCAAAAACCAAAGATAAAGAGAACAATGTGGAGTAGAAGGGCTCAGGAATATGACCTTAAAATTAACTCAGGTGATATTGAACAAATTGCTGAGGTCGTTAGAGATCTTAATAGAGCAAATAATCAAATAGAGCAATCATATAGTGAGCGTCAACTTTTTGAATTGTCTTATGATCGATTTTTGAGAGAAGTGATTGCTGGACTTAAAATCACTGAGGAAAATGCAATAAAAAAAGTCGATAAGATTCTTGGTAGAGATAAATTAAAAAACGCCCCTAGTTTGTTGAACTAAGGGCGCAAAAAAAAAGCATTGATTAATCAATGCTAATTATCTTCTTTTTTTTCTTCTAGCAGCTTTCTTTTTCTTTTTAGGAGCGGCTTTTTTCTTAGCGGCTTTCCTTTTTTTCTTTTTAGGAGCGGCTTTTTTCTTAGCTGGCTTCCTTTTAGCTGCTTTACGCTTTTTCTTTTTAGGAGCTGCTTTTTTCTTAGCTGGCTTCCTTTTAGCAGCTTTACGTTTTTTCTTAGGCGCTGCTTTTTTCTTAGCTTTTTTCCTTGCTTTCGCAAAGATCACTTTAAGTTCCTCCATAATTATCTCCCCCCATTTGGGTTTAGTTAGAGGTTAGTAGATGAATCAAAATTGATTCGTTCTTATACAATGATTAAACTTTTATGAAAAACTGTCAATTTTTCGCTGTTTTTAGAATTTTTTTAATTATAAAATATTTTTTGAATGTATTTTAAATTATTAGTAAAAGTATTTAAATACTTATAGTTATTAGATTTTTTTATAGTAATAGAAATTTATTTTTTCTTATAAATTTTTATTAAAATAAAATAAAAATTATTTTTTTTTAGAAAAATCTTTAATTATGCGCTCGTAGCTCAGCAGGATAGAGCACAGGATTCCTAATCCTGGGGTCGGATGTTCGAATCATCTCGAGCGCGCCAATATAAATCAACAAATGTTTGATCCATTTTCTACTTTTTGTTGCGGATGAATCAAGATCACCTCTTTATTTTCATTTATTGCGCCTAGAATTAATACCTCTGAATCAATACCTGCGATATTTTTTTTCTCAAAATTACATACAGCAATAATTTGTTTTTGAAGTAGCTCTTCAATTGAATAGTTTGTTATTTGAGCAGAACTTTGTTTAATGCCAACTTTTTCACCAAAATCTATTTTCAGCACGTACGCTGGTTTTCTTGCCTTTTCGTTTATTTTTACTTCAAAAATAGTACCTACTAAGATCTCAATTTTTTCAAAATCTTCATATTTTACAATGTCTTTCATATTAAATTAAGCCACATTGGCAGTTTTTATACCCTCAAAATTGAAGATTCAAATTGTCTTTTTACATTCAATTTGTATTTTGCGTGTATGTCAAGTTTCGATGATACAAATGAAATGAAATCTTTTGTTAAAAAAGCCATGTCTATTCCTTTACTTGAGGAAAATCATGAAAAGGTATTAGCAAAAAAATGGATCAAAAACAAAGATGAAAAGGCTTTGCACGAGTTAACCCAATCTCACATCAGATTGGTTATTGCTTTTGCTGTTAAGTATAAAAATTATGGTCTTAATTTAAGTGATCTAATTCAAGAGGGTAATATAGGTCTGATGAAAGCCGCAGAAAGATTTGAATTGGATAAAGAAGTTAGATTTTCGACTTATGCGGGCTGGTGGATCAGAGCATCAATTCAAGATTTTGTTCTAAAAAATTGGTCATTAGTGAGAATTGCAACTACCTCAAAACAAAAAAGTCTATTTTTTAGTCTCAGAAAATTAAAACAGAAAATTCATCAAACGGAACATGGATCAATTGATTTCAGAACTGCTCAAGGCATTGCTAGTGATTTAAATATTTCAACTTCTGATGTTATAAAAATGGACAGCAGAATTAGTCAAAACGATAGTTCTCTTAATCACAAAATTAATGACGAAAGTGAAAGTGAGTTTTTGGAACTCATTGAGGACGAAGATGCAAGACCTGATGATAAGGTGTTTGAAAAGGATCAAGTAAGTTTTAAAAAAGACTTAATAAAACAAACTTTAGAGATACTTGATGAAAGAGAAGTGAAAATAATTAAGGATAGACACCTTTCAGAGGAAGTTAAAACACTAGATATACTAGGCAAGGAGTTAAAAATTTCCAAAGAACGTGTAAGACAGATAGAAAAAGGTGCTATGATGAAGATGAAATCGTATATATCAAATTCGCAAAAGAAAGAGTTCCTCTTTTAATTTACCATATTGGTAACGTATTCTCCAATAACAAGTGAAGAAGTCAACCCGGGCGATTCCATTCCAAATAAGTTAACAAGATTTTTAATACCATGTGTCTTTTCTCCTTGAATTGAAAAGTCACTTTTACCCTCACCTCTACTCTTAAGTTTTGGTCTTACACCTGAATATCCAGCTTTAAGATCTTCAATTTTAATTGAGGGAATATATTTTATGACATCATTATGAAACAAAACCTGTCTATCTTTTTTTACTTCATAATCTATTTCATCTACCCATTCAACATCAGGTCCAAATCTAACTTGCATTCCTAAATCTAATCCCAAATGAAGACCAAGACTTGCATCATTAGGTATCGGGTAAATTAGATGACGAATCTTCAGGTCTTTTCCCGTTTCAAAATAATTACCTTTGGCGAAATATGTTTTGGGAATGTATTTTTTATCTAAGGGTAGAATATTATTTGCAATATTTTCAGCATTTAGACCAGCAGCATTTATTATAACTGACGACTCTATAATTATTTCTTCTCCATCACTCAGCACAGTTGAACAATATTTCTCACCATTAATTTCAGAACGTAAGAATTGCGAATTAAAAACAATATTGCCGGAGCTTTCCTCCAATTCGCCAAGATAAGACCTCATGAGAGAGTTTTGATCAACAATGCCTGATGATGGCACAAATAATGCCTCAATACATTTAACTAAAGGCTCTTTGCTGGTAACATAATTTCCTGTTACTCTCTCTATTCCTTCAACACCATTATATTCCGCTTTGGAGAAAATTTCCTCGAGTTTAGGAATTTCATTGGAAGATGTTGCGACAATGAACTTGCCTGTATTAATGTGAGGCACATTAAATTTTTTACAATATTCATACATTCTACGGTTTCCATTGGCACAAAATTTAGCTTTCATTGAGTCCTTGTCATAATAAACACCTGCATGAATGACTCCACTATTTCTTGAACTGGTAACAGAACCAAAAGTATTTTCTTTCTCCAATACAATGACTTCTCGACCTTTGGCGGCAAAACTTTTAGCTATGGCTAACCCAATAACCCCTCCACCGATCACTAGCACATCTACGAAATTAGAACTCATTAGATATTTTTAACCATTAATGAAACTTTTTTTGTATTATTTTCAGTAAACTGAAAGCCAACATTCTTATAGTCTAAACTTTCATGAAAACTTTTAGAAATTGGGTTTGGAGGTTCTATATTAAATTCGCATGCAATCATATTATATTCATCTAGTGAATTTTCGAGATCTAGATACAGACTTTTTCCTATACCCAACCCTCTAAATTTACTTGATATAGCAATTCTATCAATGTATACAAAATCACTATACCTCTCCGTAAACCACTTATAATTTAAACTCTGATAATCAAGGCCAGATGGTAAAACAAGTAAAAACCCGCAAATATTATTATCATTATTGATAGCTACTTTAAAATAAGTTTTTTTTTCATAAAAATTTAAAAACTCATCATATGATACGGAGTTCACAGCAGGTATAGCATCTTCATTAATCAAAATGATATCTTGTATATCATCAATAGTGACATTTCTTAATTTAAACATCACAAGTAACTTCATAACTATTTTTATAAATTTCTGGCATTCTTATAGGTTTAAAATTAATAAGACTCACACACGCATAGTCAACGTTTGAAGTAAAGACAGTTTGATTTTTTGCAATATTTATTATTTGAAAAAATCTGCTCAATCTGACTTTTTTATCAGTCTTTGTAATCCATGTTGAAATCGCAATTTCTTCGCCAATAAAAAGTGATCCAGAAAAATTATTTTCACTCCTAATAACAACACATGCACATTGATATTTTTTATATACATCAGGAGTAATACCTAATTTAGCTGAATGATCCCAACTGACTAGTTCACACCAATTCAAATATACTTTATTATTAACATGTCCTAAAATATCAATATCACTCTCTTTTGTGGTGAACTTTAAAATATGAGGGTTACTATATTCCCATTTTAAATCTTTTATGTTAACCAACTCTCAATTCCTTAGGTAATTTAAAAGTTACATTTTCATTTCCTAAACTTAGCTCTTCAATCGTAACTTGATAAAATTCTGCAAATTTATTAATTACATTTTTAACCAGTATGTCAGGAACCGATGCGCCTGAAGAAATACCAATTGACGTCATAAGCTCATAGTCTTTTACATTTAAATTAACTTCGTTTTCTAAGAGAATTGAGTTCTCACAACCTGCATTTTTTGCGACTTCCACCAAGCGATTAGAATTAGACGAATTACTTGATCCAACAACTATAAAAGCATCACACATTTGAGCGTATTCTTTTATTGCTTTTTGACGATTTGAGGTTGCATAGCAAATATCTTCTTTTGGAGAAGAAACTATTTTAGGTAATCGAACTTTTAATGCTTCTATTATTTTTTTTGTATCATCGAGTGAGAGTGTTGTTTGAGTTAAATAGGCGAAATTATCATTGTCATTTATAGACAGTCTCATTACATCACTTACCGTTTCAACAAGTTCTATGCTGCCGCTTGGAAGCTGGCCCATGGTTCCTATTACTTCAGGGTGGTTTTTATGTCCAATAAGAATAATGCGGTAACCCGATTCAAAAAACTTCATAGCTTGAACATGAACTTTGGTTACAAGTGGACAAGTTGCATTAATAACTATTTTATTTTTTTTATTTGCATGTAGCTCAACATCCTTTGAAACACCGTGAGCGGAAAAGATGAATGGACGATCTGGGGGCGCATCGTTAATATTATCTAAAAAAACTGCACCCTTATCACTCAATTCATCTATGACATATTTGTTATGAACGATTTCGTGATTCACATAGACTGGTGGGCCATATTTTTTAATTGCTAGTTCAACTATTTCAATTGCGCGGGTAACGCCAGCACAAAATCCACGAGGTGATATTAAATATATTTTCTTACTAGTTTTCATACTGTTTTAATTTATAAGAGAAGGTATATATTTTTCCATATGAATTTAGAAGACAGAATTGAAATATTTGGCAAGATTTTAGTAAACCATCGTATTAAAGTAATATTAGGCAGTTTATTAATCATTTTCACAATATCATTTGGTATGAAATTCCTAGAAACGCCCTCAGGATATAGGGGCTTTGTTGAGGAAGATTTTAAATACTACAAAGATGTACTGGATTTAGAGGAAAAGTATGGAAATATAGATGTTCTGACTTTTGTTGTTAAACCAGAAAAGGGTAACATATTTCAAAAAGATGTATTAAGTCTTATTCACGAACTCACTGAAATCTCCTGGCAAACACCATATTCATCAAGAGTAAGCTCACTTACAAACCACCAATACACTACAGTAGACGGCGATGACATATCAATAAGTGACTTTGTTGATAATGTTGACTCATTAAGCACAAATGAAATTGCAAATTTATATAGTGCTGCAGTTTTAGAGGACGCGGTTGTAAATTTTGTGATGTCTGAAAGTGGAAAAATCGGTTTAGTTAATATTAATCTTGAAATGCCTGAAGATATCGCTTTCCAGGAACCAATTTCATTTGCCTGGGAACAAAAAAATTATTTTGAAGACAGATATGAAGACATATTTGTTGGTGTAGCAGGCTCTGCTCAATTCTCACATAATTTTCAATCTACCTCGGAGTCTGATGCATCAAAAATGTATCCAAGTTTTTTACTGCTGATAATTATCTTAACTTATATTTTATTAAGATCTGTCGTAGCTTCAATAATTTCACTAATTGTAATTATATTGTCTATTCTGCCATCACTTGGAGCTGCTGGATGGCTTGGGTTTGAAGTACAACCTCCACTTATTACTGCACCAATAATTATACTTACAATATCACTAACGCATGCCATACATATGTTGTCAATTGGTTTGACTAATATGACTGAGGGAATGACAAAGAATGATGCTATTATTGAGAGTTTAAAAATAAATTTTGTACCAATATTTCTTACAAGTTTCACAACAGCTGCAGGGATCGCAGGTATTAACTTTGGGGATATACCAGCTTATAGCGAAATGGCTAATACTGTAGTAATTGGCGCAGGTATTGGATTTATTTTAAGTGTGACGATGCTTCCAGCTATGTTTTCTTTACTTCCAATCAATTCAAGAAAAAGAAAAAGTTATGTGCTAGAGGCTCTAAAAAACTTAGGTGAATTAATTTATAAATTTAAGGAGAGGTTCGTTATTGTAATAACTGCAATTTGTATAGCAGTTTTTAGTTTATTACCAAATTTACATTTTGATGACTATTTTAGTACTTATTTCGATAGAGTTCCTGAATGGCTAGAAGTAAAAAATACTGTTGACCCTGAATTTGGAAGCTCTTTTTATATATTTTCAGATATGCAATCAAATGAGCCGGATGGTATAACAAATCCTGAATACCTTAAAAAGCTTGATGAGTTCGAAAGTTGGCTCCTTACTCAACCTGAAGTAGCTGATGTATCTACTATTTCAGATGTTATTAAGACTTTACATAAAAACATGAATGGCGGCTTGGATGAGTATTATGCAATTCCTGACAATAAAGCACTCATTGCGCAGT
Organism: uncultured Pelagibacteraceae bacterium; assembly: GCA_902524285.1. Classification (GTDB taxonomy): domain Bacteria; phylum Pseudomonadota; class Alphaproteobacteria; order Pelagibacterales; family AG-422-B15; genus CACNXQ01. The sequence goes on along the minus strand of CABZCR010000003.1, from coordinate 56,001 downwards.
ATCTGCTATTATATGAGTTTTCAGTGCCATATGGGATGGATTTAAAAAATCAAATGACTGCGGATAAATCAGACTCTAGAATTCTTATCAGAACAAATAACTCTACATCAATGGAATCAGTTGCATTCAATGCACGTGTGGATGAATGGGTTAATGAAAATATTTCACCTTTTAGTACAAATGGTGTTGCTGGGATTCCAATTATGATGCCACAACTATTTGTTGAAAACACAAGAGGGTTAGTAATCGGGCTTTTAATCTCTTTTACGTTTATAATTATGGTTGTTGGAATTTCTCTGCAAAGTTTTAGGTACGGCATAATAAGCATTGTTCCAAATATTATTCCTTTTGTACTTGGTTTCGGTCTTCTTACTCTTGCCACTGATATGGTAACGGCCGCTCATCAATTTGCTGTTCTTATTTCAATAGGCCTTGTAGTTGACGCAACTATCCACTTTTTATCAAAATATAAAAAAGCTCTTGCAATAAATTTACCCCCAAGAGAAGCAATACAATATTGTTTTAGATTTGTTGGTTATCCTATAATTGTTGCATCAATTTGTCTTTTTTCTGGGTTCTTATTTTTAACACAATCAATGTTCTACTATAATTTTATAATTGGTGGGATGTGTGCTTTGATAATTATGATAGCTCTACTCATTGACCTATTGCTTTTACCGGCTTTGCTTTTAATATTTGGAAAAAAAGTTTAAAATGAAAAAAATGAAATTTGCAAAAATTATATTTATCATATTTGCCCTTTTTCCATTTTATCTCAGCGCGGAAACAGCTGAGGAACAGGGGCTCAGAATAGCTAAAGCGTCATATGAAAATGGCAGAGGCTATACCGACATGGTGTCAGATCAATTGATGATACTTATTGATCCCAAAGGTAATGAAGTAACACGCGAAGTATCAGCTAAAACACTTGAGAATTTAGATCCAAACGATGGTGATAAAAGCTTGACTTACTTTAAAACTCCCAAAGACGTAGAGGGCACGGTTATGCTGTCACATACACACATAAGTGACGATGATGACCAATGGCTATATTTGCCTGCTCTGGGTCGAGTGAAAAGAATTTCTTCTAGTAATAAATCAGGAGCATTTATGGGCAGTGAGGTGGCTTTTGAAGATTTTTCGGGAACTGACTATAGAAAGTACGAATGGAAATTTCTTGGTGAAGAAATGGAAAATAATGAGACTTTTTATAAGTTAGAGTCTTATCCTAATTATGAAAATTCAGGATATTCAAAAAGAATTTCACTTATTGATAATTTAAATCGAACATACAAAGTAGACTTTTATGACAGAAAGGGTGAACTTTTAAAGACGCTGTATTTAGAGGATTATGTTTTGTACAAAGATAAAATTTGGATGGCAAATACTATGAAAGTAGAAAATATCCAAAACAAAAATATAACTATTTTCAAATGGCTAAATAGAGAGTTAGATGTAGGCATCAATAAAAAAGATTTTGAGAAGTCTAGCATATTGCGACTAGCAGATTAGCAGTGCTAAAAAAATATATTATTTCGTTTCTTTTTGTATTTTTACAATATTTAGTCGCTTCACAAAATGCAGCAGCAATTGATTATAAAGCTTATGGATTTATTCAACCTGAGATAACCACATTTTTTAATGGTGATGGAAGACACGACCAATCAAATTCTAATCAATCAATTTTTGTAAAAGGAACATTCATTACCTACTTAAATAATGGAAATCAAAAAATTACAATTAACACTACTGGACGTATAGATGAGAAAGATAGTGAACGTAGTTATATTGACTTTCAAAAATTTAAGTATGAGCAATATTTTGATGACATAACTCTAAAAATTGGGAATGAACTAATTTTTTGGGGTGTAAACGAAAGTTTTAATATTATTGATATAATCAATCAATCAAATTTAGCTGAAGATATTTCTGGAACAAAAAAATTTGGGCAACCGATGATTTCATTAAATTATAATCATTCATATGGTAACTTTGATTTATTCATAATGTCATTTTTTAAGGAAAGGATTTTTCCAGGAAGAAATGGAAGACCCAGGCTAGCTCTCGAAGTTGATAAGAGCACAGTTGCCTATGAGTCTTCATCAAAGAAAAATAAAATTGACGCCGCAGTTCGTTATTCCACAGTTTACGATGATTACGATATTGGTATAGCTCATTTTTACGGAAATAACAGGTCTCCGGAGCTCAACGTAAATCCTTTGTCTCAAAAATTAGATACTTACTATCCTATTTTATCTCAAACTAGTTTAGATATTCAATCAACGAAAGGCGCATGGTTATACAAACTTGAGACACTTACTGCAAAAAATGGGGAAGAACGCCACTTTGGAATAGCAGGAGGGACAGAGTACACTATTTATGGTTTGAGAGAAACCACAAGTGATTTAGGAATTATAGTTGAATATACATTTGATGACAGAAATGACTTTGCTTTCAATAATGAAGGAGTCTTAGCATTAAGATGGACAAAAAATGATATAAAATCAACAAGCCTACTAGCTGGTTTAGTCGCTGATATGAGTGGAAGTTCAAATAGATTTTTCGCTGAATTTGAACAACGCATTAGAGATGATCTCAAAGTATTTATGGATATGAGTATCAACGGAGAGATTGATGCTGATGATTTTACATATGCGTTTGAAGAAGACTCTCAGCTAACATTAAAAATTGCAAAATATTTTTAAATTCTAATATCTCTGCTATTAATTTTATAAAAAGACTCTTGATCTAAATTTAAATATTTTTTTTCATCTCCTGAAGCAAAATAAATTGGATCTTGAATTTTTGTTGGGTCATAACCATCTTTTACTAAATCAGTTTTCTTATACTTGAACGTCCCAGTTTTTTCTATTTCTGGACTTATCCTAATAAATACTGGAACACTATAAGCTGGCAATTGCTCTGTCAGATATTCATAAAGTTGCTCTAATTTAAATTCATCATTTACAACTAAGGAAGCCATTCCGGCTCTGCCGTCTTGGTTGGGTACTTCAACTCCATAAACGTTGACTTCATCAATACCTTTATACGCAGAGATGGCTTCACTTACTTCATTAGTTGAAACATTTTCTGATTTCCATCTAAAAGTATCACCTATACGGTCAACGAAATAGTAATATCCCTGCTTATCTTTTTTAAGTAGGTCTCCAGAAGAGAACCATCGATCACCTTTTTCAAAGACATTCTCAAGAATTTTTTTCTTTGTTGCCTCTTTGTCTGTATAGCCTTCAAATTTACCCGTGAACTTATCATCATCAGGTATAAATCCAATCGCCTCACCAGCCTCACCATCTTCACATTCTATACAAAACCCATTCTCATCTCTGATCACTACCTCATTTTCTACATCGAATTTAACTACTTTAGTTGGCAATACACTTTTTAAATATGGGGGTATTCTTCCGATTGAACCGAACTTACTATCAACATTTGTTAGTGAGATATTTCCCTCTGAGGCCCCATAAAACTCAACAATCCTATCTATACCAAATCTTTCTTGAACAATCTTCCAAACTTCAGGTCTGAGACCGTTACCATATATGCCCCTAATTTTATGCTTCGTTTCGTATTCACTTTTCTTTGTAGCAACTAAATAGCGAAACAGTTCACCAATATATGTAATTACTGTTACATCATGCTTAACGCAATCTTCCCAAAAACTAGCAGCAGAGAATTTCTTTCTCAATACTAGTGTGCCACCAGTACAAAATGTCGAACCAACACCAACAACTCCACCAGTTGCATGATAGAGTGGTAAGACCATGTAAGTTTTATCAGTTGGTTTCATATCAAGTGAAAACATTTGCAGACCACATCCAACTAAAAATTTTTGATGGCTGAAGTTTGCGGCTTTCGGCATGCCTGTAGTTCCACTTGTATAAATATAAAATAATGATTGGCTATTTGATAATTCTTCTCTTAACGAAGTTTTGGGTCTTACTTTACTGTTTTCAATTTGTGAGCCATCTAAAGTTTCATAACCTTGAACGTCCTGACCTGCTACGTAAACATCTAAATTACCTTCAATATATTCTTGAGCTGATGCAAGATTTTCCATTAAATCAGAACTTATGATTAGACTTTTACTTTCCGATTTTTTAATGCAGTGAGCGAGCGATTTACTTTTTATGTTGTTATTGAGACAAGCAACTGTAACGCCGATCTTCGCAAGCCCGAACCATGTAAATATATATTCAGGTTTATTTTCCATCAAAAGAGATATTACATCTCCCGTCTTATAACCTTTATTAATTGCCCAGTTTGCAATCTGGTTTGCTTCAGCATCCATCTCACGATATGTGTATTTCTTGTCTTCAAACTCGATAGCAATATTGTCAGGAGTTTTGTCAACTTGTTCCTCCATAATATCAGCTACAGTTGTATATTTTTTTTTGTCGAAACTTCTTGATCGTCCAACTAATTTTAAAAAAAACTTAAAATAACTAAATTCTCTTGAAACTGCACTTACAACACTCATTTTAAATACCTAATTTATTCAAATATTCCGTAATTTTTTCAGTTATTGGCCCGTTTTTAAAAGAACGGTTATTAATTTTACTAACTGGCCGCAAACCAATGCTATTTGTAAGAAATATTTCACTTACATTGGAAAGATTATTCAATGATATGCTTCTAACTTCAACCTTTTTCTTTTCAATTAATAAACGCCTTACAGTGCCATCTAAGGCACCATCATTGATTGGAGGGGTAAAAATTTTATTTTTTTTAACAAAATAAATATTTGAGCTTGAACAGCAGCAAATTTTGTCGCTTTCGTTAAGCATTAATGCGTCGTCATAGCCATTTTTCTGCGCAATGAGTTTTGATTGGATATTCTCAAAATAATTGTTTGTTTTATTTCTAGATAACAAAGATTTTGAGAGTCTTTTGATTTTTGAAACTTTAAGTTTCAATGGCTTTATGGTTGTATGATTACTGGTTAATTTGGAAATAGTAATAAGAAAATTTGACTTTTGATTGTTTTCAATATCTAACCCTCTTCTCTTTGCATACCCTCTGGTCAATGTATATCTTATTGAAAGTTTGCTATTTAAAAGATTATTTTTTTTTATTAATTTTAAAATTATATTTTGTAAATTCTTCTTTGATAACTTGAAATTAAAATAATTATTTCTTATTGATTTATTAAATCGAGCAAAATGAAAATCAAATAAAATTATTTTGTTTTTATTATATAATAAAGTATCAAAAATACTGTCTCCTAAAAGTAAGCCGCGGTCTTTTATGTTAATAGTTGCTTTTTCTTCATCTATAAATTTATTATTGAGATAAACTTTCATTATATTTGTTTGTTCTTAGACATAAACTTATTCAATGATTTTTGATTAATCTGTAATAGATTCTCAACTTTTTTATTCAATTCATGATATTCATTTAAAGGTTTTGAGTCTGCTACGATCCCCCCCCCAGAATTTAGAAATACTTTTTCATTATTGACAGTAATGGTTCTGATTGGGATATTAAAATCTGCATAACCACTAAATGAGATGAAACCTATAGCTCCACAATAAACCCCTCTTTTAAAAGTTTCTAATTCTGAAATAATTTGCATTGCTCTTACTTTTGGTGCCCCAGTTACGGATCCTCCAGGCATACAGTGTTTTATAACATCAAATATATTCATACCTTTAGATAACGTACCCTCAATATCAGAAACAAGATGGTGAACATTGTTATAGGTTTCTAGTTCGGCCAAACGAGAAACTTTTACCGTTCCAGGTTTACAGACTTCAGAAATGTCATTTCTCAAAACGTCAACGATCATTAAATTTTCAGCATTATCCTTCTTACTTGAAGATAATTGTTCTTTTAATTTTGCATCTTCGAATTCACTCTCACCCCTTTCAATTGTACCTTTTATTGGCGAAACCATAATTTTGTTATTCTCTAATTTTAGAAATCTTTCAGGTGAATAAGAAAATATATTAAAATCCTCACTTCTAATTAAGCATGAAAAAGGTGTCTCTGTATTTTTTCGATAATGCAAATAGTACCGAACGACATCATAGTCTTTTGGAATCTTAGATAAAAAACGTTGAGTGAAGTTAGCTTGGAATATGTCACCATTTTTTATATAATTTAGTATTTTATTAATTTTTGAAATATATTTTCTTTTATCAAAATCTTTTTTCCACTGAAAACCAAGTAGTTTGTTAATTGGATTATTTATCCGCGGCACCGAGTACAAGTTTTTTGCATTTTGTAATCGAATTTGATGTGATAGCTCAATTTTAAATTCTTTATCTAAATTAATTGAGAAAAGATAAGCTCTTTTCAATTTGTTATCGAAAGCAATTACTATATCGAAGAGACCGAAAAATAAATTTGGCAATATTTTTTCTAATGGATTTGCACTTTTAATCTTTTCCTTTGCAAGGCCTGCTTCATAAGAAACATAGCCTGCTAAACCACACTGAAACTTTGGTAATGATTTAATTTTTTTTGATTTAAAACTTGATATTAATTTATTTATTCTTGCAAATTTTTTTGAATTTAAATAATTTTTGCTTGCATTGAACTTTATGGTGTAGATAGGATCAAATGCAATATAGGAATACCGATTATTTTCAGATATCGTTTTATTTGCACTATCTAAAAAAATTAAATTTTTTTTATCTTGAAATCTTATTAATACTTCTTCCGGATTAATGTAATCAAGTTTATTTATCTTTATCTTTTTTTTTCTCATATAAAATACTGGTAGGGATATCCGGAGTCGAACCGGAACGCCCGAAGGCACCAGATTTTGAGTCTGGCGCGTCTACCAATTCCGCCATATCCCCATTCTTAAAGACTTATTATACTTTACATATATTCGTTATAAAGGCTTAGTAGAATTATGTATGCAAATATATATATTAGCAATGGTATGTTAATCTCAATTTATCATAACTTAAAAGCGTATTTTGTCTCACTTGGTGAGCGATTTATAAAAACTAAGTTCGCTTATCCTTTTATCTTTTTGATGGGATTAATTGAAGCAATTATTTTTCCATTCCCTCAAGAAATATTCATGGTTCCAATGATGGCGTTAGACAAAAAGAAAATATTTAAAATTGCTGGACTGTCAGTTCTTGGCTCAATCACTGGAGCGATAATTGCATATTTTATTGGTGTATACTTCTTCAATAGTGTGGGAAATTTTATTCTTCAGAATTTAAATTTGGTTGAGTCATTTAACTCATTTATTAATGACATAGATAATTATGGTTTCCTTTACGTTTTCATAGGTGGTTTTACTCCTATTCCTTTTAAAATTGTTACACTGACAAGTGGTTTTTTAGGTATTAATTTTTTTATTTTCTTAGTTGCAAGTGTGGTCTCAAGATCAGTGAGATTTTTTCTTATAGGCTATTTAATCTATCGATTTGGAAGCATTGCACTTGAATCATTTGAAAAAAGAATAAATTTATATTCGTTTATTCTAATAACTTTAGTGATTTTAGGCATTTTATATATTACATACTAGAATTATGAGTCTTATTAACATCAACTTTATTATCTCAGCATTAGTAATAATTGCAGTATTCGTACTGCAATACGTATTTAATATGGCTCCTTGTGACATGTGTCTCGTTGAAAGGTATCCTTACTATTTATTAATTATAATAGGTCTGGCATCAATTATTTTTAAATTTGAAAAAAGAGCAACAATTAAAAAGATCGCAAACTATGCTTCAATTCTGATTTTACTATTTGGATTTTTGTATACCTTAAGACATGTATTGGTCGAAAGAGGCTTGGTTAATTTAAATTCAGGATGTACCTCCAATTTGTCTGATTTATCTGACAAGTCTAAACTTTTAGAAAGTCTTAATCAAACTCCATTGATAAGATGTGACGAACCTACTTATTTATTTAATTTTATTTCGGTAGCTGAGGCAAACTTGATTATGACATTTTTACTATTATCTATAACTTTGTATTTTGTATTTTTGAAAAATGAACGTTAAAGAAAAAATTTTAAAAAAGATTATTAGAGTTGATCAGGCAGGTGAGCTTGGTGCTCAGCAAATATATCAGGGCCAGAAAATGATATTCAAACTTCAAAAAAATAAGAAAGATTTTGACCAAATATCGAAAATGGCTAAAGATGAAGAAGAACATTTAGACTTTTTCGACAATATCGCCAAAGAAAAAAAGATCAGACCCACAAAACTGAAAGGCCTATTTGGTATTGGTGCTTACGCAATGGGTGTAGGTACTGCCCTCATGGGCCCCAAAGCAGCCTATGTGTGCACTGAGGCAGTTGAAGAAATTATTGAAAAACATTATCAAAAACAAATTGATCAACTAGAGGGAGTGGACGAAGAATTAAGAAAAAAATTAGTAAAATTTCGCGATGATGAAGTTGAACATAAAAATACCGCTATTGATGAAGGGTCTCGAGAAGCCTTTGGTTATTCTGTTTTAAGAAAAACAATCAATGAAACAACAAAAGCTGCTATTTTTTTGGCTGAGAGAATTTAATTATCTTTCTAGTTGAATATCCCAATATAAGAAATCCATCCAGCTTTCATGCAAAAAGTTAGGAGGAAAAGAACGGCCACATTTATCTAAATCAGCCATTGTAGGTACTTTTGGAATATTGAGAGGCTTCATACCCGAGTTTTTCAAAAGTTTTCCTCCCTTTTTTACGTTACAACTTGAACATGCTGTTACAATATTTTCCCAAGTTGTTTCACCGCCGTGTGATCTAGGTATAAGATGATCAAATGTTAAATCTTTCTTTGAACCACAATATTGACAACTAAACTTATCACGCAAAAAAACGTTAAATCTTGAGAATATTGGATTTCTATTTGGCTTGATGTAAGTTTTCAGACTAATAACGCTTGGCAAATACATTTGAAAACTTGGACTTCTAATTTCTCTTTCATAGTTTGATACAATATTTACCCTTCCAAGAACAACAGCTTTTACACTATCCTGCCAACACCAGAGAGAAAGCGGATAATGGCTAAGAGGCCTGAAATCTGAATTTAGAACCAAAGCTGGACATTTTTCTAAAGGAACTGCAATACTCATTATTAATTAATATATGCAATTGTATAAATATTTCAAAAAATATTTTAATTTGAGAATTTTTCGACTAAGAATTTAATAGCTATATCTAATCCGTCTTGAGCAATTGAATGCTGAGTGTTTGTAGAAATATGAGCCTTAACATCTATGCTCAATTGTGATAATTTTTTTTCAGCTTCAATAGTTTCTTGATAAGGAACCATAGGGTCCATATCTCCATGAATTAGGTAAATTGGAGGTTTTGACTTTAATTCATTTTTAAGAAGTTCTGGAGCAATTAACCTTCCTGAAAAGCCAACAATTGCTCTCATTGAATTTTCTCTTCTAAGGCCGACATGTAAACTCATCATTGTGCCTTGACTGAAACCTACGAGCGCTAAATTATCATCACTTAACTCATAATTCTTAAGTTGTTCATCAATATAACCATTAAGTGTATCAGCTGCATTTAACACACCTTTCCAAATAGTTGCAGGATCACCCGATTGAAAATCAAACCATTGATATCCCATTGGGTTTAATCCACATTTTTCAGGTGCATTAGGTGATAAAAAAACTGCATCGGGCATTTGAGGCTGAATATAATTAGCAAGGCCAATCAGATCATTGCCATCTGCGCCGTATCCATGACAAAATATTACAAGTTTTGATGGCTTTGAAGAGTCTTGGGGTTCTAAAACTGGTCCACTTAAGATTGGCATTAAGATACTTTTCTCTCAACAATGCTCACAATGTCACTCATTATATCTTTCAGCTGATAATCCTTTGGAGTATAAACTGCTTGAACTCCATTTTTAATTAAGATCTTTTCATCTTCTGTTGGAATTATACCTCCTACAATTACCGGGATATCATCTACTTTATTTTTTTTCATTTCATTCATAATTTCCTCGACAAGCTGCACATGAGAACCAGATAGAATAGAAAGTCCAATGATGTGTACATCTTCTTCAACAGATGATTTTACTATTTGTTCTGGTGTTAATCTAATTCCTTCGTACAAAACATCCATTCCACAATCACTCGCACTTACAGCAATTTGTTCAGCTCCACTAGAATGTCCGTCAAGGCCAGGTTTGCCTACAAGAAATTTAATTCTTCTTCCCATCTTATCTGACAATGACTCAACTCTTTTACGTATTGGGCTGTAATCTTCGTTATTGGATGGTTGAATATTAGTTATACCAGTCGGTGCTTTGAACTCACCAAAAACATCCCGAAGTATTTGAGACCATTCACCTGTTGTTACACCTGCTTTTGCAGCTGTAATAGAAGCTTCCATTATGTTTTCTCCAGATTTTGCTGCTTCGCTTAATTGATTTAAAGCGCTATCAACCTGTTTTTGATCTCTGTTTTGTCTCCAATCAATAACTGCTTTTACTTGTTCATTTTCAATTTTTGGATCAATTGTCTCTATGCCTCCATCATTTGATACAAGAGGTGACTCTTCAGTCTCAACAAACTCATTAACTCCAACAACGATTTGCTCTTTATCATTAATTCTTTTTAGCCTTTCTTTTTGAGAATTGACCAATTCCTGTTTTAAGTAACCACTTTCAACTGCAGCTACTGCACCACCAATTGATTGAATGTGATTAAATTCTTTCATCGCAGTCTCTTTAAGATTTTTAACCTTTTCATCAATTACTTCAGAGCCATTGAATATATCGTCAAAATTTAGAAGATCTGTTTCATACGCAACAATTTGTTGTAATCTTAAGGACCATTGTTGATCCCATGGTCTTGGCAATCCCATTGCTTCATTCCAAGCTGGTAATTGAACTGCTCTTGCTCTTGCATCCTTTGAGAGAACGACGCCTAGCATTTCAATTAATATTCTATATACATTATTCTCAGGTTGTTGCTCAGTTAATCCAAGACTGTTTACTTGCATGCCATATCTAAATCTTCTATTTTTAGGATCCTTAACACCATATCTCTCTTTTGTAATTTCATTCCACAATGACACAAATGCTCTCATTTTACACATCTCAGTAATAAATTTGATTCCAGAATTAACGAAGAAGCTTATGCGACCTACTACATTTTCAAATTCTTCCTCTGATAACACATTTGAGGTTTTAACTTTATCTAGATACGCAACTGCAATTGAAAGACCAAAAGCTAATTCCTGCTCAGGAGTTGCGCCTACTTCAACTAAATGGTAAGGACATACATTGATTGGATTCCAATTTGGCATTTCTTTAAAAGTAAAAGTAATCACGTCAGATATTATTTTTAAACTTGGGTCAGGTGGAAGAATATATGTTCCTCTTGATAGATATTCTTTTAAAACATCGTTTTGAGTTGTTCCCCGTAATTTATTTCTGTCTATGCCCTGTTCATCTGCAACGGCTACATATAAACTTAGCAACCATGCAGCTGTAGCATTAATGGTCATTGATGTATTCATTTTATCTAATGGAATTTGATTAAAGAGCGATCTCATATCACCAATATGACAGATTGGAACACCAACTTTGCCAACCTCCCCTTTAGCGAGAATGTGATCACTGTCATACCCAGTTTGAGTAGGTAAATCAAACGCTACTGAGATACCTGTTTGACCTTTTGATAGGTTCTTAAGATAGAGTTCATTTGACTTTTTGGCAGACGAATGTCCTGCGTAAGTTCTTATGAGCCAAGGTTTATCCATTGTTTTTCAACGTTTTTTTTTGGTTTTATTAAATCCTTTTATTTAAAATGTATATACTAATCTAGCTAAAATGGCTATAAACCTAGAAAAAAGAAACATTAGTTTTATATAAATTACACTACAGGAGCAGATTTATGACCACTGAAGAAAAAGACATTTATGCAATAGGTGAAGTTCCACCTCTTGGTTTTGTCCCTAAGAAAATGCACGCATGGGTAATCAGAAGAGATCGTCATGGAAACCCAATGCAATCATTTAAAGAAGAAGAATTTGATGTTCCTGAAGTTGGATCCAATGACGTTTTGATATTTGTAATGGCCGCGGGTGTAAACTACAACGGTGTTTGGGCTGGTCTTGGAAAACCTGTATCTACGCTTGATATGACTAAAAAAGACTATCACATCGCAGGTTCTGATTGTTCTGGAATTGTTTGGAAAGTTGGTTCTGGCGTAAAAAAATGGAAAGTGGGCGATGAGGTAATCATTCATGGTATGCAGTGGGATCATGAGGATGCTGAGGTTAATGGTGGTGAACCAATGATATCAAAAACAAATAAGGTCTTTGGTTACGAAACAGCTGATGGAACCTTTGCTCAATTCACAGCTGTTCAAGCGCACCAAGTTTTACGTAAGCCACCAAATTTATCTTGGGAAGAAAGTGGTTGTTATATGTTAACCCTCGCAACTGCATATAGAATGCTATTTGGCCACGCTCCCAATGAATTAAAGCCGGGTGAGTTTGTTTTAATATGGGGCGCATCAGGAGGCCTTGGAAGCATGGCAGTACAACTTGCAAAAATTGTTGGCGCTAAACCAATTGGTATTGTTTCTGATAACTCTAAAATTGATTATGTAAAAGATCTTGGAGCTGTAGGTGTTCTAAACAGAAAAGATTTTGATTGTTGGGGTGAACATCCTGATATTGATGACGCTGAAACATATGCAAACTATATGAAAGAAGTTAGAAAATTTGGAAAGGCCCTATGGGAATTTACAGGTAAGGGTAATAATGTTGACATGGTATTTGAGCATCCGGGCGAAACTACCGTTCCCGTTTCATGTTTTGTAGTAAAACCAGGAGGAATGGTTGTTATTTGTGCTGGTACCACAGGATATAATCTCACATTAGATGCTAGATATCTATGGATGCAAAGTAAAAGACTTCAGGGATCACACTTTGGAAATTCAAAGCAAGCGAATGCAGCGAATGAACTTGTTATTGACGGTACATTAGATCCTTGTATGTCAGAGCTTTTTGCATGGAACAATATTCCTGATGCTCATGAAAAGATGCTTAACAATGAACATAAAGGTGGAAATATGGCTGTCCTTGTTGGCGCTGCAAAAGAAGGACAAAAATCTCTAAACTAGAAAGTTAAACATGCACGAAATAATTTCTAAATGTCAAAAATCCCTTATTACTGTCGATAAGTATTACGATGCTGCCCTGCAACATGTAAGAGGTGAGTTAATTATTAATGGAAAATTATCTCGTGATAATCTAGATAGGGAACAACATGCTGCACATGGCTTATCTTGGGTTGCTGCATATAGAGCTACTTTGAAAGAAATGGTTAATTGGGCCTCAAACCTAGACTCGACCGGGACGTTTAATGAAACAGAGCAATTAATTTTGCAAATTACTTTTTCGGAATACTGTGCGCAAATTAAATCTGGGATACCAATGTCACAACTTGAGTATGTTCGTCCTCAAGATTTAGGATTAAAAAATGGTCTCTTTCAAGAAACAGGGACCGAAGAATTTAATGACCTGATTTTGAATGGCAATAGTACTGCAGATCGCATGAAACTTGCTCAATTATTAAAAGATGGATTTTCAAGTAAAAACTTTGGTAATAGCGGCCTAGATGAAACTACATCAATAATTCAAGATCAATTTAGAAAATTTGTTGAAGATGATGTGACGCCAAACGCTCATGAATGGCATCTTAAAGATAACCTTATTCCGATGTCTGTAATTGAAAAAATGTCTGAACTTGGTGTATTTGGTCTGACGATACCTGAAGAATACGGTGGGCTTGGAATGACAAGATTTGTTGACTGTGTGGTAACTGAGGAACTTGCAAGGGGTTATATTGGCATTGGCTCACTTGGTACACGCGGCGATATAGCTGCCGAATTATTGATTACAGGTGGCACCGAAGAACAGAAAAATAAATATTTACCGAAAATTGCATCTGGTGAAATGCTTCCATGCGCTGTTTTAACCGAACCTCATTCAGGATCTGATATGGGCTCATTCAAAACAAGGGCAGTTGCAAATGGAGAGCACTATACAATCACAGGAAACAAGACATGGGTTACACATGGAGCTCGAAGTGACGTGATGATGTTATTAGCACGCACAAACCCTGATGAAAAAGGCTATAAAGGTTTATCAATGTTCCTTGCTGAAAAACAGAGGGGTGATGACGATAATATGTTCCCTGATGAAGGAATTAGTGGTGGTGAAATCGAGGTTTTAGGCTACAGAGGCATGAAAGAGTACGAAATGGCTTTTGACGGCTTTAAAGTTAAAAAAGAAAATTTACTTGGTGAAAAAGAAGGAAATGGCTTCAAACAAATGATGGAAACTTTTGAAGCAGCTCGTATACAAACTGCAGCTAGAGCACTGGGTGTAGCACAATCAGCTTTTGAAACTGCAATGCAATACGCAATAGATAGGCTAGATACAAATGGCGGTTCGCTGTATGACAAACCTAGAAATGCATCGAAAATTGTTTCTATGGCTACTGAGATTATGGCTGCAAGACAATTAACTTATTATGCTGCAAGAGAAAAAGATAAAGGACACAGATGTGATTTGGAAGCAGGAATGGCAAAAATGTTGGCTGCTAGAGTTGCTTGGGCATGCGCAGATAACGGAGTCCAAATTCATGGAGGTAATGGGTTTGCGCTTGAGTATCCAATAAGTAGAATTTTATGTGACTCCAGAATTTTAAATATATTTGAAGGAACTGCAGAGATACAGGCCGACATTGTAACACGTCGACTTGTTTCTACGAACCCTGCTTAATTTTATATGCCAGGTTTTTTATATTACTTATTAATTCCTATATCACTTCTTGCTGTTTTAGCGGTTTTAGGAACAGGTATTTACGCTATGTTTAAAGGTGGAGATTTTAATAAAAAGTACTCAAATAAACTTATGAGACTTAGAATTACTCTGCAGTTTATTGCGATTGTAATAATTATGAGTGCTCTTTACTTTTCAACTAGTTCTTAATGGTAAAACTCAATAAAATTTATACAAGGGCCGGTGATAAAGGCAAGACAGGGCTAGTATCTGGCAAACGTGTATTTAAGGATAATATAAGAATAAAAGCATACGGGACTGTCGATGAACTGAATTCTATACTTGGAATTTTAAACACGAGTGCCAAATCATCTCTGAAAAAAATAATTTCAGAAATACAAAATGACTTATTTGATTTAGGTGCTGATCTCGCAACTCCAGTTGAAAAAAAACCAAAATATAAACCGCTACGCGTTACAAGCAAGCAGGTTACAAGAATTGAAAAAACAATTGACAAATATAACGCAAAGTTAGCACCCCTTAATTCTTTTGTGCTACCGGGAGGGTCTCAGTCTGCGGCATTTTTACACAACGCAAGAACTGTAACGCGCCGAGCTGAAACTCAGATTGTCGCACTTGCAAAAAAAGAAGAGGTCAACGAAGAAGCAATTAAATATATCAATCGGTTATCTGATTTATTTTTTGTTTTATCGAGAGTTGAAAACAACAATGGCAAAAAAGATATTTTGTGGAAACCTGGTAAGAATGTATAATTTATGTTTACTCAACTAAAAAAGATATTATAACACATAAATCATGAAAATTTTAGTCCCTGTCAAAAGAGTTATTGATCCGTACGTTAACATCAGAGTTAAATCTGATCAAACTGGTGTTGAAACTGAGAATGTAAAAATGTCTATGAACCCCTTTTGTGAAATTGCAGTTGAAGAGGCAATTAGATTAAAAGAAGCTGGTAAAGCTGAAGAGATCATCGCTGTTTCAATCGGCAATCAATCTTGTCAAGAAACTATTCGAACGGCTCTTGCAATGGGAGCTGACCGAGGAATACATGTGCTCACAGAAGAAAAAGTTGAGCCTATTTCAATTGCAAAAATTCTAGCAAAAATTTGTGAAAGCGAGTCACCTGGACTAGTGATATCCGGAAAGCAAGCGATTGATGGAGATAACAATCAAACCGGTCAAATGCTTGCTGCACTAACAGATATGCCTCAAGGAACTTTTGCTTCAAAAGTTGAAATCGACGGCGACAAGGTTAAAGTCACCAGAGAAATAGATGGAGGTTTACAAACTGTAAATCTGAATATGCCCGCTATTATTACCACCGATTTAAGATTGAATGAACCTAGGTATGCTTCTCTGCCCAACATAATGAAAGCAAAAAAGAAGCCAATTGATCAAAAATCTCCTAACGACTATGGAGTTGATGTTACACCCAGAGTAAGTATTTTAAAAGTTATTGAACCTCCAAAGCGTCAGGCTGGAATCAAAGTCGAGAATGTTGGAGATCTTGTAGAAAAATTAAAAAATGAGGCAGGAGTTATATGACATCACTTTTTTATATCGAGCATGCAAACGGAAAGGTCAGCGATCAAAGTTTAAAAGCTATAACAGCAGCGTCTCAAATTGAAGGCGATGTTCACGGACTTATTGTGGGCTCAAATATTGATGAAGCTGTTGCGGAGGCTTCAAAAATTAATGGATTGAGTAAATTACTCCACTTGGATGATGCAGCATTTGATAATGTTTTGGCTGAAAAACTTACTCAAGTTATTTTTAATATTGCCGGCGATTATGACTACTTTTTGGCTGCAGCAACAACAACTGGTAAAAATGTGATGCCTAGACTTGCTGCAAAACTTGATGTCTCTCAAATATCGGAGATCGTTGCTGTTGAAAGTGCAGATACATTTATTAGAACAATTTATGCTGGTAACGCTATTGCAACTGTACAAACATCTGACGCAAAGAAAGTTCTCACGGTTAGACCAACTGCCTTCAAAGCTGCAACAACTGATTCTGCTGAATGCGAGGTTGCAAAGATAAATGCTGAGAATATTCCATCAATTTCAGAATTTGTGGGCGAAGAGCTAACAAAATCTGATAGGCCAGAACTTACTTCTGCAAAGACAATTATTTCAGGTGGACGTGGAATGCAAAATGGAGAAAACTTTGAACTTTTGGATAAAGTAGCTGAAAAACTTGGAGCTGCTGTTGGAGCATCTCGAGCTGCCGTTGATGCAGGCTTTGTTCCAAATGATTATCAAGTCGGACAAACTGGTAAAGTTGTAGCACCCGAACTGTACATAGCGGTCGGAATATCTGGAGCGATCCAGCACTTGGCTGGCATGAAAGACTCAAAAATTATAGTTGCCATAAATAAAGATGAAGAAGCACCTATATTTGATGTAGCAGACTATGGTTTGGTAGCAGACTTGTTTCAGGTTCTTCCCGAATTAGAACAAGCCTTATAATTATTTATAAATTACTATCAATATAATCTTGAAAGTAGTTACTGTCCCATTCAGTTGGACCAATAAACTTTGCTATTTGATTTCCCTCTTGATCAATAAAAAATGAAAATGGCAGTCCTGCTGCTCTTACTTCTCGTGGTATATTATTTTTATCGTCAAAGAATAAATCTATATTTTGGATTTCGTATTCATTAAAAAAATTTACTGACTTTTTCTTCGGCCCACGATCAACGCTTATTGCAAGTATCTGAAAATCTTGTTTATCATATTTTTGTTGCAATCTATCGAGTGATGGCATTTCTTCTTTGCAAGGTTCACACCATGTTGCCCAGAGATTAATTAAAAGCAACTTGCCATTAAAATCATTTAAAGTGACATCATTGCTATTGATATCTTCGAATTTACTCAAAAAACCTTGTTTTTTTTCTATTATCAACTCATTCGCGTGTGAATTTGAAGGATATAAACTGTTGCAAAAGATAAGGATTGTGGCATATACCATCAAAATTATAAATCTACTGCATAAAGAAATCATCATTATTTGAGAAATAAATAGTTTTAGTAAAATGTCCATTAAAAAAAATAAGTTAAGAGATAGATTTAATAAAAAATCGAGTGAGTCTTTTATAAATATTAATTCGTCTTTAGAAAATGACAAATTTTTATTTGAAGAGGATATTGAAGCATCGATTGCACACGCTACAATGCTCTCGTCTCAAAAAATAATTTCTAATAAAGACTCAAAAAAAATTATTTCCGGATTAAAAAAAATTAGGACTGAAATTAAAAATAATAAATTTATATTTGATGATAATCTTGAAGATATCCACATGAATATTGAGAGTAGACTAGAAGAGCTTATTGGTGATGCCGCTGAAAGGTTACATACTGGTAGATCTAGAAATGATCAAGTTGTAACAGATTTAAAATTGTGGATGAAAAAAGATAATATACTGATTTCAAAAAAATTAAAAAAACTGAAATCTGCGTTACTACAGGTTGCAAGTAAAAATATTTTGATTACGTTTCCAGGCCTTACTCACCTGCAAACTGCGCAGCCAATATCAGTTGGACATTTTTTTATGGCGTACTTTGAAATGTTTAATAGGGATACGAATCGATTCAGCGACTCTTTTAGAAGAATGAACGAAAATCCGCTTGGTGCAGGAGCCTTAGCGGGAACTAATTTTCCAATTAATAGAAACAAAACAACAAAAATGCTTGACTTTAAAAAACCTACAAAAAATTCATTGGATACAGTTTCTGATCGAGATTTTGTGGTAGATTTTTTATCTAGTTCATCCTTAATGGCTGTTCACTTATCAAGGTTAGCCGAGGAAATTACTCTTTATAATTCCGATTTAGTGGGTTTCTTTAAAATCGGAGACCAATTAATGTCGAGTTCTTCAATTATGCCTCAGAAAAAAAATCCTGATGGCGCTGAATTAATTAGAGCAAAATCTTCGATAATTTCAGGAAATCTATCATCTATGCTTAACTTGCTTAAATCTCTTCCACTAACTTACAGCAAAGACCTTCAGGAAGATAAGGCGCTTGTAACCTCAACAAGTAAAAACATTCATCTTTGTCTCGATTGTATGATCGAAATAATCTCTACAATTAAAATTGAAAAATCAAACATCGAGAAAAAGCTTAAATCATCTTTTGCCAATGCAACTGATTTAGCAGATTGGCTAGTTATAAATCTTGGTTATTCTTTTAGAAGTGCGCACAATTTAACCGCTAAAATTGTCAACTTTGCAGAAAAAAAGAAAATAAGTTTAAATAAGATATCGATGAAGGATTATAAAAAATTTGATAAAAATATAGACAAATCTGTATATGGATTTTTAGATTTGAAAAATAGTATTAACAATAAAAAAAGCTATGGCGGAACAGCAATAACTGAGATAAGAAAAATGATTAGTCAAGCTAGGAAAGAATTAAGTAATGAAAAATATTAGTATTTTGATTATTTTCTTATGTATTCTTGGTTGTGGGAAAAAAGGCTCTCTTGAATTTCCCCCAACAGAATCAAAAAGCAATTATAAAATAGAGATCTATAAGGCTTAAAAATGTCCTTTCTAAAATATGAAAATGATATCCTTAAATTTGAGGATATCTCAATAAGAGAAATTGCTGAAGGTAGAGCTACACCATTCTACTGTTATAGCAAACAAACTCTCACAAATAATTTTAGAGAGTTTTCAGATTCACTTAATTCACTTGATGCAACAGTGTGTTTTTCTCTCAAATCAAATTCAAATCTAACAATACTAAAAACTCTAACCGAACTCGAAGCGGGAGGAGATGTTGTTTCTGAGTGGGAAATGAGAAAAGCATTACAAGCAGGGATGAAACCAAATAAAATAGTTTTTTCAGGCATTGGCAAAACTGCTAGCGATATTCAATTTGCGATCAGTAATAATTGTTTACAAATCAATGCAGAATCACTCGATGAACTTGATCATATAAATCGAATAGCTTCTGTGTCGGGAAAAATTCAGAAAGTAGGAATTAGGATTAATCCAGATATACAATCAGAAACGCACAAAAAAATTAGCACAGGCAGTCTCGAGGATAAATTTGGAATCAGTATAGAACAAACTTACGAAATTTTTCAGAATCGACAAAATTATCTAAATTTAGAGATTTCATCTATAGCTTTTCATATAGGTAGCAATATTAAAGACCTAACACCATTTCAAAGAACATTTGAAATTATTGGTGAATTAGTTGCTAAAATAAATAGTGAAACAAAAAAAATAAATACCGTTGATGTTGGTGGGGGAATTAGTCCTGAAAAAAGAAATTTTACTTTTGAAGACTATAAAAACTTAATCGTAAAATATTTTGATACAGAAAATCTTAAATTTATCTTTGAACCAGGTAGGCTTATAGCTGCAAATGCAGGAATATTAGTATCAAAAGTACTTTATACAAAGAATATAACTGGAAAAAAATTTGTCATTATCGACGCAGGTATGAACGATATGATGAGGCCTGCATTATACGATGCTCATCACGAAATAATGCCAGATGTCAGGACAAGTGAATATGATGAAATAAATACAGATATAGTTGGTCCAATATGTGAGAGTTCTGACGTATTTCTTAATATTCAAAAATTTAATAAAGTAAAGAGTGGTCAATACGTCATATTAAAAGATGTTGGGGCATATGGTTCAACGATGAGTTCAAACTATAATGCTCGACCACTTATTGAAGAGCTCATGGTAGATGGATCTCAAATAAGAATAATTAGAAAAACTCAGTCATACGAAGACTTTATTAAAAATGAAATTTAATAAGAAAAGAAGCTTCTTATTTGTTTTAATATATAATCAATATAACTGTTAATTGACCTGCTCAATTCAAAAGCATTTACATCTGAGTTTTGTATAACCGCATCGATTGATATGAAAATTACTGGGGTCAATAAAAGTAGAAATGGGAGAGGAATACTTGTTTTGTTTTTTTCATAAACAACTGGTAAATTCTGATCCTTTGAATGATCCCGTTCTGCGTAACTATTAACAATTTCCTCTATTTGTAACTTTTTATCATTTTCATAATTCTTATTTTCATGAAACCAAGAATGGTTACATCTTGTACATTTAACCTGTCTGCCAAAGCCAATATCCTCTATATTTACTAGATACTTTGCCGAACACGATGGACAGGATATTATCATAGTCTTACTTAATTTTATTAATTGTAATTATTAGCAGTAAAATAGTGTAACTTATTTAAAATGATTAATGAATTAAAATCACATTACATTCATTTTTCTCTACTTTTATTTGTAATTATCGTACTCTTACAATTTAATTTCTTTCTCTTCAACATTCAAAGCTATAAAAATACAGACCTCAATGAAAAAGAAATTGAAGGAATAGTCGTACTAACTGGTGATAAATTTAGAATATTAGAGGGACTTAAAATACTTAATAATGAGATTGGGTCCAAACTTTTAATATCAGGAGTTAATAAAGAAATTTCTATTGAGGAAATAAAAAAAGAATTTCCAAAATTCAATCAGCTGTTTAATTGTTGTGTTGAACTTGAGAGCATTTCAACAAATACCTTCGAAAATGTTAGAGAAATTTTTTTTTGGAAAAAGAATAATAATATTAAAAATATTTTGTTAATAACATCTGATTACCATCTACCAAGAGTTAAACTTGAGGTAAATCGACTTTTATTAGATAAAGAAACTTTCTATTATGGTGTAAAATATGACAATCAAAAAATAAATATTCGTATGAAGAAATTAATTGTAGAGTATATAAAATATTTAAGGACAAAAATAAGTTTGAGTATAGGGCTTTAAATTATGATTTATGTAAGATCTCTTTTAGCAAATTTAGCATTTTATATTGTATTATTAATTTGTATTTTTTTTGCGCCTATACTTTTTTTCTTACCTAAAATACATATGCTTGGCATCATACGTTTTCAATCAACACATACAAAATTAAGCCTTAAGCTATTTGCAAATCTAGAAGTTGAGTACCGTGGGTTAGAAAACATTCCAAGCACTCGAAAATATCTCATAGCTGCTAAACATCAATCTCTTGCAGAAGCTATTTTTCTTAATGAAGCGATTGAAACACCGTCAATAATTGCAAAGAAACAATTATTATTTATACCAATTGTTGGACTTTGTTTTAAGAAAGCCAATTTCATATATGTCGATAGAAGAAAAGGGGAAACAAATATTCAGGCAATGGTGAATTCTGCAAAAAGAAGTATGGACAATGATCCCCGTCCTTTATTAATTTTTCCTGAAGGAACCAGAACACCAATTGGTGAACGTCGCCCATATAAGTATGGCGTTACAGCTTTGTACGATGGTCTCAAAATTCCTTGTCTACCAGTTGCAATTAATTGTGGTTACTTTTGGTCAAGGAGACGATTTCTTCGTTATCCTGGCAAAATGGTAATTGAATTTTTAAAACCAATTGAACCAGGACTAGATAAAACTGAATTTAAAGAAAAATTATATAATTCTATTGAAAATCAGTCTGATAAACTGCTTGAAGAGGCCAAGATTAAATATCCAAAATGAAGATATTTTCATTTAATAGAATAATCGCTTTGGTATTGGCTATTTTAGTCTTTTATTCAATTTATTGGATGTTTATTTCTTTTCAGTTGAAATCCCAATTATCAAGTAACCTTGAAAAATACAACATTGAGTATAACGACTTTAGGGTGACGGGGTATCCTTACAGATTATCAGGTTTGATTGTAAATCCTAATCTCAACAGATCAGATAGCCTATCTAATATAGAAATAGGAAATATAAAAATTGATATGAATCCTTTCGATATAAGTAAACTAATGGTGAGAACGGATAAAATAAATAGTTCTTTTAATGAAGATGACTCTTTAAATTTTTTTTTGAATGATATTCAGTTCAGATTAACGATGGATAAAGGACAAATTAATGAGATTTATTCAATTTCAAATGATATGAGTCTGAACATAGGTGATTACAATATAGAGAATATAAGAAAAATTATTTTTAAAATGAATAAAGTTAATGAGAATAGCTATCGCGTTTTTTTTACAGCCGTTGCATCAAATGTTTTAGACTCATTTAAAAACGAAACAAGAATTTTGCTAGAGGGAGAAATTTCTGATTTAAGTACAAATTTAAATGGCAATATTCAACTAGACGTATCAAATGTTGAAAACAATGATAATTTGTTTAGTACACCTTTGGTAATTAAAAATGGAATTATTTCTGTGCTTTTCATCCCTTTGATCGATTTAAAGGAATTATTTTCTTTTTGATCTACCAAAATCGGCATCAGAAGTGTCTTGACCTGCTTTAATTATTTTCTCACGCACAACTCTTGTTTTTGAAAATAACTTATGCAAACTATCTCCGTCTTCCCACCGTATTGATTTTTGTATAGCACTCAGGTCTTCAGAAAATCTACCAATCATTTCTAATACAGCTTCTCTGTTTGCCAAAATTACATCTCTCCACATAGTAGGATCTGAGGAAGCAATTCTTGTGAAATCTCTAAATCCACTCGCGCTAAACTTCACAATATCTGATTTTGTAAAGTTTTCTAAATCAGCTGCTGTATGGACCATATTATAAGCAATTAGATGGGGCAAATGAGAAGTCACTGCCATTACTTTGTCATGTCTAGAAGGAGTCATAATTTCTACTTTGCTTCCCAATTTTTTCCAAAAAGTTTTTACTTTATTTATGTCTCTGATTTTATTGCCTTTTAAAGGTGTAATTATGCACCATCTTTCTTCGAATAGTTCAGCAAAGCCAGCTTTTGGTCCGCTTTTTTCAGTACCAGCAATAGGATGGGCAGGTACAAAATTTATCTTTTTTTTAATTAAACTCTCAACTTCTGAAATTGAAGACTCTTTCGCAGATCCGACATCTGTTACAATAGCATCTTTAGTAAGATGTGGTGATATCTTTTTAAAAATACTTTTGTAACTGCTTAAGTGAGTACAAATAATAACCAAATCTGAATTCTTTACACAGTCGGATATATTATTTTTTATTTCACTTGTTAATTTAAGTTTTTTCGCGATAGTTCTTGTTTTTAAAGACCTGGAGTAACCAGAGGTAATTTCTGCTAGTTTTTTCTTTTTTATAGCCAAGGCAATAGAAGAACCTATTAAACCCAAACCAATTATACTAATTTTTTTAAATGGTCTCTTCTTACTTGGCATTATAAAACTCTTTCATAGCTTTAAGGACTTTTCTATTTTCTGTAGATTTACCAATAGATAACCTAATGCAATCTGGAAGATTATACTTATCCATTAACCTTACAATAATTGATTTTGACAATAAATACTGATTTAGTTTTTTTACAGATTTGCCTACATTAATGAGTAGAAAATTTGCTCTACTATCATAAACAAGTACTGGCAATCTACTTAGTTCACTATTCATTTTTTTTAGCCAAAATTTGTTATGGTTTATTGCATTTTTTTCATATTTTTTATCTTTTAATGCCTCAATGCCAGCAAGTTGGGCAATTTGATTTACATTAAATGGCCCTCTCACTTTATTCATTAATTTTATTATATCTGTATGAGCGTAGCACCAACCCAATCTTAAGGACGCCAGACCATAAATTTTTGAGAAAGTTCTAGTGACAATGATATTTTTATATTTTTTGGCAAAGTTAATGCCATTAGAATAATCTTTATCAGTTACATATTCTGCATAAGCTGAATCAATAATTATAAATATCTTCTTAGGGACACGTGAGATAAGCAATCTTAACTCTTTTTTGGATAGATAAAATCCTGTTGGATTATTGGGCTGAGCAATAAATATAATTTTAGTTTTTTTTGTGATTTTATTCAAAATACTTTTTACATCAAAACGTAAATTCTTTGTTGACGAACGTTTAACAACGCCCCCACTAATTTTGGAGTAAATTTCAAACATTAAAAAACTGTGTTTAGGAATAATAACTTCGTCTCCTTTATTTAGAAAAAGTTGACAAGCCAGGCCTAGTATCTCGTCTGATCCATTTCCAACGAAGAGGTTGTTGATATTTAATTTGGTTTTTTTTGATAAGGCATTTTTTAATTCCAGACTATTTCCGTCAGGATATTTGTGAGTTTTTGACTTGGCCGTTGATATCGCCTTTTGCACTCGCAAGCTCGGACCAAATGGCGACTCATTAGAGGACACCTTAATAACTTGCTTTTTGCCAGGAATTGATGAAATGCCTCCTTCGTAAAGCTTTATATTTTTAAGTTTTTTCATATTTTAATTGGCTATAAATAGGTGAATATCGCTAAATTTGAAAGAAAATCTTTGAAATAAATAAATCTTCTAATTTGACAATATCCTATTGAATATATAATACATGAATTGCGCCGATTTGAGCACAGCTTGCGGGCGCAATAAAAATGCAGCTAAAGAGGTAGTTGAAACCGCCAAACTTAGTTGTTGGGCGGTTTTTTTTTGGAATAAATTATGAGTGAAAATAAAATTGTTACTTTAGCAGAAAATGAGCCATTAAATTTGGATGGAGGTGGAAGTTTATCTAAATTTAAAACTGCATATACCACATATGGCAAACTTAACGATAAAAAAAATAATTCAATCTTAGTTTGTCATGCCTTGACTGGCGATCAATATGTGGCAAGTGATCATCCCATTACAAAAAAACATGGCTGGTGGTCGATGGTTGTAGGGCCCGATAAACCAATTGATACGAACAAGTTCTTTGTCATTTGCCCTAATGTTATTGGTGGGTGCATGGGATCAACGGGTCCAAAAGAAATAAATCCTGAAAACGGTAAAGAATTCGCGACTGATTTTCCTGTAATTACAATTGCAGATATGGTCAGAGCTCAAAAATTATTAATTGATTATTTGGGAATTGAAAAAATATTCTGTGTTACTGGCGGATCGATGGGGGGCATGTTGGTACTCGAATGGCTTTCAAAGTTTCCTGAAATGGTACATTCAGCAGTTCCTATTGCAACTGCAACAAACCATTCGGCTCAAAACATTGCATTAAATGAACTTGCAAGGCAGTCCATAATGGCTGATCCAAACTGGCAATCGGGGAATTACTATCATTCTGATAAAAAACCCATGAAAGGGCTTTCAGTAGCTAGAATGGCAGCACATATTTCATATCTATCTAAAGAAGCTCTACAAAGTAAGTTTGGAAGAAATCTCCAAGATAAAAATAGCTTGGATTATTCTTTTGATGCCGATTTTCAAATTGAAAGTTACTTAAGACATCAAGGATTTACTTTTGTTGATCGCTTTGATGCAAACAGCTATCTATATATCACTCGGGCAATGGATTATTTTGATGTTTCCTCAGCAAATAATGGCTCCTTAATAGAGGCCTTTAAAAAAACGCAATCTAAAATTCTTTGTGTGTCATTTACCAGTGATTGGCTATACCCGACATCTGAAAACAAAAAAATTGTAAAAGTTTTTAACTCTCTTGGGCTTAATGTCAGTTTTATTGAAATTGAAACTGAAAACGGTCATGATTCATTCCTATTGGATGAACCAAAGTTTTTTGAGGCGATAAAAGGATTCATTAATTCAACATTTGAAAATTTATGAGCTTAATAAACGAGAACAAAGATTTTGGGGTAATTGCTGAGCTAATTCCTAACAATGCTTCTGTTATTGATGTTGGGTGCAATGATGGGTCTTTGTTGGAGTATTTGAGAGAGTATAAAAATATTGATGGTCGCGGGATGGAAATCGATCAAAAAAAGGTTCAGCTTTGTTTAGCAAAAGGCATTTCAGTAATTGAAGGAGATGCAGATACTGATTTGTATGATTATCCAGATAAGTTATTTGATTATTCAATACTTACTTATACGTTACAAGCTACAAAAAGTCCTAAAACAGTAATGCAGCAATTGGTGAGAATTTCTAAAAAAGCAATTATATCCTTTCCGAATTTTGGTCACTGGAAGATTGGCGCTAGTTTATTGTTGAATAGAAAAATGCCAGTAAGCAAGAAACTAAGTTATTCATGGCATGAAACTCCAAATCTACATTTTTGTACAATCAATGATTTTATTGATTTATGTGAGGAGTTAGAAATCAAAATTGAAAAGAAAGGTGATCTTTCTAATAAAAAACTTTCCAATTTTAGTGGAAAAAATTTTCTTGATAGCTACTTTAATGAAGTCGGACTTTTTTTAGTTTCAAAGGATTAAATATGACTGAAATACTAATTGTTAAATGCTTAAGCGATAATTATGCTTATATATACTCAAATAAAAATGGGGATGCATTTGTTGTTGATCCTTCTGAAGCAGGTCCTGTAATTGATGTTCTAAATAAACACAGACTTAATTTAAAATTCATACTCAATACTCATCATCATTTTGATCATGTAGGTGGAAATTTTGAACTTAAAGAAAAGTATGAATGCAAAATAGTTGGCAGCAAAAAAGATTTTGAGAGAATACCAGGAATTGATATAAAGGTTTCAGAGGGTGATATTTGGAATTTTGATGAACACAATGCTCAGATAATTGAAATACCTGGGCATACTACGGGCCACATCGCTTTTTATTTTGAATCCCTAAAACTTGTTTTTACAGGTGACACGCTATTTTCACTTGGATGTGGTAGACTTTTTGAAGGTTCACCAGAAATGATGTGGAAATCTCTTACAAAATTAAGGGATCTACCTGATGAAACAAAAATTTACTGTGGCCATGAATATACTTTAAGTAATGGAAATTTTATAAGCTCTATTTACCCGTCGGATGAAATAGAGTCAAAAATAGAACGTCTGAAAAGCCTAGATAAACAAAACATACCATCTATTCCATCAACAATTGGGGATGAAAAGAGATTAAATATTTTCTTAAAGGCAGATGATAAAGATTTGATCAACTCACTGGGGCTTACGGGAAAAAGTCCAGAAGAAGTATTCGGTCACATAAGAAATCTCAAAGATTCCTTTTAAGTAAAATACTGTCCACCGTTTGCAGATATCGTAGAACCTGTTATAAAGCCCGCTTCATCACTAGCAAGAAATGTAACTATTCGTGAAACCTCATCAACTGATCCAAGCCTTCCTACAGGAATTTTTCCAATTAAACTTTTCATAAAATCCTCGGAGGCATCGGCTAGTATTTCAGTATCGATATAACCAGGTGCAATAGCATTAACTGTAATATTCTTTCTAGCAGTTTCTTGTGCTAAGGCTTTGGTAAAACCTAGTAAACCAGCTTTTGCCGCACTATAATTTATCAGGCCCATCTCACCTTTTTGACCGTTAATAGAAGAAATGCTAATTATTCTCCCAAAAGATTTTTCTCTCATGCCTTCAAGTACACATCTTGTCATATAAAAAACTGAATCTAAGTCAGTTCTTATTACATCATCCCATTGTTCAACTGACATTTTATGAGCCATTGAAGCTTTGGAAATGCCGGCATTATTCACTAAAATGTCAACAGTGCCCAGCTTATCAGCAACTTGCTTTACGCCCGCTTCACATGCAGCTGCATCAGCAACATTCCATTGAAATACCTCAATACCGTTTTCGGATGAAAACTTATTTGCTGCATCTGAATTTGAACTATAGGTTGCAGCAACATTGCACCCCTCCTTTTTTAAAGCAAGAGATATTGCAGCACCTATTCCTCTTGTTCCTCCAGTTACTAATGCTACTTTAGACATAATTTTCTCCTATCGTTCGACGCACAAAGCGACACCCATGCCGCCACCAATGCATAATGTGGCAAGTCCTTTTTTAGCGTCCTGTCTTTTCATTTGATTTAATAATGTTACAAGAATTCTAGCTCCTGACGCACCAATTGGATGTCCTATGGCAATCGCTCCCCCGTTAACATTAACTTTTGAAACATCCCATCCCATTTCTTTATTTACTGCACAAGATTGAGCGGCAAATGCTTCATTTGACTCAATTAAATCTAAATCAGAAACATCCCACCCTGCTTTATCAAGAGCTTTTCTGCTTGCAGGTATAGGTCCTGTACCCATCACAGATGGATCAACCCCAGCACTTGACCACGATACAATTCTTGCTATAGGCTCAAGGTTTCTTTTTTTCATTTCATCTGAGGACATTACTGCCAAAGCAGCTGCGCCATCGTTTATACCACTTGCATTTGCCGCTGTAACTGTTCCCTCTTTTGCAAATGCAGGTCTTAAAGATGAAATTTTTTCTAATTGAACATTGTCTTTAATATATTCATCACTATCAAAAACTACTGTCTCTTTTCTTGATGGGACTTCAACTGGAACAATTTCATCCTTAAATACTCCATCTGCTTTAGCTTTACTTGCTTTCTGTTGTGAGTTAAAAGCAAATTCATCTTGTTGATCTCTAGTAATTTGCCATTGTTGTGCAACATTTTCAGCAGTTGTTCCCATATGATATCCATTAAAAGCATCCCACAAACCATCTTTGATCATTGAGTCGATCATCTTATCATCGCCCATTTTGGTACCATTTCTTAGGTGCATACAGTGCGGGGATTGACTCATACTTTCTTGTCCACCAGCAATAATAATATTTGCATCGCCATTCATTACAGATTGGTAGGCCAAAGCAACACTTCGTAAGCCAGATCCACAAACTTGATTAACTAGCCATGCTGGGGTTTCTTTATTTAAACCAGCATTTATTGATGCTTGTCTAGCAGGGTTTTGACCGGTTGCTGCAGTTAGTACTTGTCCAAGTATCACCTCATCTACATCACCACCTTCAATGCCTGATCTATTAAGCGTTTCTTTTATAACTATTGTGCCTAAATCGTGTGCTGGCATGCCCGATAAAGATCCATTAAAAGAACCAACGGCTGTTCTAACGGCAGATGTAATAAATACTTCACTCATAACTTTCCCTTTTTATTCGCCAATTATTGGCAATTTTTGTGCTCTGGAGGCATCAAGATAACTTGCGGAGTGAATTTTGCAACTATTATTTAGGCTGATAACTAGTGGATTTGCAGTTGGTATTTCTAAGCTTGTTATGTCTTCATCAGATACGTCAAACAAGTACTTACATAGAGCTCTTAAGCTGTTTCCATGTGCTGAAATAATAGTGGTATTTTTTAGTACTAAAGGTTTTATAGAATTTTCCCAGTAAGGAATTACTCTCGCATACGTATCTTCTAAACATTCCGTTAGGGGTAAATTATTTATTCCTTTATATAAATCGTCTTTATTAGGATTCATTTCACTATCAATTGGTAGTGCAGGTGGTGGTGTGCTGTAACCTCTCCTCCATTTTAAAAACTGATCTTCACCATATTTTTTTTTAACTTCATCTTTGTTTAATCCTTGCAGTGCTCCATAGTGTCTTTCATTTAATTCCCAGGCAGTTTCTGTGTGAAGATTATATATATTTAATTCCTCAAGAATTATTTGAAGCGTATTTTGTGCCCTTTTTAAAAATGATGTAAATGCGAATGAAGGAACTATTTCAGCTTCTTTGAGTAACAATGCTGACTTTAATGCCTCTTTTTTTCCTAAATCGTCTAATTCTACATCAACCCATCCGGTAAAAATATTTTTTACGTTCCAAACACTTTTACCGTGTCTGATTAATATCAGAGTATTAGACATTTATTTGTTTACTTGGTTAACTACATTATTATTTAAAAGATAATCGACCATTTGCTCTGCAATTTGTATAGCAACTTTTTCTTGCGCCTCTGCAGTACTGGCGCCGATGTGAGGTGTCATTACAACTTTTTTCATACCTGAGAATATACTATCAGTTTGTGGCTCTTTCTCGTAAACATCGCAGCCATATCCTCCTAAACCATTTTTATCAATTGCATTCTTAACATCATTTTCATTTACAATTCCACCTCTCGCACAATTAATAATAATTGCTGTTTTTTTAATTGTTTTAAGAGTGTCTTTATTAATCATATATTTTGATTTATCTGATAGTTTATTATGAAAAGTTATAATATCTGAGTGTAACAAAATTTCTTCAAAAGATACTTTTTCAACTTTATATTTTTTTTGTTCTGTATCACTTAATGAAGCACTATGAACAAGAACATTCATTCCATATGCGTGTGATATTTCAGAAATTTTTTTTCCTATATTCCCAAATCCTACGATGCCAATAGTTTTGCCCAACATCTCAGATCCAATAAAATTCTTTTTCTCCCATTTTTTACTGTGCATTGACTCATTCGCCTCTGTAATTTTTCTCATTAATGCATGTATAATAGAAAATGTAAGTTCGGCAGTTGCTTGAACATTTCCAAGAGGAGTGTTCATGACTACGATGTTATTTTTGGTAGCTGAGTCAAGGTCAACATTGTCAACCCCTACGCCTGGCCTACCAATAACTCTCAGATTTTTAGCGCTGCTTATTATTTTGTCAGTTACAGTGACTGCTGATCTAATTACTAACCCGGCGTAATCTACGATTTCTCTTGAAAGCTCGTCTTCACTAAGACCTGTTTTCTGAACATATTCAATGTTATTTTCATCAAATACTTTAAAAACAGCGTCAGAAACATTATCGGCAATAAGTACTTTATTCACTTTTTAAAGGCTTCTTTAGTTGTTAAATAAGCCCAGTCAATCCAAGGTAGAACAAGTTCAACATTTTTATTTTCAACTGTTGAACCGCCCCATATTCTAATTCCCGGTGGCGCCGTTTTATAGGAGTTTAGATCATATCCTGCTTCATTGCTTTCAAGCAATGAACAAACTTCCTTCATAAAATTTACTTTGTCTTCGTCATTAAGGGTTTTAAACCACTCATCCTTTGGAAGTATACAAATTGAAGTACAAGATCTGGTCTCTGGATCTTTAGCTAGAAATTCAAAATTATCATGCTTATCAATCCAATTATTAACTAATTTTAAATTTGTTTCTGATATATCAATTAATTTATTTAAACCGCCTAACTCTAATCCCCAGTTAAGGGAATTTAATACATCTTCAACACTGATCATGGATGGAGTGTTTATTGTTGCTCCAGAAAATATTCCTGAAATTAATTTTTGATTATTTGCTAGACGAAATATTTTTGGGATGGGCCATGGTGGAGTGAAAGTTTCAAGTCGTTCAACTGCACGAGGGGATAAAATCAACATACCATGAGCAGCTTCACTTCCTAAAACTTTTTGCCATGAGTAAGTAATAACATCTAATTTATGCCAATCCATGTGCATTGAAAAAACTGCTGATGTGGCATCACATATTGTTAATCCTTTTCTTTGATCACTTATCCAATCAGTATTTTTTATTCTTACACCTGCGGTAGTACCATTCCATGTAAAAACAATATCGTTGTCAGAATTGCTATCAGAAAAATCAGGAAGTTCGCCATATTCTGCTTTAATTAACTTTTTATCTTTTAGAGGCAGTTGTTCTCCTGCGTCTATATTCCAGTCATGACCAAAATTTTCCCATGAATAAACTTCAACTCCTCTTTGACCAAGCATACACCACATAGCCATTTCAACAGCGCCAGTGTCAGAAGCTGGAACAATACCAATTAAGTAGTCATCAGGAATTTCCAACAGTTGTCTTGACTTATCAATTACCTCTTGAAGTTTTTTAACAGCTGCACCAGATCTGTGAGACCTTGAAAGAGCTGCATTTTTTAAATTATCAAACGACCATCCAGGAGGTTTGGCGCAGGGACCGGATGAAAAATAAGGATAATGAGGTTTCTGAGCGGGCTTTTCCATTAAATTAAATATCCATAAGCAAATTAACCAAGCCATCAGCAGGCTTCGGGTCAAAGTAAGTTGACTTTTTAGGGACAATCTTACCTTTGTCTGCGATGGACATTATCTTTTTCATCGGTAAAGGGCAAATAAAAAATCCTATATCTGCCACACCTTTATCCACTTCATTTGCTAACTTTTTATGATCAAATTTACCAGGAATATTAGACAAATTTACTAAAGAACAATTACATTGTTTTTTAATGATACTATTTATCATTATTTTCTCAACTATGTCAGTGTCAGTTTCATATTTAGTATAGAGTTTTTTATTTGATGTGAGTGAAACATTGTACCAAGTTTTATTTAAATATATCATCACACTGCCTGGGTCACACGGATTTTTAAATTTTAATTTTTTTTCTAGCTTAAATTTTTTCTTTAAGGCCTGAATTATTTTTTGTTGATTAAAATTTTTAAATTTAGCTAGTCGATGAAAGCTCAATATATTAACAGAATGCTCATCAAATATTGCCGCAAGAAGGTTTATTTTTTCTTTTTTAATTTTATTAATATTTTTCTTTTTATTTAAATTTTCAATAGCGGAGTACCTGTGATGCCCATCAGCAATATAAAATTTTCGAATTTTTGATAATTTCTTTCTCAAAGATTGGATTTCATTTTTTTCACTTACTTTCCAAAGAGATCTAGTTGTACCACCTGGCGACTTAAATTTATAAAGAGGTTTTTTTCTTTCGTATTTTTTAAAATCAATGGGTCTGCTATTTTGATTTTTATAGGATAAATAAACTGGACCTATTTGCATTTTTGTATGTTCAATTGTTTCCATGATAGAATTTGATCGTGCTTTAAATATTGCTTCATGTTTCAGAATTTTATTATTCCCTTCCTCGAACTCTATTGATGCAACTATACCAAACTGCTTCTTATTATATTTATCTAAACAATATATATAAAAACATTCTTCCTTCTCCTGAAAAATAATATTATTCTTAATCATAGATTCTAAGTGCTCGTATGCGTGCTTTTTTGAATTTTTTTTGGTAATGTTAGGGTAAAATGCTTTTGGGCTTACTACGTTTAGGAAATTATATTCTGACTCTTTTAAAATTTTATTTAACTGTTTGTTCGTTAAATTATCAAAAGTTGGCAATACCACCTCCTCTACTCTTTTCTGTAAAGGCCTAAAGGCTTTGAATGGTTTTATTGATAAGGTCATATTTATTTATTTGATAAAACGCTGATTAAGTAGGGTATTTATATGTATATTTTATGCATAAATCTCGCAGATTTTAAGTTTTTTTATCTGAAATTATGGCTATTGACATAAGAAAAGTGACGTTTATATTCAGGCCACTTTTAATATCAAATAGTAATTTCTATTATGTTTGCGATTATTTCAACTGGCGGAAAGCAGTATAAAGTTAGTGAAAACACTATGTTGAGCGTGAGCAAAATTGATGGCAAAGATGGTGATAAGATCACTATCGATGATGTCCTTTTCGCTTGTGATAAAGAACAATTTTCTGTGGGATCTCCACAAATCAGTGGCGCGAAAGTTAATGCTGAAATTGTTAAACAAGACAGAGATAGAAAAATTTTAGTATTTAAGAAGAAAAGAAGAAAAAACTATCGAAGGCTTAATGGTCACAGACAGGATATAACTTTTTTAAAAATTAATTCACTTGATATTCCTGGATTCGCTTCAAAAAAAGCTGTGAAAAAAGCAAGTGATACGAAGTTAGAAACTGAAAAGAAAACAGTTACAAAAAAGAAAACTACAGTTAAAAAGAAAACTGTAAAAAAAAAGGATAGCTAATAATGGCAACTAAAAAAGCTGGCGGCTCATCGAGAAACGGAAGAGACTCAGCTGGAAGAAGATTGGGTATAAAGAAATACAGTGGTCAAACTGTAATACCTGGTAACATCATAGCTAGACAAAGGGGTACTAAATGGCACCCAGGTGATAATGTAGGCCTTGGAAAAGATCATACAATTTTTTCGCTTGTTGATGGCTTTGTAAAGTTTGGTAAGAAAAAAAACGGAAAAACATTTATTTCTGTTGTTCCCAAACAGTAAATCTAAATCTTTTTTCTAAAAATATTTCCTTAAAATGAA
Organism: uncultured Pelagibacteraceae bacterium; assembly: GCA_902524285.1. Classification (GTDB taxonomy): domain Bacteria; phylum Pseudomonadota; class Alphaproteobacteria; order Pelagibacterales; family AG-422-B15; genus CACNXQ01. The sequence continues at coordinate 21,435 of CABZCR010000003.1, read as the reverse complement.
GTTTATAGATGAAGCTAAAATCTTTGTAAAAAGTGGTGATGGTGGTGATGGCTGCTTGAGCTTCAGAAGAGAAAAATATATCGAATTCGGTGGACCCGATGGTGGCAACGGTGGAAAAGGTGGAGATATTATTCTAGAAGGAACAAAATCTTTAAACACACTTGTAGACTTTCGATTTCAAAAACACTTTAAAGCACAAAAAGGTAGAGGTGGAGCTGGCAGGAATAGAACAGGCGCGTCAGGTAAAGATTTAATTTTAAAGATTCCTGTTGGAACTGAAGTATTATTAAATGAAGAAATAATTGCTGATATAATTAATGATGAAAAAGTAACTCTTTTCCCTGGAGGAAAAGGAGGGTTAGGAAATATTAATTTTAAATCATCAACTAATCGAGCGCCGCGCAAGATAACACATGGAGAAAAAGGCCATGAAGCTGAAATTGTATTAAGGTTAAAAATTCTTGCTGATGCCGGGCTTGTGGGATTTCCGAATGTAGGAAAATCAAGTCTTTTAAGAAAGATATCTGCTGCTAAACCCAAAGTGGCTGACTATCCTTTTACAACTCTTGATCCAAAGCTAGGAGTTGTAAGAAAAGACGACCAAGAACTTGTGGTGGCAGATATACCCGGCTTAATTGAAGATGCTCACAAAGGCGATGGTTTGGGATTTAAGTTTTTAAAACATATTGAGAGATGCCATTCAATTATTCATGTAATTGATATAACTGACGAAGATGTTAAAAAATCTTATAATACAATTACCAGTGAGTTGAATAATTATGATGGTAATATAACAAAGAAAAATAAAATAGTTGTATTAAATAAATGTGATCTGATTGATAAAGAAGAAATAAAAATTAAAAAGAATATCCTTGAAAATGAAACACAGTTACAAGTATACACAATTTCAACTATTACAGGTGAAGGAGTAAGTAATTTAATAAATCATATTTTAAATATTAAAAATTAAATGAAATTAGAACAAACAAATAGAATTATTATCAAAATTGGATCTGCACTTCTATTCAATGAAACTTCGGGAAGTCTTAATAAAGAATGGCTTAATAGTCTTGCTGAAGATGTTAAATATTTAAGAGAAAATGATAAAGAGGTTATAATTGTTTCTTCTGGAGCAATTGCGATGGGCGCAAAAGATTTAGATCTTGATATGAAAAATATGAAGATGGATATGAATCAAGCTGTATCTGCTGTTGGCCAAATACATTTGATGGGCTCATTTAAGAGTGCCTTTGAAAAAAATGAAATTAAAATTTCCCAAATTCTTCTTACCTTAGATGATACTGAACAAAGAAGAAGATCAATAAATGCCAGAAGAACAATAGATACATTATTAAAACTGGGTATTGTTCCAGTCGTTAATGAAAATGATACAATTGCGACAAGTGAAATAAGATATGGGGACAATGATAGACTTGCATCAAGAGTGGCTCAAATAACAAGTGCAGATTGTCTTATTTTATTATCTAATATTAATGGCCTTTATTCTGCTGATCCTAGTACTGATGAGGATGTAAAATTGATAAACAAGGTAAGTGAAATTGATAAAGATATTGAAAAAATGATTGGGCAATCAATTTCGGATTACGGGAAAGGTGGAATGAAGACAAAAATTCAAGCCGCAAAGACAGCTATGCTATCAGGCTGTCACTTAGCAATTACTAATGGTTCTATAATGAGACCTGTAAAGTCCTTATTTGAGGGACGTCCATGTACATGGTTTGAACCAACTAAGACCCCCTTGGCAGCACGCAAGCAATGGATCGCGGGAACAATGAAGCCCGTAGGTAAAATAATAATTGATGATGGAGCTGTTGATGCACTTAAAAAAGGAAGCAGTCTCTTACCGGCTGGTGTAAAGTCAGTAGAGGGAAACTTTGAAAGAGGAGATGTTATTGAAGTATTGTCGTCTGACCAAAATAAAATAGGTATAGGGTTAGCCGGTTACGCTGCAGAAGAAAGTATTAAAATTATGGGACACAAAAGTGATGAAATAGCAAACATTCTAAGTTACTCTTACAGAGAAGAAATGATACATAAGGACGATTTAGTTTTGATATGAGTATTGAATTAGAATTAGAAAAGATGGGTGAAAACAGTGTTAGGGCCTCAAAAGACATTAGGTCTTTGAAGGAAAGAGATAAAAATAATATTTTAAAATCAATTATAGTAAGTTTAGAAAAGAATAAAAAAAATATTCTAGATGCTAATTCATTAGATATTAGTAACTCTGAAAATAGTCTTTCAAATGCAATGGTTGATCGACTTATGCTAGATGACGAGCGATTTGATGGAATATTGTCGTCAATTGAAAATGTTATTTCTTTAGAAGATCCAGTTGGAAACAAACTTTATTCTAATAAAAGGCCAAATGGAATGTTAGTTGAAAGAGTGTCTGTTCCTCTTGGTGTCATTGGAATTATTTATGAAAGCAGACCAAACGTTACAGTTGATGCGACAGTTTTATGTCTAAAAGCTGGCAATAGCGTCATACTAAGAGGAGGATCTGAGTGCTTTAACACTAACTCAGAAATGGTAAAATCGATACAAGAGGCTTTAAAGGAAAATTCTGTTAGCGAACATATTGTTCAATATGTAAGCACCACAGATAGAGCGGCAGTAGATTACATACTTGCTAAAATGGGAAAATATATTGATGTTGTAGTACCTAGAGGCGGTAAAGGTTTAGTAAAAAAAGTTCAAGACACCGCAAAAATACCTGTTATTGGACATCTCGATGGAATATGTCACTTATATGTTGATAAAACATCAGATACAGAAATAGCAAGCAAAATCATAGAAAATGCAAAATTGAGAAGAACTGGAATTTGTGGTGCAGCTGAAACTATATTAATTGATGAAAACTGTGTCGATACTCATTTACCAAAAATTATTACTGATTTAATTAATGGGGGCTGTGAAGTAAGAGGAGATAATGTATGTATGAAAATCTCAGACAAAGTTCTAAAAGCATCCGAAGAAGATTGGGGTACAGAATATTTAGATGCAATAATATCTATAAAAACTGTTAAAGGGGTAGATGAAGCAATAGAACATATTGCTACATATGGATCAGGTCATACAGAGAGTATTATTTCTGAAGATAAAGAGAAAGTTGAAAAGTTTTTGAATACCGTGGGTAGCGCAATCGTTATGCATAACACCTCGACCCAATTTGCAGACGGAGGTGAATTTGGCTTAGGTGCTGAAATAGGAATTGCTACCGGCAAATTGCACGCCCGAGGGCCAGTTGGATTAGAAGGGCTGACAACTTATAAATATATAGTGAGAGGAAATGGACAGGTTAGACCGTAAATGAAAATTGGCATTTTAGGAAGTTCATTTAATCCAGCACATTTAGGACATTTAAAATTATCAGACAAGGCAATTCAAATTTTTGATCTTGATGAAGTCTGGTGGATGATCACAAAGCAAAATCCATTGAAGGAAAAAGATGATTATATGTCATTTGAAGATAGAAATAATCAAGCAAAAAAACTAATAGGCAATAACAATATTAAACTGAAATTTTTTGAGGATATTACTAACTCAAATTATTTAATTGATAATTTGAAACATATCAAATCTAACTTTACCGAGGATGAGTTCATATTTTTAATGGGTAGTGACTCTTTTGAAGAAATGGATAAATGGAAAAATTATTTAGATATTTTTAATCAAATGCCTATTGCTGTATTTAATCGTAATGAAAAATTATATAATCCACTTACTTCTATAGTTGCGGAAAAATTTAAAAACAACCAAATAAAATTGTCTGATGCGAAGTTGATATTTACCAAATCACCTGCTTGGATATTTATTCGTGACTTCAATGTAAGTGAGTCATCAACTGCCATTAGAAATAATAAATGACTCAAATACTAAAAAAAATATTAAGTGATTTAGAGGATAATAAGGCTCTGGATATAGTCTCAATAGATATATCTAAAAAAACTTCACTAGCTGACCACCTAGTATTTGCAACTGGAACATCAAATAGACATATAAACGCGATTTCCCAATCAGTTCATAAAATGCTTAAAAGTCTAAATATTACGCTGCCATCAATTGAGGGAAACCAAGACAGTGGCTGGATAGTAATTGATAGTGGTGACGTTATTATACATTTATTCAAAGATGAAATTAGAAAATTTTATAACTTAGAAAATATGTGGTCTGCAGAAATTGAATAATTGATCCTTAAATGAAAATTGAAATTCTACATTTTGATAAATTTAAATTTGATCATGAAGAACAACTTCATGATATTTATATAAAACGTATTTCACAGTTTAGAAATATTATAACTGATATAAAAACAGTAAAAATTAATAATAAAGGAATTGAAAATAGAATAGTTAAAAAGAAGGCCAATGAGTGTTTTGTAAGCCTTGACGAGAAAGGTGAACATTTTTCAACTGAAGACTTAAAATTATTCTTATTTAATAATAATTTCAAAAACTTGAAATTTATTGTTGGCAGTACTGATGGTATTCAGAAAGGTATACTAGAAAAAAGTAATAAGGTTATTTCCTTGAGTAAAATGACATTAACGCACTCATTTGCATTAATAATTTTATTAGAACAAATTTATAGATCTGCTACTATTGTATCTAATCATCCATATCATAGAGTTTAAAAATGAAACTTTTTTTTATTACACTATCGTTTGTTATATCACTTTTTAGCTTTAATTATATCTCTGCAAATAACCAAGATCTTTATAAGAAATTGGATGTCTTTGGGGATGTTTTTGACATTATAAAAAGTAATTATGTCGAGGATATAGATGACGAGAAAGTAATTGAATACGCAATTAACGGTATGCTTCAATCATTGGATCCATTTTCAAGCTATATGGATTCAGAAATTTATACTGATATGCAAGAAGAAACTAAAGGCGAATTTGGGGGACTTGGAATCGAGGTAACAATGGAAAACGGGTATGTAAAAGTAATTTCCCCAATTGATGATACTCCAGCTGCGAGAGCAGGAATGCGCCCTGGTGATTATATTACACACATTGATGAAATTGACGTACTTGGATTAACACTAAGTGAGGCTGTTGAACTTTTACGAGGGCCTGTAGGTAAATCATTAACAATAAAAGTAGTTAGAATTGGAGAAGAAGACCCCATAGATGTGACATTAAAAAGGGCGGTTATAACTGTACAAGCAGTTAAATTTAAGGCTGAAGGTAACATTGGATACATAAGATTAATATCATTCAGCGAACAAGCCGATAAAGGCATTAGAAATGCTGTAAAAGAATTATCAAACAGTATCGGAAAAAATAATGTTGAAGGCTACATAATTGATTTAAGGAATAATCCTGGCGGTTTATTGGATCAATCGGCAAAAGTTACAAATAACTTCCTAAAATCTGGTGAAATTGTATCAATAAAGGGTAGAGATAAAAATGATATATCAAGATTTACAGCATCAGGTGGGGACATTGCTAATGAGAAGCCAATTATTGTTCTTATAAATCAGGGATCCGCATCAGCCTCTGAAATTGTTGCGGGTGCGCTCCAAGATCATAAACGTGCAATTATCCTAGGTGAACAATCGTACGGAAAAGGGTCAGTTCAAACGATCTTTCCATTAAAAGACTCTAGTGCCATCAGAATGACAACAGCGCTTTATTATACACCCTCTGGTGACTCTATTCATAGAGTTGGAATAACTCCAGATATTGAAGTTGAATATATTTATGATGAGGACGAAGAAACCGATAATCAATTAAATTATGCTCTAGATCTTTTTGATAAAGAAAAGATGGTTGAATAAAATTAATATTTTCAGCAACAGAACAGAATGGATCAAAAACCAAGATATAGAAGAGGAGTTGGAATGATCATTCTCAACTCTAAGAAGCAAATTTTTATTGGACAGAGATTTGATAAAGATAAATCAGCTTGGCAGATGCCACAAGGTGGAATTGATAAAGGGGAAAGCCCTGCAAAAGCTGTTATACGAGAAATGAAAGAGGAAACTGGAATTAAAAAAAATTATAAAATTATATATGAATGTAAAACTTGGTATTTTTATAAACTTCCTTCTTATTTAAGAAAAAAACTTTGGAAAGGTAGATTTATTGGTCAAAAACAAAAATGGTTTATAATAAGTTTTAGTGGAAAAGATGAAGATATAAATATTAAAACAAAGAAACCAGAATTTAAAAAATGGGAATGGTCTACTCAAGATAAAATACTTAAAAAAATCGTTCCCTTTAAAAGAAGACTTTATACAAGCATATTTAAAGAAATTAATAATATTGATAGTTAATTTAAAAGAAGTTTTAAACTATCAATTTTTTTCTGAATTTTCATTTTTTGAGTCTCATCAGCAGTCTCAAGAGCTGAAGAATAATTCTCAATTTTATCATTAATAAAGTCATTATTCAAAGCAGCTTCTTCATCCAAACCCACAGCTATAACAAGCAGCTCGTTGTTAGAGAATTTAATGAAGCCCTCTTCAACAAACAATGATTGTGTTTGATCTGAATTAGTTACTTTTATGATTCCTGGCCTAAGAGAGGTAATAATATTTGAGTGATTTGGGAGCACTCCAAGATCACCTTCCGCACCAGGTAAGACAACCATTTGAGCATCACCCTCAAGGTATATTTTTTCAGGCGTTACTAATTTATAGTTAAATTGATCAGACATTCAAGTTACGCAGCGGCTTCTTCGGCCATTTTTTCTGCTTTTTGAATAGCTTCTTCTATTGTACCAACCATATAAAAAGCTGCCTCAGGTAGATGATCATATTCACCCTTACAGATCGCATCAAATCCTTTGATCGTATCCTCTAATTCAACATATTTTCCGGGAGTTCCTGTAAAGACTTCGGCAACAAAGAACGGTTGGGACATAAATCTTTGAATCTTACGTGCTCTGGCCACTGTTAATTTATCTTCTTCAGATAACTCATCCATACCTAAAATTGCAATGATGTCTTGTAGAGACTTATAAGTCTGCAGTACAGCTTGTACATTTCTTGCAACTTGATAATGTTCATCTCCAACAACGCGAGGGTCTAATATTCTTGAAGTACTGTCTAACGGATCAACAGCAGGATAAATGCCAAGCTCTGCAATCTGTCTTGAAAGCACGGTTGTTGCATCAAGGTGTGCAAACGAGGTTGCAGGAGCAGGATCGGTTAAATCATCAGCAGGAACATATATTGCCTGCACAGATGTAATTGAACCTTTATTTGTAGATGTAATTCTTTCTTGAAGTGATCCCATATCAGTTGCAAGAGTAGGTTGATAACCTACGGCAGATGGAATTCTACCAAGCAGAGCTGACACCTCTGAACCAGCTTGAGTAAATCTAAAAATATTATCTACAAAAAATAATACATCTTGGCCTTCCATATCTCTAAAATACTCAGCAACTGTTAAACCTGTTAAAGCTACACGAGCTCTTGCTCCTGGAGGTTCGTTCATTTGTCCATAAACTAATGCACATTTAGACTCTTTACCTTCTAAATCAATAACGCCAGATTCAATCATTTCATGATAAAGGTCATTACCTTCTCTAGTTCTTTCTCCAACACCAGAAAATACTGAATAACCACCATGAGCTTTTGCAATGTTATTGATTAGTTCCATGATTATAACTGTTTTACCAACCCCTGCTCCTCCAAAGAGACCAATTTTTCCTCCCCTAGAATAAGGTGCTAGTAAATCTACAACTTTAATACCCGTAACAAGAATTTCTGTTTCTGTAGCTTGATCAACAAAGTCAGGGGCATCTCTATGAATTGACCATTTATCTGTAGATTTAATTTCACCCCTTTCATCAACAGGCTCGCCAACAACATTCATAATTCTACCCAAAGTCTCAGGGCCTACTGGAACCTGTATCTGATTACCGGTGTCAACAACATCGTCACCTCTAGTCATTCCATCAGTCGACTCCATAGCAATAGTTCTAACTGTGGACTCACCTAAATGCTGTGCGACCTCAAGGATCACAGTTTTATCACCAACTTTACATTCTAATGCTGCAAGAATTGGCGGCAAGTTTTCTTCAAAGCGTACATCAACTACAGCTCCGATAACTTGTGATATGGTACCTTTATTATTTGTTGTCATATTTACTCCTTAATTAAACTGCTTCTGCTCCAGAAATTATCTCAATAAGCTCTTTAGTGATAACAGCTTGTCTGGAACGGTTATAAAATAGTGTTAAATTATCAATCATATCAGACGCGTTTCTTGATGCATTATCCATAGCGCTCATTCTAGCACCTTGTTCGCTGGCTGCGCTTTCAAGTAAAGCTTTAAATATTTGTATTGTAAAGTTAAGCGGGAGTAGTTCATCGAGTATTTCACTCTCACCAGGCTCAAATTCAAAAAAAGTATTGTCATTTTTCGTTGTATCTGACTCGTTTTCAGGAATATCAATTGGAACAATTTGTTGTTCAGTTGGAATCTGTGATATTACTGATTTAAACTTATTATAAAAGATAGAACATTTATCAAATTCTTCGTCAAAATACATTTTTATTATTTTGTCAGCTATGTTTTTTGCATCCTGATAAGAAGCAGACTTAACAGATCTCATATCAACAACTTCGACAATTTTTTCTTCATGCTGTCTTCTAATAATGTCATAACCCTTTTTTCCAACACAAATAATTTTTACTTGTTTGCCTGACTCCTCAAGACTTGCTACTTTATCTCGAAGTGATTTAGTGACAATTGAATTAAATCCACCACACAGTCCTCTCTCAGATGTAAAGAGGATCAACATATGAATTGAGTCCTTATTATCCCCGGTTAATAAATTTCTTTCATTTGAAGTTGGAGAGTACCCAGATGATATAGATGATATAAGATCTTCCATGGTCTCAGAATAAGGACGACTTGACTCAGCAGATTCTTGGGCACGCCGTAATTTTGCAGCCGCAACCATTTTCATGGCTTTGGTTATTTTTTGAGTAGACTTAACGCTACCAATTCGTTTTTTTAGATCGTCTAAACTTGGCATTTACCTATTTTTTTTAAACTCTTCAATTATTGATGTTAATTTACTGGAAGTATCATCGTTCAAGTCTCCAGATAAATTGATAGACTCAATAATATCTGAATGAGATGATTTTATAAGTTCAAATAGATCTTTTTCGAAATCCCTTATCTGATTCAACTCCAGATCATCTAAGTAACCGTTCACACCAGTAAAAATTGAAACAACTTGCTCTGCAATTGTCATCGGTGAATACTGGTTTTGCTTTAATAGTTCGGTAAGTTTTGAACCTCTATTTAATAGCTTCTGTGTCGAGGCATCTAGGTCTGAACCAAATTGGGCAAATGCTGCCATTTCACGGTACTGCGCCAGTTCAAGTTTTATCGAGCCTGCAACCTTCTTCATCGCCTTGGTTTGCGCTGCAGAACCAACTCGGGACACACTTAAACCTACATTGACTGCAGGTCTGATACCTTGGTTAAACAATTCAGTTTCTAGAAAAATTTGTCCATCAGTGATTGAAATCACGTTTGTTGGTATAAATGCACTAACATCATTTGCTTGAGTTTCAATCACAGGCAACGCTGTTAATGAACCACCACCATTTTCATCATTCATCTTGGCTGCTCTCTCAAGTAATCTACTGTGAAGATAAAATACATCTCCTGGAAATGCTTCACGTCCTGGAGGTCTTCTAAGAAGTAATGACATTTGTCTATAAGCTACTGCTTGTTTTGATAAATCATCATAAATTATTAAAGCATGCATTCCATTATCACGGAAATATTCACCCATTGAACAACCAGTATAAGGAGCAAGAAATTGTAGTGGAGCAGCGTCACTTGCTGTTGCTGCAACAACTGTAGTATATTCCATTGCACCAGCATCTTCTAAGGCTTTTACTGTTTGAGCAATCGAAGATCTTTTTTGACCTATACCGACATAAATACAATAAAGTTTCTTAGTTTCATCGCCAGATTCATTAATGGATTTTTGATTTATAATAGTATCAATAGCAATTGCTGTTTTTCCAGTTTGTCTGTCACCAATAATTAATTCACGTTGCCCTCTGCCAATTGGAATCAAGCTGTCGATCGCTTTAAGACCTGTTTGCATTGGTTCAGATACTGATTTTCTTGGTATTATACCTGGCGCTTTAACTTCAATACGACTTCTATTCTGTGACTCTATGTTTCCTTTTCCATCTATTGGATTTCCAAGTGCATCTACAACTCTTCCTAGCAGCTCTTTACCTACTGGAACATCAACAATAGAATTTGTCCTTTTAACCGTATCACCCTCTTTAATGTTTGCATCACTTCCAAATAGCACAACACCTACATTATCATCCTCCAAGTTAAGGGCCATTCCTCTTGTACCATCATCAAACATTACCATTTCACCGGCCTGAACATTATCAAGTCCGTAGATTCTTGCGATACCATCTCCAATTGAAAGAACTTGACCAACTTCTGTAATTTCAGAGTCAGATCCAAAATTTTTTATTTCTTCTTTGAGTATTTTTGATATTTCTGATGGTTGTATGTCCATTAAGCGACCTCTTTCATTTTTTCTTTTAATGTTTGAAGTTGATTTTTAATACTGCTATCAATCATTTGACTACCAACTTGTATTTTAAGACCCCCTATTAAAGTCTCATCAACTATAGTGTTAATATTAAATTCTGAACTGAACTTATCTTTGAGTTTATCCTTAATATGTTTTAATTCTTCTTCTTTCAGAACTTTAGCTGAGGTAATTGTTGCTGACATCTCACCCTTAAGTCCAGACATTAATTTCTCAAATGAATTAATGATATCCATTAAGTAGTTTATTCGATTTTTATTAATTATTACTCCAATAAAATTTTTTGCCAGCTTAGACATTTCAATTTTCTCAGAAAGTGAATTAAAAAAATTAAATTTATTAGATTTGCTGATTGAAGGATTCTTAACCATGGATAGTAAAGTATCATCTTCATTCAGTATTTTTTTTAAATTTAAAAGTTCACTAGAAACAGTTTCGAGCACTTTGGCCTCTTTTGCCAGCTGAAATAATGCATTAGCATATCTATCAACTGATGCGATTTGTCTTGTACTTGCGTTAGCCATTATGTGGAAATTCCTTAAAAATTCACTCTTTCCGTACCATTAACTCTCATATTTTTCAAGTATTGGAGTGTCGCAATTCGAATTTTATACAAAGCTAAATGGGTCGATATCCACAGATATGTTTACGCTCGATAATGATTTGGAATTCTTGAGCCAAGCATTGACTATTTTTTGCATATTTCTGGCTTTTTTGTCATGTATCAAAAATCTCTGCCTGTGGCGTCCTTTTAACTTGGACAGTGGGGCTGGCGCTGGACCATATATTTCAAGTTCTGAAATGTTTGGAATAGAACCAAACATGATACTGCATTGCTCCCTCACCTTGGCAATATTATTTCCACTAACAATAATTGCTGCCATTTTTCCTGAGGGTGGAAGGTTATTAAGCTTGCGATAAAATATTTCATTTTCATAAAATGCATCTCGATCTAATTGTGCAAGAGACTGAATAGTTTCGTTTTCAGGATAATATGTTTGAATAACCACTCTTCCTTTTGTTTGAGCCCGTCCTGCTCTTCCGGATACTTGGTATAAGGCCTGATAAGTTTTTTCAGAAGCTCTCAGATCACCACCTTTTAGTGTCATATCCGCATCAACTATTCCAACACATGCAAGGTTAGGGAAGTGATAACCTTTAGTTATAAGTTGAGTTCCAATAATAATATCGTATTCATGATCTTTAATTTGTTTTACCTTAATTTCTAATTCATCTTGTGATTTTATATGATCACTAGAGAATAGGCATATCTTTGCCAAGGGAAAAGTTTTTGAAATTTCTGTAAATATTTTTTCAATGCCAGCTCCATAATCAATAAAGTGGCTATCATTATTTTGACATGAAGGACATTCTAAGCCCTTTGTTAAAATACTATGACCGCAGTGATGACATAGTAATTTTTTATTTTTTAAATGTTCTACTAAGTAACTTGAGCAGTTTTTACATGTTATTTTATGCCCACATGACTTACAAATAATTACGGGTGCATATCCCCTTTTGTTGATATAAAGCAATGTCTGCTGTTTCTTTTTCAATGTCTGACTGATTTCTTTAATGAGTCTATCAGACAACCATTGATCTTTTTTTAATTTTTCCTTTTTCATATTAACTATGAAAATTTCATTTTCTTCTTGATTAAAATACTTATTTTTAATCGAAACTTTATTGTATTTTTTATTCATCACATTAAAAATTGTCTCGAGTGATGGGGTGGCGCTTGTTAAAATAATTGGAATATCTTCTATTGAACTCTTAACGACTGACATATCCCTTGCGTGGTATATACCTTGTTCTTCTTGTTTATAAGAGCTGTCATGTTCTTCATCTAAGACAATCATTGATAGTTTTTTGTATGGTAGAAATAAAGAGGAACGAGCACCAATAATAATTTGAGAAGTGCCATCAATAATGCTCTTTAATACTTTTGTTTTATAAGCAGTACTTATCTTTGAGTGCCAAACTACTGGTGAAAACCCAAATCTTTCTTCAATTCTATTTACAAAATCTCCTGTCAATGAAACTTCTGGGAACATAATTAAAACTTGTTCACTGTCTTTAACAAAATTTTTTATAACATCAAAATAAACTTCTGTTTTTCCAGATCCAGGAACACCATCAAGTAGGACAGGCTTAAAATTTCGTTGTTGAAAAATTTTTAGTATATCTTGAGAAGCCCTTTTTTGCTCCAAACTTAGCTTTACTGTCTTAACATTTTTTTTAATATTCGAAGTGAGTTCTTTTGTTTTTTTCTTTTTAAAATAAAATTTACTATGCGACAAAATCATTTTGAGAACTAATCCTTTATCAATTAAATTGTAATTACTAACCCAATTTAAAAACTTTATCATTTTTGAATTCAGTCTATATTCGGGTGAAATTTCTTTTATAAATTTCAACTTTATTTTTGAATTATTTAAAACACTGTTTACTTTGGTGATAACTCCAATTTTTTCTCCTGAGCGCAAAGGAGCTAAAACAATCATTCCAACTCTAGGTTTTTCAATCGTTTCGTATTTATAGGTAAATTCTTCACTAACATTGTGAGCTAATAAGACATCTATATAGTAAATAATTTTATTCATAAATTTTGTTTGAATCTCTAACTATGATATAAATATATCAGTCAAAATATTATTTGTTATGGAATTTTTTTTAGATACAGCAGATGTAGAAGTAATTAGAGAATTTAAAGAAACCGGCTTGATTAATGGAATTACAACCAATCCATCATTAGTGGCCAAATCAGGAAAAAATTTTAAAAAAATACTTAAAGAAATTTCTAAAATGATAAAAGGGCCGATTAGTGCTGAAGTTACGGCCATTGAATGCAAGGGAATGATTGCTGAAGCAAAAATACTATCAAAAATATCTAAAAATATTGTTATTAAGTTACCTTTAACAGAAGAAGGACTTAAAGCTTGTAAGATACTAAGCAGTAAAAAGATCAAGACCAATGTAACCCTATGTTTTTCAGCTGCACAGGCATTAATTGCTGCTAAATGTGGAGCAACATATATATCTCCATTTGTTGGACGGTTAGATGATATAGGTGAAAATGGAATGAACCTAATTAGAGAAATCAAAGCGATATATTCAAATTATAAAAATATTAAAACAAAAATATTAGTTGCTTCAGTTAGAACTGTTGATCATGTTATTGAATCTGGAATGATTGGTGCTGACGTAGTCACCTTGCCGCCTGCAACGCTTGAAAAGCTATATAAGCATCCCTTAACAGATAGGGGTTTAAAAGCTTTTCTCGATGATTGGAAAAAAACTAATCAAAAAATTCTTTAGTGTGTGAATAATCAAGTTAAAGAATGCTTTCACGATTGGATTGAGAATTTACAGAAAGTTAGAAACTTAAGTGACAACACGCTTATAAGCTACAAAAATGACATTGAAAAATTTTTAATTTTTTCAAAGGATCATTTCGGGGGTAGCTTATCAATGAGTGATCTTGATAGTATGCAAATTTCTGACTTTAGAAGTTTCTTATCCTTTTTAAGAAATCAAGGCATTGGAACTACATCAATTGCACGAGTGATATCATCTTTAAAATCTTTTTTTAATTTCTTAGTAAAGAATGAAAAAATAAAAAATAGTACGATACAATCCTTAAAATCTCCTAAAGCAAAAAAGTCTTTGCCCAGACCAATTTCAGCTGATCTTGCAATTGAAGCTATTAAATATTCGCAAGAAATTGAAAAAGAGAAATGGGTAGGATTACGAAATAAGTCAATCCTTATGCTTTTATATGGATGTGGATTGAGAATATCTGAGGCATTAAATTTAAATTATGATGATATTAATGAAAATGAATATCTGGTTATTAGAGGAAAAGGTAACAAAGAAAGACTCGTGCCTTTAATGGAATTTATTAAGCGTGAAATAAAAGAATATATAAAAGAGTGTCCAAAAGGTTTTGAAAATGGTGATCCGCTTTTTTTAGGTAAAAGAATGAACCGTCTAAGTCCGAGAATTATTCAATATACTTTGGAAAAAATTAGACATAATTTGTCTTTACCTGAAACTGCAACCCCTCATGCGTTGAGACATAGTTTTGCTACACATTTGCTGGACTCAGGTGGAGACTTGAGAACAATTCAGGAATTATTGGGACATAGCAGTCTTTCCACAACTCAAAGATATACCAAAGTTGAGACTGAGCGACTATATGAAGCATATTCAAAAACCCATCCGCTTGCTAAGAAATAAATAAATTATATATTAATATATATGCAAAACCCGATATCAAGATGGCATGATGTTGTTAATCTTCGAGACTATAATGCTCTGACAGAGATATTAGATGAGCATGTTATTTTTTATTCTCCAGTTGTGTACACACCTCAGCGAGGAAAAGATATCACATTAAAATATTTAATGGCTGCATCAGAAGTATTTAATGCATCGAATTTTAAATATCATAAAGAAATAATTGGAAAAACAAACGCAAGCCTTGAATTTACTTTGACTATTGAAGATACTGATATTAATGGAATCGACCTCATCACATGGAATGAAGCTGGACTTATTACTGAATTTAAAGTATTTATCAGACCACTCCAGGGAGTTAATATAATACACAAGATGATGGGTAACATGTTAGAGAGTTTTAAAAATGTCAGTTGATTTTTTGTTCCAATATTCCGCTCTAGAGCTTTTTTGGTTATTGGTACCAATTTTAATTGGAATAGCAGTTGTAGAAACATTAGCTATATACTTCTTTAAACTGAAAGGTAAAAATGATTTTAAAGAATGGATATTAAATATGTCCATGGGAGTTTTGAGTTATCCTGTTAATGGAATATTTGCGTTTATAACACTAGGAGCTCTATTTTGGGCTAAGGAATTTCAGATTTATACATTCCCATTTACTTTAAGCGCTTTAGTTTTATGCTTCATACTTGATGATTTAACTTTTTATTTACATCACAGAATTTGTCATCGATGGCGATGGGGCTGGGGGCTGCATCGAACTCACCACTCTTCAGAAAGAATGGGCATCGATGTGGGTGCAAGACAACCATTTACAAAACACTTCACTGGAACTCGAATGCTCAAAATACCACTTGTAATCATTGGCTTTGATCCAGTAATGGTTTTATTCTGTGTGTTTATAAACGGTTACTACCAATATTTATGCCACACTCAAACTATATATAAGTTACCACGCTTGTATGAGTATTTATTTAATACACCTTCACACCATAGAGTTCATCATGCAAGAAATCCGAAATACCTTGATGCAAATTATGCTGGAACACTAATGGTTTGGGATAGAATGTTTGGAACATTTGTTGCTGAAGATCCAAAAGAACCTTGTGACTATGGATTGGTGGTTCCAATGACATCTTTGAATCCTCTTAGGATATTATTTGAAGAATATGCAAATATATTTAAAGACATTTCAATGCGCGGTATTTCGCTTAAAGATAGATTTATGTATCTATTCGGCCCTCCTGGATGGTCGCATGACGGAACCCGAAAAACTTCAACTCAAATTAAAGAAGACTATAACAGGGCGATCAAAAGTCATTAATGACACCTCCAGCTCATTTTGCTCTTTCTGAAATACTGATTGTAATAGCTGGTGCATACTCAATAAGAGTCTTTTTGCAACATAAGCTAAACTTTGCTGCTGCTGGAGTTTTAGTACTGGCAGTCGCAGCTTTTTTAGCAACCCTTAGGTTTGGCTTGAACGTGCATACCGAGCTGAAGTCTTCACATCAATTGTTCACAGCTTTATCACTTCTATTCGGAGTACCCCTCATCACGATAGACGTCATTAAAAAAAGTCAGTTCCTTAATGAAAAGATAATTTTAATTTTTGCACTGATAATGGCATTGATAAGTATATATATTTTCTTTCAAGCAAAGAGTTTAATCATTATGTATGCTGTTATGTGGCTTGTTCTTGGAATAATTTTTTCTTTTTTGATACCAAGAGAAAAAATTTCTTCTCGTTTCGTATCAAGCTTCATTTTTTCAATAATACTGGTTAATTTTATTATTAGACAGGTTCAGCTGTTTGAACCAAATCTCAGCTGGCATTTTTATCATGTAGTTGTAGCAGTCTGGCTGTACTTGATGACTTTATTAATAACAAAAAAGGAAGCTAAATATGAATAGCTTGATCATCCACGTTTAACGCAGCTTCTTTTATTGATTCTGTTAGAGTTGGATGTGCGTGACACGTTCTTGCGATATCTTCAGCTGATGCACCAAATTCCATTGCAATTGTGAGTTCGCCAATAAGGTTGCCAGCGTCTGCTCCAATGATATGAACACCTAATACTTCATCTGTATTTTTATCAGATAAGATCTTCACAAACCCGCTTGTTTCATTCATCACTTTAGCTTTACCATTTGCTGAAAACGGAAATTTACCTATTTTGTATGTGATGTTGTTTTTCTTTAATTCTTCCTCTGTTTTTCCAACTGATGCAACTTCTGGGGCAGTATAAATAACCGATGGAATTGTATTATAGTTAACGTGTCCAGCCTGACCATCAATAATCTCAGCTACAGCAGTACCTTCTTCTGAAGCTTTATGGGCAAGCATTGGTCCTACTTTACAATCACCGATTGCATAAATATTTTCAATCGAAGTATTAAAATGCTGATTGGTCTCAATAAATCCTTTATCATTCATTTTTATTCCTATCTTCTCTAAGTTCAGACCAAAAGTGTAAGGTTTTCGACCAGTCGATATTAAAACTTTGTCACAATCCATATCAAGAGTTTGACCATTGTTTTCAACCGAAACGGAAAGCGAGCCGTTGCTTTTATTTACCTTTCTTAGAGCAGTAGAAAGTTTAAAATCAAATCCTTGTTTAATAAGTATTTTTTGAAAAGCATCAGAAATTTCTTGGTCCATTCCAGGAAGTATTCGGTCAGCATATTCAATAACTGTTACCTTTGATCCTAGTCTTGACCAAACAGATCCCATTTCCAAGCCAATGTAACCTGCGCCAATAACCATTAAGTGCTTTGGAACAGACGATAAACTTAAAGCTCCAGTGGATGATAAGATATCAATTTCATCAATGATTACTCCCTCAGGTGAAACAACTTCTGAACCTGTAGCAATAATTGTTTTAGATGATTTAATAACCTCAGAGCTATCGCCAGTTAAAATCTCAATTTGCTCATTATTAATGAACTTGGCAAATCCTAATTTTCTTGTAACTTTATTTTTTTTAAAAAGAAATTCGATACCATTTGTAAGTGACTCGACGCTTTCATTTTTAGATTTCATTATTTTATTTAGATCAAACGATACGTTATCAAAATTAATGCCTAATTGATTAAGTTCTGAAGCTTGATGAAATAAGTGAGAAGAATGCAATAGAGATTTTGAGGGAATACATCCAATATTTAAGCAGGTACCGCCAAGCGTTTGTCCCTTTTCGATACAACAAACTTTGTATCCAAGTTGTGAAGCCCTAATTGCGCAAACGTAACCAGCTGGCCCGCTACCAATCACTGTGATATCAAATTGTTCCAAATTAAACTCCTAACAATAGTCTACTTGGATCCTCTAGACCCTCTTTAACTCTGACTAAAAAAGTTACGGCCCCTTTACCGTCTACTATTCTATGATCGTATGAAAGGGCAAGATACATCATGGGTCTAATTTTTATTTCACCATCAATAGCTATAGGTCTTTCTTCTATTTTATGCATTCCCAATATTCCTGATTGAGGTGGATTTAATATTGGAGTTGACATTAAAGATCCATAAACACCACCATTGGATATTGTAAATGTACCACCCTGCATATCTTCAATACTTAATTGGCCAGAACGAGCTTTCTGTCCCATTTGATAAATTTCTTTTTCTACTTCAACAAGAGATTTTTTATCGGCGTCTTTAACAACGGGTACGACGAGGCCTTGATCAGTTCCAACGGCAACACCAATATTGTAAAAATTTTTATAAATGACGTCGTTGTTTTCAATTTCTGCATTTACTTCAGGAATATCTCTCAGCGCAGTTATACATGCTTTCACAAAAAAAGACATAAAGCCTAATTTCACACCATACTTTTTTTCAAATTCTGATTTATGATCATTACGTGTCTTTATAAGCTCACTCATATCAACCTCATTAAATGTTGTGAGCATAGCAGCATTATTCTGAGCATCCTTTAGACGTTTCGCTATTGTTTGCCTTAAACGCGACATGGGCACTCGTTCTTCTCTTTTATCGGTTTGTCTAATTGTTTGAGGAGTATTTTCTTGTTTTTCTATGTTCTGATAATTTATGACGTCAGATTTAGTAATTCTACCATCCTCTCTTGAAGAGGTAACAGTATTAATATTTATATTCTTTTCAGCAGCAATTTTTCTTACAGCAGGGGATAATTTTTGATTATTTAAATTATCAATTTGAACGGGCATCTCTTCTTTTGGTGGAGACTTTACTTCCTCAGGAATAATTTTTTCTGGAGTCGTAACTGATGTTTCATTTGCTGGTTCTGACTGTTTAACTTTTTGGTCTGTAGAAGCATTTTCATCAATAGACCCTAAGATTGCACCAACTTCAACAGTTGAACCTTCTTCTGCGTTGATTTTTTGTATACAGCCATTTGATGGAGAAGGAACTTCAAGAGTTACTTTATCTGTTTCAAGCTCAAGCAGTGGTTCATCGACGGATACAGAGTCACCTTCATTCTTATACCATTTTGCTACCGTTGCCTCTACAACGCTTTCTCCGAGAGAAGGAACTTTGATTTCAACTGACATATTTAATATTTAACACTTTAAGATTATTATTCAATCGGCAGTTTAAATTTAACTAATGTTACGCCATCCTTGTGTTTTTTAATTTCATTTATATCGCTCTCTACAGCCAGCTTTATAATATTGGCTTGGTTTTCTGCATGACGATTAGCTATGCCAGTAGCAGGAGATGCGGATGCCTTTCTACCTATAAATAGTAGTTCTTTATATTTTCCTGTTATTCCCTGTAATACTGACTCAATACGATGTTTAACAAATCTGAATGCTCCCATATTTGATGGCTCTTCTTGAACCCAAATTATTTCAGCATTTGGAAACTGTAACACTTCTTCTTTTAAAACTTCATAAGGAAATGGATACAATTGATCAAATCTTAAAATGTGTACATTATCTTTTTTTAATTTTTCAAGATGGTCATCAAGCTCAAAATATATTTTTCCAGAACATAAAAGCAATCTATTTACTTTTGATTTTTGATCTGAAGTCAGTTCTTTTCTTAAAATTCGATGAAAGGTTGATCCATTTGTAAATTCTTCAATGCTAGATGTATTTTTTTTGTGCCTTAATGTAGATTTAGGTGTCATGATAACCAGTGGTTTTCTGAAATCTCTATGAAGCTGTCTTCTAAGAGCATGAAAATAATTTGCGGGTGAAGTACAATTAACAACTTGAATATTGTCCTCGGCACACATTTGTAAAAATCTCTCTAATCTTCCACTTGTGTGTTCAGGCCCCTGGCCTTCATGGCCGTGTGGCAAAAGCAATGTCAGACCTGACATTCTTAACCATTTTCTCTCACCAGTTGTTATAAATTGGTCAATTATTGTCTGAGCATTGTTTGCAAAGTCACCAAATTGACCCTCCCAAAGCACTAGAGTTCTTGGATCAACTTGTGAATAACCATATTCGAAACCCAAAACACCATACTCAGATAAAAAACTATCAATGATTTCAAAAAATCCTTGTTTTTCTCTAAAATGTCTCAATGGTACAAATCTTTTCTCGCTTACTTGATCATAAAGAACTGCATGTCTTTGGCTAAAAGTGCCTCTGCCCGAATCTTGACCTGAAAGCCTTACTCCATAACCTTCTGATAGCAATGAAGCAAATGCAAGAGACTCAGCGGTTGCCCAGTCAATTCCATTACCTGTTTGTATACTTGATAATCTATCATCATAAATTTTTTTTATTCTTCTATGCGGGTTGAAGTTTTCTGGAATGGTATGTATTTCTTCCCCAATTTTTAAAAGCTCATTTTCAGTAATAGCTGTTTTACCTCTTCTTGCATCGATTGACGCTACCGTTATACCTTTCCATGAACCTTCAAGCCAGTCAGCTTTATTTGGCTTATACGACTTTGCAAATTTTAACTCTTCATTCAATTTACTGGCGTAAATTGATCTTTCATTTTCAACATAGTCATTAGTTAAAACACCTTCTTCAATAAGTTTTTTTTCATAAGTTTTAAGAGTAGACGGGTGAGATTTAATTTTTTGATACATTAGCGGCTGTGTAAATTCTGGTAAATCCATTTCATTATGGCCAGATCGACGATAACAAAACATATCTACTACAACGTCAGTTTTAAATTTATTTCTAAATTCAACTGCTAGTCTACATACATGAACGACTGCTTCAACATCATCTCCATTAACATGAAATATCGGCGCCTGTATGATTTTTGCTATTTCGGTACAGTATGGAGCTGAACGACCATAATGGGGCATTGTGGTGAAACCTATTTGATTGTTAATAACAAAATGAATTGTACCTCCTGTGCGAAAACCCCGTAATTGCGACATCGCAAAAGTTTCTGCAACAACACCTTGCCCAGCCATTGCAGCATCACCATGAATTAATAGTCCTATTACTCTGTCGTTTGTTTTATCTTGAAGCAATGTTTGTTCAGCTCTAACTTTTCCTATCACTACGGGATCCACTGCCTCCAAATGTGATGGGTTTGGCGTCAAAGAAAGATGAATTTTTTTATCATCAAACTCTCTATCACTTGAAATTCCTAAATGGTACTTCACGTCCCCGGATCCTAAAACTTCATTGGGATCCTCTCCTCCACCCTCAAA
>CABZCR010000002.1 GCA_902524285.1 uncultured Pelagibacteraceae bacterium | reverse complement strand
TTTTCAACTGAAATGTCTTTTTTGACTAAATCATTGAGTTCTGGAATATCTTTTATATCTTTTCTTAAAGTTACTAGTTCTTTGCTGATAAGAATATTCTTCTTATTATCTCTAATTGTTTCTTTTCTCTTTTGCTGTTTAATATTTTCGTAGTTATCAAGAAGACTTTCTAAATTACCAAAATCATTTATGAGCTGAGCTGCTGTTTTGACTCCTATGCCTGGAGCTCCTGGAACGTTGTCTGAACTATCACCGGCTAGAGCTTGAACATCTATAACATATTCAGGGGTTACTCCGAACTTTTCAAATACTTCACTCGGTCCAATAGTCTTGTTTTTCATTGTATCGATTAATTTCACCCGATTTGAAACAATTTGCATAAGATCTTTATCTGAAGAAACTATAGATACATTCCATTTTTTATTTTCTGCTAATGATGCATATGTTGCAATGATATCATCTGCTTCATAGCCACTTAATTCAATAGATGGTATGCCAAAAGCTTTCACAGCATCCTTAATTATTTTAAATTGAGGTATTAAGTCCTCCGGTGGATCACCTCTATTAGCTTTATATTCTTTGTAAATATCATTTCTGAAAGTTTTTCTGGCACTATCAAAAATTACCGCAAGATGTGTAGGGCAAATCTTTTTGTCAGTATCTTCAATTAGTTTATAAAGCATATTACAAAAACCATTTACCGCTCCGGTTGGCAGTCCATCACTTTTTCGATATAATGGTGGCAATGCGTAATATGCTCTAAAAATATATCCTGATCCATCAACCAAAAATAGGTGATTTTTTTCTGCCATTTATCTAAGTATAAATAATTTACTACAATACGGACAAACGATCTGGTTATTATCTCCCATATCAAGGTATACTTTTGGGTGACCTAATGGACCTTCAACTCCAGCACAGCTTAACTTTTTTGAATTTACATATTCAACATCTTTATTTTGTTCGCTTTTTATTTCTGGAGAATTCATTATCAGAATGATACAAGAAATTACTTTGAAAAACTATTAATTCTAATATTTATTATTTTTTTATGTCAAGTGATGTCGCAATATCAGTAAGAGATTTAAATAAAATTTACGGCTTAGGATCTAAAAACGAAAAGGTAGCTCTTAATAATATCTCCCTTCAAGTAAATAAAGGTTCGATATTTGGATTACTAGGACCTAATGGTGCGGGTAAATCAACTTTTATTAATATTTTAGCTGATCTGGTAAGAAAATCATCAGGAAATATAGACATATTTGGTATGAGCCAAGATGAAAGGTTAAAAGATGTAAAAAAATTAATGGGTATAGTTCCACAAGAATTAAATATTGATCCTTTTTTTACTCCATATGAGTTACTAGAAATTCAGGCTGGTTTATTTGGTGTCCCAAAAAATAATAGAAGGACTGATGAGATCCTAAAGCTTCTTGCACTAGAAGATAAATCTGAAGCATACGCTAGAACATTATCAGGAGGTATGAGAAGAAGGTTACTTATAGCTAAAGCAATGGTTCATGATCCTGAAATACTAATTCTTGATGAGCCAACTGCAGGAGTAGATGTTGAACTTAGGGCAAATTTGTGGGCAAATATAAAAAAATTAAATAAAGAAGGTAAAACAATTATTATTACAACTCACTATTTACATGAAGCAGAAGAGTTATGTAATGAAATTGCAATTATAGATAATGGAAATTTAATAAAAAAGGGTACAACATCAAATATAAAATCATTAATTGACAGAAAACAGATAATTATTTCAATAGATAGTAAAAATTTTAATTTAGAGCCTATAATTAGATTAGATGTAGAATTTAAATTAAACAATAACACTCTGATAATTAATTATAAACCTAGCGAAATTAGATTTAACCAAATTTTAGATGCATTACGTTCATCTAATATTCAAGTTAAAGATCTAACAATAAATGAAACAAAGCTTGAAGATGTTTTTCTTAAATTAACTAAGAATTAGTTTTTTTTCTCGGGAATAATTTATCAAGTACTACGGCAAGGGCAGGTAAAGTTGTCATCGCACAAACCATATTTATTATAAACATAAATGTAAGTAAAGATCCCATGTCTGCCTGAAATTTTAGTGCAGAAAATGACCATGTAGAAACGCCAATTGCTAATGTAATTGCTGTAAATACTACTGCTGCGCCTGTATTTGCAAAAGTATGCTCGAACGCTTCTGTAATATCTAGTCCTTCTTTCATTCTCATATTGAGTCTATTGTATATATAAAATGCATAATCAACTCCTACTCCAACTGCAAGGACCATCACCGGCAAAGTAGAAACCTTTAATCCAATTTGAGCTAATTCCATAAAAGCATAACCCAACATCGTTGCAAAAGTTAAAGGAACTGTGCAACATATCGTAGCTCGCCAATCAAGATATGTAGTAAATACCAAAATGATGATAACAATATAAACTGCGATCATCATTGGTAATTCACCTTTTTCAATCACCTCATTTGTTGCATGCTGAATGCCTACCGTACCACTAGCAAGCCTATATTTTATTTCATCTGACTCAAATACGATATCTGAATACTCTGGGTTATCCACAAAAAATTTCTTAAATACTTTTTCTGACTGCTTTATATCTTTAACTCTAAAATTCACATTTTCATCAAATGACTCTATATCTCTGTAGTAATTTCCAAGACTTCCAACCCATAAATTTCGACTGTTAAATCCATTTTCGTATGCAAAGTCAGTGAATTCATCATCAGTAAATACAGCTGGATTCTTTAGTCCAAGAACATCTAATGACTGCGTTGTTGTTCCTGAAAATGCTGCAAAAGGAATTATGTTAGTGCCATCTGTTGGTTTTTGTATCTGAACCCTCCATGTAATTGACTCGTCTAGGTCTCGATATTTATCATTATAGGACTCAACAGTTTCTATGATATGACTAATTGTTGTCGCTTTGTGGTCCTTAGTAAAAACATAAATAGGCATTATTGAGCATGCTTCATTTATCAATCCTGTTGAGGGGTCTACAACACTTGTAGCAAAGGCTAGTGCTCTTTCATTTCTTGGTAAATAAGTCCATTTAAGATTACCTTCTGCATATCCACTTAAAGCTCTTTTTGCTACACTTGATAAAGAAATTACTTTAGTAACTCCGTCAATATTTTCTAGGTACCAATGAAGGTTATCCTGTGCCGCCATTACATCATCAGATCGACATGGATTTATACCAACAGCAGCTCCAACCTCAGCTATCACAACTAATACATCGGTAGTAACATTATATCTTTTAGTTAATTCTGTAATATCCTGATTATATCTTGCTTCTGCTCGAAGTTCAGGAGCACCAGCATGAAGATCTCCGACGTGTCTCTCACTTGCAAGATAAGTAGCTCCAGCAAATAACAATGCGCTAAAAGATAGTGTTATCACAGCTGGTCTTGGTTTTGCCAATTTACCAAAAAAACCCATTAGATTTTGTCTGTATGTAATTGCAGACTGAGCTCTGGTTGCAAAACTATCATTATATCTCGCATATGAAGCTGCGAGAGGGAGCATAACAAGATTAGTGATTATTTTAAATGCAACTCCAATTGAAGCAGTGATTGCCAGTTCTTGTATCATCCCAATTGGGAGCAGAATCAGTGTCCCAAATCCAACTAAATCAGTAATTAATGCCATTGTGCCAGGAACTAACAATCTTGAAAAAGATGCCCTTGCGGCAAATTCAGCTGATTGTCCTTCAATCACCTCTTTTGTAATTTGATTCACTTGTTGAATTCCGTGTGAGACACCGATAGCGAACACTAAGAAAGGTACTAAAATCGCCAGAGGATCTAATCCAAAACCTAAAATTTTTAACATTCCAAATTGCCATACTAATGATGTCAAGGAACAAACAAGTGGAAGAAAAGTTAGCGTCCAAGATCTTGAATACCAATAAACAGCTAAAACAGTAAGCAGGAAAGCTAAAGCAAAAAAGATTACAACATTATATGCTTCACTGGCAATATCAGAAATCATCTTTGCGAAACCAGTTATCTCAACTCTATATGCTCCCTGCTCGAATTCATCTCTGATTTCCTCAATATCTTTACCTAATTGTAAGTAATCTAATCTCTCACCAGTTTTTCTATTAAACTCTGTTAGTTCAACTTTAATCAATGATGAAGTGAAGTCATTTGATACAATGCTACCAACATGCCCTCCTGTTAATATTCTCTCTTTAATTTTGTTAAGTTCATCATTAGACAATTTTTCTGGCGTTAGATTGCCCGGTATGACTTCAGTGCTTTCAAACCCCTCTTCAGTGACACGCATCACTTTTACATTGGGTGTCCAAAGTGATTGCATTGATCCTTGGTTTACTCCTGGTAAGTATCTAATAGATTGATTCAACTCGAAGAGTCTCTCAAAATAGTCTTTATTAAAAATATCCCCTTCTGTGGTCCTTAAGGCAACAGTAATGCTGTTAGTGCCACTTAAATCATTTTGATACTCATAATATGTTTTTACAAACGAGTGGCTACTTGGCAGTTGTTTATAAAAACCCGCATCCATTCTTATTTGAACTGCAAAATAGCCCATTATAATTGTTAACAATACAAAGCTGGCGAGGACCCAAAAACGGAATTTAAAAAACCAATTTTCAATTTTTTGCAGCATTTTTTAATAAGATTTATAAGTGATAGGGGGAAAAATATGAGAAAATCATAACTTTGTATATGTTTAAATTAAATTCTATAAAATTTATTTCAAGTTGGCAGAACATTATATAATAATGACAATACTTTATTAAATCTTTAAGACATTGAAATTATTAAATATTTTGTAATTAAAAATGAACATTTGTTCACAAATATATTTTATAATTAGTTAAATTCATTATAATGAATCTGATGGTTGAATTAACACAAAAAATACAAATCGCAAAAATTGTAGCTAAAGACCAAGTTTATAAGGTTCAAGAAAAATGGCAAACCTCCAAATCGGGTAAAAATTCACTTACAAAAGACCCTGCCTATAATGCAGCAAATCCTAGACACTTTATTCCAATGATGGATGAAGATCGTTACAGTGATCGCTCTGACGCTTTTGATAAAATAATTAGCGCTACTCACAAACATTTCTGGGATCCAAACGATAAGAAGTATATTGATTTTGATATTCCATTTGACATAGAAAATGAAAATATTGTGGATCCTGATGGCCCTTTCGGAATTGAACTCCAAATTCCAAGTATTAGAGAGAAGTTATCAAAGCAACAATTAATCAAATTGAATAATGAGAGTTTTAGATTTGTATTATCCCAAATTCTTCATGGTGAGCAGGCTGCCCTTTCATTAAGTGCAAGTTTATGTCACGTTTTAAGAGATCCAGGTGCTCAGGAATATGCAGCTAATCAAACGAGGGAGGAGGCTAGACACGTTGCAGGTTTTACAAAGTATATACAAGCTAGATGGGGATCCCCTTACAAAGTTGGACCAACTCTAGGTAGGGTAGCTAATGAGATTGTTTCATCAGATTTAGTTTATAAAAAGATAATTGGAATGCAAATGATGATTGAGGGATTGGCTATGGGAGCATTTGCCATGGCATACGAAAATACAAATGACCCAGTATTAAAAACGTTATTAAAATACACGATGAGCGATGAAGCATTTCATCACAAATTTGGAAAAATATGGGCAGATAGAACAGTGCCAAAATTGACTAAGAAAGAGCATATCAAAGTAGAAGATTGGGCTGAAAAAATCTTTGTTGAACTTCTATTTAACCTAGTTAATCCATTTGAGAAGAAACATGTATATTCCTGTGTTGGTTTAGATCATAAATGGGTAGATCGGGAGTTCCATAAGTACATAGATCAGGGTGAAGTAATCAAAGATGAGATGAAAAACCAAAACAATATCTTTAGAGTTCTGGTTAAAACACTTTTAAAGGCCCATATAATTACAGATAGGACCAGAGCTACTTATGCAGAATTTGTTAATATGGATGAGTTAAATAATGAGAGTGATACTGTTGCTGGCCAGGAAATTGCCGACCAAGGTGTAAGTACCTTAAGTGAAATCAATCAATTAAAGAAAACTGCTTAACTATTTATTTCGGAGATTTTTTCTGTAGAATTCTCTGTAAAGTTCGCCTATGCATCTTTAGTCTTCTAGCGGTCTCAGAAACATTTCGGTTACACAACTCATACACTCTCAGTATATGCTCCCACTTTACCCTGTCTGCGGACATTGGGTTTTGTGGAGGTTCAGGTGTAGATGAATAAGGAGCCTTTAGTGCGGCCTCAATATCATCAGCATCCGCAGGTTTTGCGAGATAATCACAAGCACCTTCTTTAACGGCCGCGACTGCAGTTGGTATATTTCCATATCCTGTGAGCATTACTATTTTACTGTCTGGCCTTTTATTGGATAAAATTGAAACAACTTCCAAGCCATTACCATCGTTTAGGCGTAAATCAACTACAGCATATTTTGGAGGATTTGTGTTAACTAATGATATAGCCTCTGAAACTGATGAAGCCCCAAATGCATCGTAGCCCTTACGTTTCATTGCAGTAATTAACCTATTCCTAAACACATCGTCATCATCAATAATCATTAATGATTTTTCATTATTCATATAAACTTTCTTTACATTACTCATTAGATAAATTGAGGTAATTTTTTGATAAAAATATTTTTACTAATCCTCCACCGCCTTCCCTTTGAGAAAATTTAATCTCACCTTGAGACTTTGCAAGTAAGTTTTTAGAAATGAATAAACCTAAGCCAAGACCCTGTTTTATAGCCTTGTTATTATTTCTTATATACGGTTCCCCGAGAAAGGGGAATATTTCTGGTGCGAATCCAGGACCATCATCTGCTACTTCAATAATGATATTATTTTCTTCGTTGATCAAATTGATGTCTATTTGTGAACTTGCAAATTTGAATGCATTATCAACTACATTGGTTATTGAATGGACTATTTCAGCTGACCTAGGAATTGTAACATTTATATTCTCAAAATAAGGATCATTAGAAATTATAATGTTAATATTATCATTATCATAAGAAGATGTTATTTCATTAATCAAACGAATAAAGTCTAACTGATTTATAAATTCATTATTTTTATCATCTAAACTATTTGATCTTAATCTTTCTAATATATTACTACATCTTTTAAGCTGAGATTGTATTAGATTTAAATCTTCTTTTACTTGTTCGTCATCGTTATTATTGACAAGTTCTTTTGTAATCACTGAAATAGTTGACAACGGAGTACCTAGTTCGTGTACTGCTGCTGCCGTTAATCCCATAAGTGCTGAAACTTTTTCCTCATTTGAAAGAGAAAGTTGCGTTTCCTTGAGCGCCTTACGTGTTTTTCTCGAGTCATCTGCTACCCTAAAACAGTAAAATGTAAGAAATATTACAGCAATTATTAATGCCGACCATATTAAAAATATCTCAAATCTAGAAAATTCATTTTGACTAATACCTAGTGCATCGCTCTCTAATGGAAAATAAAAAAAAAGCAAGAAAATTGAGTGAAATAATAGCTATTAAAGTAATAATAATTATTCTTTTTAGATCAAGATAGGTTGCTGCAATTACAAGAGGCGCAAGTATTAATACAGAAAATGGATTAGTTAATCCTCCAGTTAAAAAAAGAAGGCCTACTAATTGAAGCAAATCAAAAACGAGAATGAAAAAAGTTTCATTGTAATTAAGTATTTTAGTTAAAGGGTAAAAAATACTAACAAGAACATTTAATATAACGCTAAGTAAGATTAAAAATATACAGAAATATATACTAAAGCTTATTTCGAAATAAAAATATGCAATCACAACAGCAAAAAACTGACCAAATACTGCTGTCCAATGTATAAGATTTAGAGTTCTTAATTTTAAATTAATTTCTTCATCAAATGATTGTTTAATCAAGTTGGTCAAAATTTATTTCCTATCATTAATCATATTAATCTAATAATATTCTGTATTCTTTCAATCAATAAAAAATGCAAAAAAGTCATATCATTAGTTATAAAAAGCAAAGTATTCAATTGTTGATAAAAAAAAATAAATTATCAAGAAACTATAAGCTTACTTTTGATAAAAAAAATTTACGTGGGTTGGTATCTATTCCGTATTACGTATCATTCAAAAATGGGCTTGAATTCGCATATGAAAATATGGAGTGGTTATATAAAGAAATTAAAAAACACCTACCCTTATTATTAATCGAACATAATTCATCTTTAATAATTATTGGAAAAAAAATGAAAGTTATTTTTGAAGAAGGTAATACAAATAAAGTATTTATTAGAAATAACAATCTTATAGTTACATCTGACAGCAATATTCATAAAAGAATTTTAAAAAAATGGATTATTAATCAAATTTTATTTTATTCAAAGCACTATGTAGATAGTGTATCTAAGTCCCTTAGATTAAATATAAAAGCAATAAAAATTTCTAATAGTTTTAACTATTGGGGATCTTGTAATACTGCTGGGATAATACATTTAAATTGGCGATTAGTTTTTGCTCCAACAGAAGTATTAGAGTATATTATCGTTCATGAGCTTTGTCATTTAAAAGAATTTAACCATACTAAAAATTTTTGGATGCTGGTTAAAAGATTTTGTCCTAATTTTAAAGACCAAATATCATGGTTAAAGAAAAATGATAGTTATCTCTATAGGATACGTTTCGACTAGATATCTAGGTTTAAAACTTTATCAGCTCTGTTTTCAATAAATTCTTTTCGTGGTAAAACATTTTCACCCATTAAATCTTCAAATACGCCCTTTGTGGACTCTTCATCATCAATTTTTACTTGTATTAAGGATCTATTTTTTGGATCTAAGGTTGTTTCCCATAATTGTTCTGGGTTCATTTCACCCAGTCCCTTATACCTCTGCATAGATAAGCCTTTTTTACCTAAATCTTGAATAGTATTGAAAAGTTGAGATGGGGAATAAACCTTAATTGTATCATTTTTTAAAATTAGCTTACCCGGCATCTCAAACATTTGAAAAAGCTCAGAGTAAGTTGAGTTAAGATTTTTTATGAGCTGTGATTCAAGTAAATTATTATCTATAATAATGCTATCTTGTAGACCCCTTAATTCACGCCTGAATGTAAACCCTTTATCTTTTGAATATTCACCTTGCCACCCTCTATCGTAATCGGGACGACTTATATTAATTCTATTTGAAATATAATTTATGGCTTCTTTAGTTTTTTCTTTTGACTCTGAAAACTTATTTACCTCTAGACATCCAGAAATGGCAATTTGCTCTAAAACTTTTTTATCATATCTATCGGGAACCTTATTATATATCTCAATGATTTCTGATATTTTAATTAGAGTACTTACTAAATCCTCTTCTTTTAATTGATTTCCTAGTGAAGTCTTAAAAATTACATCATCTGCCCCATATTTTATAAGGGATCTGTGCAGATTATCCTCATCACTTATATATAACTCCTCCTTTCCTCGTTTAATTTTAAATAAAGGTGGTCTTGCAATATATAAATTACCATTTTCAATAAGTCCTCTCATTTCCTTAAAAAAGAAAGTCAGCAATAGTGTTCTTATATGCGATCCATCAACATCAGCATCAGTCATTATTATAACTTTGTGATATCTTAAATTGTTAGAATTAAATTCATTAGGTCCTATACCTGTTCCAAGCGCCGTGATTAGAGTTCCTATTTCTTGCGAGCCTAAGATTTTATCTGTTCTCGATTTCCAAGTATTAAGTATCTTACCTCTTAATGGTAAGATTGCCTGAAACTTTCTATCTCTACCCTGTTTAGCTGAACCACCAGCAGAATCTCCCTCGACAATAAATATTTCTGAAAGTGAAGGATCTTTTTCCTGACAATCTGCAAGTTTTCCAGGTAAGTTTGTTATTTCAAGAGCAGATTTTCTTCTAGTAAGTTCTCTAGCTTTTCTTGCTGCTTCTCTTGCCTCAGCTGCTTTTTGAATTTTTAAGAAAATTTCTTTTGCAATATTCGGATGTCTTTCAAACCAGTCAGACAATTTTTCATTGACTAAATTCTCTACCACTGGCCTTACTTCTGAGGAAACTAACTTGTCTTTAGTTTGTGATGAAAACTTTGGATCTTGAACTTTAACAGATAAAACTGTGGTTAACCCCTCCCTGATATCATCACTGTTTGGACTTATGGTTTGTTTCTTTGAGCCTTTACTGCTGTCTAAATAATTATTTACGACTCTCGTAAGAGCTGCTCTAAAACCTGACAAATGAGTACCGCCATCCTTTTGTCTAATATTATTTGTGAAGGTGAGAATTTGTTCATAATAACTATCATTCCACCAAAGAGAGCAGCTAAATTCAATATTATTTTTTTGACCTTCAATACTTATTGGCTTTTCAATTAATGATTTCTTTGATTTATCTAGATATTTTACAAACTCACCAATACCTCCCTCATAATGAAATTTACTTTCTTTTTTATCCGCATTCCGACTATCATAAAAAATTATAGTTATCTTTGAGTTTAAAAAAGCCATCTCCCTAAACCTCTGTTTTAAAATTTTTGAATCAAATTCAGTGTCAGAGAAAATATTTTTATCTGGATAAAATGTTATTTTAGTGCCATTTTTCTCTATATTTTTATTTATTATACTTAGGGGACTTGAAGCTTCTCCATTGTTGAATTCAATAAAATGCTCTTTTTGATCTCTGTATATATTTAGGTGAAGTTTAGAAGACAATGCGTTAACTACTGAAACGCCTACTCCATGTAAGCCTCCAGACACCTTATATGTGTCTTGATCAAACTTACCTCCTGCATGAAGTTGAGTCATTATAACTTCTGCAGCTGAAATTTTTTCTTCAGGGTGAATTTCAGTAGGTATCCCCCTGCCATTATCTTCCACAGTAACTGATCCATCACTGTTCAAAGTAATAGCTATTTGGTCACAATGACCTGCAAGTGCCTCATCAATAGAATTATCAACAACTTCAAATATCATATGATGCAAACCGCTACCATCGTCGGTGTCACCAATATACATTCCTGGTCTTTTTCTAACTGCTTCTAGACCCTTGAGTACCTTGATGGACTCTGCTCCGTAATTATTTGAAACTTCGCTCACTTACATGTTTTGTTTTATTGTATTATACAACATTTTTCATATCAAAGAAAACAGTTTGGTTATTAATATTCTCAAACAAATCTTTTGACACACCAGAAAACCATACTTGTGATTTTAAACTCTCTAGTTCACCGAATAGAAATTCTTTATGTTCTGAATCAAGATGAGCCATAGCCTCATCAATTAAAATAATAGGGGAACGACTGTTATTTTGATCTTTTACCATACTAGCTACTGATAAAAATATAGAAAGTAAAATAGATTTTTGTTCTCCAGTCGAACAATTTTTTGCTTCAATAATCCTTTCAATGTTATTGAATATTTTAATTTCTACTCTATTGACTGTTAGAGTAGTTTTATTTAATGCAGCGTCTATTTCCCTGTTTTTATTTAGTGCAATTATGTACTTTTCTGTAATGCACTCAGAATTACTAATATCGCCTAATTTGGATAATTCATGGGAAATATCGATTTGACATGCATTAAAGGGAACTTTAACAGATCTTAGGTTATTGTTAAGATGATCAATAAAATTTATTCTGTCCATTAGTAATCTAACAGATAGGTTTGCAATATTTTTTTCGACAATACTTAACCAATTTGTATCATAGTTTTTTTCTTTCAATAAAGCTAATCTCTCACTTAGTAATTTTTGTATTTTGGCATAATTTTTTAAGTGATTTTTATTTATATTAAAAATAAGTCGATCAAAAAAATTTCTTTTCTCGTAATTACTTTGAATGATTACTTTTTCCATTATTGGTGTAATCCACAATATATTTATGAATTCTAATAATTGAAAATTAGTAATTTTCTCATTATCTACTGAAATATAATTTTTATTTTTTTCCACAGATGAAAAACTTCGAAAAAGTTCAACTTCACCAGTGTCATACTTTACTTTTATTTTAATCTCAAAATTCTTTTGATCCTTATCCTTATTTGGCATCTCCGCAAAGTGTGAATTTTTCATACCGCGACCAGGTGAAAAAAGAGATATCGCCTCTAATATATTTGTTTTGCCTGATCCATTATGTCCATTAAGGACAACAAATGAACTGAGATCTTTTAGATTTGTATTTAAATGATTTTTAAAATTAATTAATGAAATTTTGTCAATCCTAGTATTAGGATACATAATTAAATTCGCATAGGCATTAGAACGAAAAATAGATTTTCATCTGTCTTATCAAGAATAATGGCTGGTGAGACCGAGTCTAATAAACTTATATCAACTTCCTCTCCATCGACTTCATTACAAATATCTATGATATATTTAGAATTAAAACCGATATCAACTTTATCACCATCATAGCTAATATCTATTATTTCATTTGCTGAACCTTTTGATTGACTTTCAACACTTAGATTTAGCCTATTATCCTCTAAAGAAAGCTTAATTGCTTTAGATTTAGATTCTTCATTAGCTGCAACGGCCGAGACACGATCAATAGCATTTTTTAATTCATTGTTATTCGTTTTAAAATTTTTGTTATTATTCTGAGGTATAACTTTTGTATAGTCGGGAAATGTACCATCAATAACCTTTGAGATAATTTTTAGATCATTAAAAGTAAATTTAATTTTATTTTCATTTAATGAAATACTCACATCACCATTGGCATCATCAAGTACTTTTCTTAATTCAAAAATAGTCTTTTTTGGAATAATAATACCAGTTATATCTTCAGCACCCTGTGGAAGTGGAATATCATATTGTGCTAAACGATGACCGTCTGTGGCAACAGCCCTTAAAAATTGTATAGAATTTCTATCAGCTTTATGCAGAAAGATACCGTTTAAATAATATCTTGTTTCTTCGTTTGATACTGCAAATTTTGTTTTGTCTATAATTCTTATCAACTCATCGGCGCTTAAGACAAAGTTTGTTGATAAATCATTTTCAGAAATAATTGGAAAATCATCTGTTTTAAGAGTTGATAAGTTGAATTTTGACCTTCCACATTTTAATTTAATTTCATTTTCTCCTTCTTCCATTGTCATCACAACTTCCGAACCAGGTGGAAGTCGTTTAATAATTTCAAAAAATGTTACTGCTGAAACTGAGATTTCACCTGCTATAGAAACTTCTGCTTGAATTTTGTCTGCACAGTATATATCTAAATTCGTCGATGACAGAGTTAATTCATTATCTTTTGCTTTTAGTATAATGTTTGAGAGTATAGGCAATGTATGTCTAACTTCGACTATTCCATGAATATGAGAAAGTGCCTTGAGCAGATCTGAACTATTTATTTTAAATTCCATAAATTATTAAGCATCAGTAACTGATTAAACAGAGGTTATCATTTGAGTAATCAAGTTTACATCCTCATCAAATTTTGAATCATGTTGTTTCAATTCATCAATTTTTTTTACTGCATGAATAACAGTAGTATGGTCTCTTCCTCCAAATTTTCTTCCAATCTCAGGTAACGATCTAGTGGTAAGTTTTTTTGATAAATACATTGCTACTTGTCTTGGTCTTGCAAAAGTTCTTATTCTTCTACTAGATATAAGATCGTCAAGCTTGATATTATAATAACTCGATACTTTCTTTTGAATTTCATCAATCGTAATTCTTCTATCGTTTGATCTAAGTAAATCTTTTAAAACTGATTTTGTTAATTCAATATCAATTTTTTTACCTAAAATATTTGAAAATGTATAAACTTTATTTAATGCACCTTCTAGTTCTCTTACATTAGAGGCAACCGTTTTTGCTAGAAATGATAGCACTTCCTCATCTAAGCTTAACGAATTTTTATTTCTAGCAACAAGTTCTGCATATTTATTTTTAATAATTGAAAATCTCAAATTAAAATCTGCAGGCATAATATCCACCACTAATCCACCAGATAATCTAGACTTCATTCTTTCATTAAAACTAACTAGTTCGCTAGGAGATCTATCGCCCGAGATTATAACTTTTTTATTCATATCCAATAACCAATTAAAAGTATGAAAAAACTCCTCTTGTGTTGAAACTTTTCCCATCATGAACTGAATATCGTCAAGTATTAGGACATCTACTGATCTAAATTTTTGCTTAAATGACATAGTATCTTTTTGCCTTAGAGACTTTATAAATTGAAACATAAATCTTTCAGCAGAAAGATATAAAATACTATTTGCTATATTTTCTTCTTTCAACTTCCATCCAATTGCATGAAGCAGGTGAGTTTTACCTAGGCCAACACCTCCATAAATATATAGAGGATTAAAATCATCTACATTATTTGAACAGAATCTTTTTGCAGAAGCAAATGCAAGTTCATTTGATGGACCAACTACAAATTTATCAAATTTGAAACGGTCATCTAATGGCCAGTCGTCAATATAATTAGAGGTATTTGTATTGATATTTATTTTATTTTGATCAAGAGAATTTTTATCAATATTAAGCATGTTGGCAGTTAGTGAATTATCAATATTTATTTTTACTCTTTTGATTTGAGAGTTTTCTTGACTTAGAAAATATATAATTTTGTCTAAATAATGTGAGGTAATCCAATCTCTAATAAATCTTGTAGGAACAGTAAAATATAAAACATCTTCATCTAGATTTCTTATTGAGATATTTTTGATCCAGCTATTAAATATCTCGTTACCATACTCTGCATTTAGTTTTTTTAAGACTGAATTCCATTGATCTTTTAGATTAACTGATGAAGCTTGATTCTTGTTTAAATCTTGATACATTTTGCAAGCCCCTCCAATAGCCCTATATAAAATCTTATCCAATTTACAAAAAAAACATAATTCTTTTTATACTTTTTATTTAAAACAAAAATTAGATCAAAAAAAGCCCTGACTAAATTCTTGATAGTTTTAGTCTAAAAAATTATTTTTTCTGAATAATTAAGAAAGATATTTTTTAATTTGAATTAAGTTAGCTTCTCTAAAAATGAATCGCAATAATAAAAGCAATTAAGATACTTATAAAATTTAGAATTAAATTAGTGTGTTATGTTTGCATGTAACTTTCAATGCTTATCATAAGCTACGGAAAAAGTTTAATGAATCTATTTGATTGATTTTATTTGGCTGGATAAACGTGAAATTTTTCTTGAGGCAGTGTTCTTATGAACAATCTTTTTCGAAACAGCTGACATTATTTCTGACTCTGCATGCTTGAGAGCCTCTTGAGC
The DNA here is from genome assembly GCA_902524285.1 of uncultured Pelagibacteraceae bacterium. Taxonomy (GTDB): domain Bacteria; phylum Pseudomonadota; class Alphaproteobacteria; order Pelagibacterales; family AG-422-B15; genus CACNXQ01. Next base: position 79,478 of record CABZCR010000002.1, on the reverse strand, counting down.
TTCGTTTTTATTGCCTTTAACAATATTTAGTTCTACTTTTTTAATATAGGTACGATATCTATTCCTTACAGACTTATTGATATCTGTTTTTTTAGAGATCTCTCTTACTTTACCTTTTGCAGATTTTGTATTGGCCATAATTAATTATATTTTTTTATCTTTGACATTCAGAACAATAAAATGATGAACGCTGCGATATTACTATTCGTATTATGGTCGACTGACAAGATTTTTTTACACATTTTGATCCTTCTCTACCATAAACATACAATTTATTTTGAAAATATCCCATCTTTCCAGAAACCATCGCATGGTCGTTTATACTTGAACCACCTAATTTTATAGATTTTTTTAGTACACTTTTAATAGCGCGTACCAATTTTTCACAATCCCGTTTTGTAATATCTTTACCTAACCTGGATGGATGAATACCTGACATAAATAATGCTTCAGACGCATAAATATTTCCAACACCAACAATATATTTTTGATTCATAATTATATTTTTAATCGGTGATTTTTTATTTTTAGTAACGTTTATTAGGTATCGATCATTAAATTGTCCAATAAGAGGCTCAATACCAAGGTTCACGAAGAACCTATGTCTTTCTAATGAGGCTGTTTCTGCAACAAAAATATATCCAAATCTTCTTGGGTCAATAAATTGAAAAACTAAGTTATTGTTAAAAAAGATAGAGAAATGTGTGTGTTTAAATTTTTTTTTATTATCTTTTACAATAATAACCCTTCCTGACATCCCTAAGTGTATTACTAAGGACCTGTTATTTGATAAATTTATAATTATATATTTTGCTCTTCGAAAAACAGTTGTAACTGTAGAGCTCTCAATTTTTGAAGATAAATTTTTTTGGATAGGATATCTTAATTTACTTATATATTTCTTGAATCGTAAAATTTTGTGCTTTTTAATTTTGCTTTTTATACCATTTACAACTGTTTGGACTTCTGGTAGCTCTGGCATATATTACATTTATACTTTTTTAGTTTATAAGATATTAAATAAATAAGCGTATTATGGAAACAAAAGAAGTTTTTGATAAAGTTGCGAGCAAATACGATATCATGAATGATATTATGTCATTTGGAGCACATAGATATTGGAAAGAATTACTAATCGATTGGCTTTCTCCAGAAAAGGAGATGCATATAATTGATGTAGCCGGAGGAACTGGCGATGTTGCAAGACGATTTTTAAAAAGAGTCAAAGGCAAAGGAAAGGCTACTGTGTGTGATCCTAATGAATTTATGGTTGAAGAAGGAAAAAAAAATCACACCTTTAAAGATAAAATTGAATGGGTTGTTGCATCTGCAGAAGATCTCCCTTTTAAAGAAAATACTTTTGATGCATACCTCGTATCCTTTGGTGTAAGAAATTTTTCTAATATTGAAAATTCACTGGATGAAGCATATAGAGTACTAAAACCTGGGGGAAAATTTTATTGCTTAGAATTTTCCAAAGCTGAGAATGAAACAATTTCAAATGTGTATAATTTTTATTCTTCAATTATACCATTAATGGGTAAAATTATTGTTGGAGATGAAAAGCCTTATGAGTACTTAACAAAAACAATTAGTAATTTCCCATCACAAGAAAATTTTAAAAAAATAATTGAGGGTACAAAATTTAAAGATGTAAACTATCGTAATATTTTTAACGGAATAGTAGCCATACACAATGCCACAAAAATTATAAATGCTCAGTAATTTACTTTTTTTGATCAAACTGATTAGAGTACTAAAAAAGTACAATGTATTAATCTTAATAAATAAAAATATACGATTTAAATTTTTATTTATTTTTTTTACTAATTTAATTTCTATAGGCGTATCTTATGATAGAAACCATAAAAATAAATCTGACGGGTTTAGAATTGCGCAAGCATTGAACGAACTTGGTCCTTCATTTGTTAAACTAGGACAGTTAATATCTACAAGGCCTGATATCGTAGGCAACACAATTGCAGAAGACCTGTCATTATTAAGAGATAATTTGCCACCCTTTTCAAGAAAAACAGCTATTGAAATTATTGAAGATGAGTTTGGAACAAATATTGATAATGTTTTTTCACAATTAAGCGAACCAATTGCCGCAGCTTCAATTGCTCAAGTGCATTTTGCAAAAATAAAATCATCTAATACAGAAATTGATGTGGCGGTTAAAGTTCTAAGGCCAGAAATAGAAAAAATAATCAATCAGGAAATGGAAAGGCTTGAATGGCTTACCACGTTCATGGAAAATTTCACTGAATTTCAAAGGTTAAGACCTAATTCTATAATAAAAAAAGCAAAGGAAGTCATAAAGTTTGAGCTGGATTTAAGATATGAGGCTGCGGCTGCTTCAGAGTTATCTGAGAATACGAATATGGATGAGAGTTTTTATGTACCAAATGTTTATTGGGATAAAGTTACTCAAAAAGTACTCACGATGGAAAAAATTATTGGTATTCCAGCAGATAAAATTGATGAGTTGAACGAAAAAAAAGTAAATAAAAAACAGGCAGCCGAAAATCTGATTATAAATTTTTTAAGACAGTCAATAAGAGATGGATATTTTCATGCCGACCTTCATCAAGGTAATTTGTTCCTTAATCCAAAAGGTAAACTTTTAGCAGTTGATTTTGGTATTATGGGTAGATTGGATAAAAAAAATAGATCTTATTTAGCAGAAATTATTTATGGATTTATAAAACAAGATTATTTACATATTGCAAAAATTCATCAAGAAGCAGGATTGATTGACAAAAATCAGTCTATCGAGGATTTTTCACAAGCTTTGAGATCGATCGGGGAGCCGATCATAAATCAAAAAGCTAAAAATATTTCAATGGGGAATGTGCTACTCCAGTTATTTGATATAACAAAGCAATTTAATATGTTTTTACAACCACAGCTTTTGCTTTTACAAAAAACAATGATAACAGTTGAGGGCGTTGCCAGAAAGTTGGATCCAGATATTAATTTTTGGGAAGTATCGAAACCTGAAATTGAAACATGGCTAAAAGATGAATTAGGAATAAAAAATAGACTTCAACAAACGCAACAAGCATTACAAAGTATAGCAAGGAAAGTTCCTGACATTCCCGACTTTATCTCAAGAGCTGATCAAGCCTTTGATTTGATAGTAAAGAATGAAGAGGATAAAACTCCAAAAAATAGAGATAGCAGTTCATATGTAATAGGCGGTGTAGCTCTTGTAGTTGGAATAATGCTTGCTTTTGTATTCATTTAGAAAAATATTTCGTTTATTACTAGTCATTTAAGACAAAAGAGTATACGTGTACAAAATGCAAAATAAAAAAGTTCTATTGATTATTACTGGAGGCATTGCCGCATATAAGTCTCTAGATACAATACGTGAATTAAAGAAAAATAACATAGATATAACATGTATTTTAACAAAATCTGGATCTGAATTTGTAACACCTTTATCTATTGAGAGTCTCTCAGGAAATAAAGTTTATACTGATTTGTTTAATTTAACAGATGAGCATGAAATGGGTCACATTCAACTTTCTAGATTGTCAGATATTATTTTAGTTGCTCCAGCGACTGCAAATATGATTTCAAAAATGGCTTACGGGGTAGCTGACGATCTTGCATCTACCGTTCTTATGGCTACAAACAAGCCAATACTGATTGCACCAGCAATGAATGTAAGAATGTGGTTGAACAATTCTACACAAAGAAATGTTGAGATATTGAAAAATGATGGTATCGAATTTATCGGACCGGATAATGGTGAAATGGCTTGCGGTGAATACGGCGAAGGCCGCATGGTTGAACCGAATGAAGTCGTAAAATTTATTAAAAAATATTTTGATGCACTTGATTATAAACCTCTTGTGAATCGAACTGCTTTAGTTACTGCTGGTCCAACTAAAGAAATGATAGACCCTGTAAGATTTATCTCTAATGAATCCTCTGGGAAACAGGGCTATGCGATAGCGGAAACATTGCAAAGCTTAGGTGCAAAAACAACTTTAGTTTCTGGCCCAACGAATTTAACCAGGCCTAATGTAGAACGGTTCATAAACGTGGACTCAGCTGATCAAATGTTAGAAGCTTGCGAAAGTTCATTGCCAGCAGATATAGCCGTATGTGCTGCTGCCGTAGCAGATTATAAGATTGCTAATAAAGAGATTACAAAGATAAAGAAAGATGGATCACGTCAAAATATGATTTTAGAAGAAAACCCAGATATTTTGGAAAGACTTAGTAAAAGAAACCATCTAAGACCAAAACTGGTAGTAGGATTCGCGGCTGAGACTAGTAATCTTGAAAGAAACTCCAATGAAAAACTTAATAAAAAAGGCTGTGATTGGGTTCTAGGAAACAATGTATCAGAAAATAGAATATTTAATCAAGATACAAATGAAATATACTTTACGTCAAAACTATATTCTGAAAACTGGGAATTGATGACAAAAAAAGAAGTAGCCAAGAAACTGTGTCAAAAAATTTCTCTTCACTTAAATAATTGATGTTATTGATTTGGCTAATCTACCTATCTCAGAAGTACATATAAAAAAAACTTCAAAACTTAAGGATTTTGATATTCCTTCTTATCAGACTGATGAGGCTGCTGGAATTGACTTAAGTGCATCCATTGAAAATTCAATTAAAATTCGTCCGTGGGAAAGAGAAATTATTCCATGTGGAATATCAATTGCAATGCCAAAAGGTTTGGAGGCTCAGATTAGGCCAAGATCCGGTTTAGCATTTAAACATGGTATAACAATATTAAACACCCCTGGAACAATAGACAGTGATTATAGAGGTGAAATTAAAGTAATATTAATAAATTTAAGCAAAGATGAATTTACCATTCATCCAAAAGATAGAATTGCACAAATGGTCTTCACAAATGCTATACAAGTAGAGTTCAAAGAAGTTCAAAATCTTGATCAAACAAAAAGGGGAGATGGGGGATTTGGATCTACCGGAAAAGATTAATCAAAATCTTTTATTAGTGCAGCTTTTACCTCATTAGTAAGTACAGATATATGTGGATAGTGTTCGTGGTCAGTTCCAATCTCAACAGTGCAATCCATATCTTTAAAATCTTTAACATGATGATCTTCAAACTTAAAGTGTAGAAAATGAACTGATGATGTTTTTCCTGAGTTGTCTGTACGATCTACGTCATTTTCAGGCACAGCATAAATTTTATTTCCATTAACCTTTATATATGTCTTATTTTCTACGTTACCTAAAGAGGACAAAACTTTTTTTCTAGTTAATGGATTATCTATTTCAAACATGAATGTAGCAACTAATTCTGAACCATTTGGTATTAGGGGATTATAGGCCTCTAACTCATCTCTTAATTGTTCATCACCACCTTTTTCAATATAAAGCATTTCCTGTATCTGAGCCTTCATTGTAAAAAAATTTTCAAAGTAGAAAGTAGAGTGTGGTCCTAACTCTACTCGTCTATTTTTTTTCATTGCAACAACTTCTTTTCGAATTGCCTTACGCTCTTTTGAATAAGTAGTTAAGTCTAATAAATCTGACGAGTCAATTTTTTTTTGTTCGATTGGCATATCACTTACCTAATAATTAATCATTAAATATCAAGTTAAATTATAGGATTTTGCTATAACTTCTATTGGGTGCATTGATATATATTTTGTATCTTTATCTTCATTTAAAAATTCATTTAAATGCTTACAAGCAAGAGGGCAGTCCGAGACCATATACTTGTTTTTTTTGTTTCGAATTTGACGAGCAGTTGCCCTGCCGTATTTAATTGCCGACTTTCTTGTTTTTTTCATAACTCCAAAAGTTCCTCCATGTCCAGCACACTTTTCAACGACATCTACTTTGGTTTCGGGAATTTTTTTCAACATTTCTAATGCTTTGTTACCCATATTTTGTGCCCGAGCATGGCAGGCGTTGTGAACAGTAATGCCGTCATCAAAAGATTGTAAACCATCAACAAGTCCCTCTTTTTTAGCTATATCAACAATATATTCATCAATGTCAAAAACATGCTTCGATAGCCGTTTCACATTTTCATTTTCTGGGTTTAATAATGGCCATTCAAATTTTAACATTAATCCACAACTGGCTGTTAGAGTTACTATGTCATAACCTTGATCAATAAGTTTACACAATTCTTCTGATATATTTTCCGATTGAATTTTTACTTTTTCATGCTGCGCTTGCTCTAAATGTGGCATTCCACAACAACCTGGGTACGTTGATATTGTGTCCACACCATTAAAATTTAAAACATTATTAGCTGCTACTCCTACTTTTGAATTATTATGGTTAACATAACATGTTGAATAAATAGCGACCTTTCTTCCGTAAGCTGGAGCATTTTTATTTAGCTTATTAGATATATTTTTGAAGTTATCATGAAATGACTTTTTTTCGAACTTAGGTAATTCAGCATCTTTATCAATACCTGTCATAAGTTCCAACGGACTTCTTGTTAATTTATTTTTTTTATCAGATGACCAATTAGCTATGCTGGGCGACAGTCTTGCAAGACTCGCATTTCGATCTACCTTTGCAAGTTCTTTTGGAATTTTAGATAATTTTTTTTGATTTTCTTGATAAGTTCTGTATCTGAGCATCAGATGAGGAAAATCGATATTAAATTCATGGGGCGGTACGTAAGGACATTTAGTCATAAAACACATATCACATAATGTGCATTTATCTGTAACATCCTCGAAATGTTTTTTTGTTAAATCATCAACTGACTCATTTGGAGAGTCGTCAATAAAATCAAATAATGTTGGAAAACTATCACAGAGATTAAAGCACCGTCGGCAACTATGACAAACTTCAAACTGTCGACGCATCTCAGCATCTAAAGCTTTTTCATTTAGATATTCATCTGAGTTCCAATCTACAATATCACGTGTAGGTGCAGCTAAACTGCCTTCTTTTTTTATATCCATGATAGAAAAAAGGGGCTATTTAAGCCCCTTTTTAATTAATCGATTGAGTCTAATGTTTTTTGGAATTTGCCTGCGTGAGACTTTTCAGCTTTAGCCAATGTTTCGAACCAATCAGCTATTTCGTCAAAACCCTCTTCTCTTGCAGTCTTTGCCATGCCTGGATACATATCAGTATACTCATGAGTTTCTCCAGCTATAGCGGCTTTAAGATTATCCTCTGTTGAACCAATTGGTTCTCCTGTTGCAGGATCACCTACTTCTTCCATAAACTCTAAATGTCCATGAGCGTGTCCTGTTTCACCCTCTGCAGTTGATCTAAATACAGCCGCTACATCATTGTGGCCTTCTACATCTGCTTTTTGTGCAAAGTATAAATATCTTCTATTTGCTTGGCTCTCACCTGCAAATGCCGCTTTTAGATTATCCAAAGTTTTACTATCTTTTAATTCAGTCATTTGTCTCTCCTTAATAAGTTAATACAAAGATATAATTGATTTTAAAAAAGTCAATACATTAGAATGATTCTAAACTGATATTGAGAATTATTATCAATTAATTATCTAAGTGAACTAGAACTTCTATCTTATTAATTTTTTTATTTTTTGGAGGCTTTGGGAGGCCACTTACTTTCATGTCTACATTAATATCAATCAATTTTTGATCTTTTTTAGAATAAAAATGGTGATGATGTGCAGTGTTAGTATCAAAATAAATACGTTCAGAATTAATCATTAATTTTTTTAAAAGACCTTTTTCGTAGAAGTCATGAAGGGTATTATAGATTGTTGCAAGAGATATCCCTGCTTTCATCTTCAAAAGTTTATTTGATAGAGTTTCAGCTGTTACATGCTTGTTTACACCGTCGAATAAGTAATTTGCTATAATCACTCTTTGCTTAGTTGGTCTAAGCGAGTTTTGTCTCAAAAAATGCTTGATATCTTTCATAAATTTATTTTTATTAAAATTTAATGTATTTTACAATAATAATACTTTAATCTTACAAACTTCATATAAAACAATAAGATAGATAAACCTTGTGGAAAAAAAATCAAGCTTTACAAAAGAGGATCTTTTAGATTGCGCTCACGGTACAATGTTTGGTATTGGAAATGCACGGCTTCCACTTCCGCCAATGTTGATGTTTGATAGAATAACAAAAATTACTGATAGTGGTGGTAAATTCGGTAAAGGTGAAATTGTTGCTCAATTGGACGTAACACCAGACTTATGGTTTTTTGATTGTCATTTTGAAATGGATCCTGTGATGCCAGGATGTCTAGGCTTGGATGCAATGTGGCAATTAGTTGGGTTCTATTTGGGATGGATTGGTGAACCTGGACGCGGTAGGGCGCTAGGTTCAGGTAACGTAAAATTTGGTGGTGAAATTTTAAAGGACTCAAAATTGGTTGAATATAAAATTCAAATGAAAAAAATAATAAAAAGAGGTGTTATTGTAGGAGTAGGCGATGGAGTGGTAGAAGTAGATAGTAAGGAAATATATTCTGCCGAAGGATTAAAAGTAGGACTGATTAAATAATGAGAAGAGTTGTAATTACGGGCCTTGGTATCGTATCATCGCTTGGAAATAATAAAGATGAAGTAAAATCATCATTATACAATGCTTCGTCCGGTATTTCTTTTGACCAATCACAAAAAGAAATGGGTTTTAGGAGCCAGGTAAGTGGACAGATAGATATCAATTTAGAAGAAACTATAGAAAGAAAGTTTCTTCGGTTTATGGGAGATGGAGCGAGCTATAATTATATTGCTATGAACGAGGCTATTGAGGACTCCGGACTTAATGAAGATGAAATATCGAATAACATGACAGGTTTAATTATGGGATCTGGTGGACCATCTACTAAAAGCTTACTAAGAGCATTTGACATCACTCGAGAAAAAGGTCCGAAAAAAATTGGTCCTACAAGTGTTCCAAAAGTCATGTGCAGCACCAACTCTGCAACTTTATCAACGTATTTTAAAATTAAAGGTATAAATTATTCAATAAGTTCAGCATGCTCTACAAGTGCCCATTGTATAGGTAATGCTTATGAAATTATACAAATGGGAAAACAAGATCGTATATTTGCTGGAGGTGGTGAGGAATTAGATTGGACTTTGTCAGCGCTCTTTGATGCAATGCCTGCTTTATCCTCGAAATATAATGATCAACCATCAAAATCTTCAAGGGCTTTTGATAAACATCGAGATGGTTTTGTTATTGCTGGTGGAGGTGGAGTGGTCGTTTTAGAAGATTTAGAAACAGCGGTAAAAAGAAATGCCACGATATATGCGGAGATAGTCGGTTATGGAGCTACATCAGATGGTCATGACATGGTTCAGCCATCAGGGGAAGGTGCTGAAAGATGCATGATAATGGCAAAAAAAGATATTGAAAAAATTGATTACATTAATGCTCACGGAACATCAACACCTGTAGGTGATATTGCTGAATTGAAAGCAATAAAAAAAGTTTTTAAAGATGATTTGCCTCTTATCAGTTCTACAAAGTCTTTAAGTGGACACTCCTTAGGTGCAGCTGGTGTTCATGAGTCAATTTACACTTTATTAATGATGAATAATAATTTTGTTTCAGAGTCAGCTAATATTGAGGAGTTAGATGAAGAAGCAATTGAAATGAATATTCTAACTTCACGTCATGATGAAAAAATTGATACTGCAATGAGCAATAGCTTTGGATTTGGTGGTACAAATGCGTCATTAGTGTTTAAGAGGTTTGAAGGATGAGTTTATTGCACGGAAAAAAAGGGGTGGTTATGGGTGTTGCTAACGACCATTCTATTGCTTGGGGAATTTCAAAAAAATTATCTTATGAAGGTGCTGAGCTTTGTTTTACTTATCAAGGAGAGTCTCTACATCGAAGAGTGAGGCCTCTAGCAAATTCAATTAAAAGCAATTTTTTGATCGAGTGTGATGTATTAAAAGAAGGATCAGTAAAAAAATCATTTGATGAAATTGGAAATCATTGGGGCGAAATTGACTTTGTATTACATTCAATAGCATTTTCTGAAAAAGAAGAATTAAAAGGAAAATATTTGAATACATCACGCAATAACTTTTCAAATACTATGCTTATTTCATGTTTTTCTTTTACAGAGGTAGCTCACGAAGCTGAAAAACTAATGAAAAATGGTGGTTCACTTCTAACACTTACTTATGATGGGTCTCAAAAATATATTCGGAACTACAACGTAATGGGTGTTGCAAAAGCCGCTCTTGAGTCCAGTGTAAGATATTTAGCTGCTGATCTTGGCCCTTCAAACATTCGGGTCAATGCTTTATCAGCAGGACCAATGAAAACGCTTGCCATGGCTGGTATTTCTGGTGGCAAAGACATGATGAAGTGGTCTGAGAAAAATTCTCTAATGAATAGAAATATTGATTTAGAAGATGTTGGAAAATCAGGCCTGTACTTACTAAGTGATTTGTCTTCCGGTGTAACAGGTGAGACGCATTACGTTGATTGCGGCTATAATATTGTAGGAGTTCCTAAAGAAATTTAGTTTTTTTCCGTTAAAAGAGAAAACTGTTTTGATATATTGCCTTTTTCTCGATCAATCAAACTTGTGGGATACTCGCCTGTAAAGCAATGATCAGTAAATTGAGGTTGGTCAGAATTTCTATCCTCATAACCCATAGCTCGATAAGTACCCTCTAATGATAAGAAAAATAACGATTTAGATCCAATAGTCTTACTAATCCCTTCAATACTATTTTTCGATGCAATAAGTTCATTATAGTCTGGAGTATCTATACCATAAAAATCAGGATGCTTTATCGGTGGGCATGCTATACCCAAATGTACTTCTTTCGCACCTGCGTCATAAATCATTTTAATTATTTTTTTAGCTGTAGTTCCTCTTACAATAGAGTCATCGATTAAAATAATTTTTTTATTTTTGATGTATGATACATTAGCGTTATGTTTAAGCTTGACGCCAAATTGTCTAATACTTTGGGATGGTTCAATAAATGTTCTTCCAACGTAGTGATTTCTAATTATACCTAGTTCAAACGGCATGCTTGATTGCTGTGCATAGCCGAGGGCAGCTGGAACTCCTGAGTCAGGGACAGGTACAACTGTATCTGCATCAACATAATGTTCTTTTGCTAATTCAATTCCAAGATTTTTTCTATAAGTATAAACTGTGTTTCCTCCCAGCATACTGTCAGGACGAGAAAAATAGATTCTTTCAAAGATACATGGTCTTTCAGCAACTTTTGGGAAAGGTTTAATACTTTCCATCCCTTTTTCAGAAATTATTATTATCTCTCCATTTTCAATTTCTCTTACAAATTTTGCACCAATAATATCAAGAGCACATGTTTCTGAAGCTAGAACTGGGGCCCCATTCAGGTCACCAAGAACTAAAGGCCTTATTCCGTAAGGATCTCTTACACCAATAAGTTTCTTGTTTGTGAGAATAACAAGTGAATAAGCTCCATGGATTTGAAATAAAGCATCTATAAGTTTATCAACTATTTGCTTTCTCTCAGACTGCGCTACTAATTGCAAAATTGTTTCAGTATCAGATGTAGATTGAAAAATTGATCCGCGACTAACAAGTTTTTCTCTTAAAGCTGAAGCATTTGTTAGGTTTCCATTATGCGCACATGCAAAGCCGCCTGACATTAAATCAGCGTATAACGGCTGAATATTTTTTAAAATTGAATCGCCAGTTGTAGAATATCGAACGTGACCAATTGCATTGCTACCCTGTAACCTATTAATCACCTCTTGTTTATTAAAGTGATCCCCAACAAGACCTGGCCTTCTAACACCGTGAAACTTTTCTCCATCAAATGAAACAATTCCTGCACCTTCTTGACCACGATGTTGTAGGGCGTGTAATCCTAGGGCAGTAAGTGTGGAAGCGTCCGGACTTCCAAATATACCAAATACACCGCATTCTTCATGAAGTTTATCTTCTGAAGTATTAATGTATTCCACTAATGAAACCTTTGTCTAGATTTCAGCATCCTTTATTGATAATTTAACCTTGCCTTTATCAAAACCGATTACTTTGACTTTTACTATATCACCTTCGCTTACAACGTCAGTAACTTTTTCAACTCTCTGTTCAGATAGTTGTGAAATATGAACAAGCCCGTCCCTTTTTCCAAAGAAATTAACAAATGCGCCAAATTCCATAATTTTAACAACCTTACCCTCATATACCTGACCAACTTCAGGTTCTTCAATAATCGAGTTTATTAATTCAATTGCAGCTTGAATTGACTCATTATTGGTTCCAGCTATTTTTACATTGCCACTATCACTAATATCGATTCTTGCTCCAGATTTTTCAATTATATCTTTTATAGTTGCACCACCTTTTCCAATAATTTCGCCAATATTATCTCTTTTGACTTTCATCATTTCAACTCTTGGCGTGTAAGGTCCAAGCTCAGTTCTTGGAGAGTCTAACGCTTTATTCATTTCATTTAAGATATATTCTCTTCCACCTTTAGCTTGGTCGAGAGCTTTTTCCATAATCTCATATGTGATACCGGTGATTTTAATATCCATCTGCAATGAAGTAACACCTTCTTTGGTGCCTGCTACTTTAAAATCCATATCACCTAAATGATCTTCATCACCTAGTATATCAGATAATACAGCAAAATCATTGCCCTCTTTAATTAATCCCATTGCAATACCTGAAACTGAATTTTTGATGGGAACCCCAGCATCCATCAGGGCAAGTGAAGATCCACAAACAGTCGCCATCGATGATGAACCATTTGACTCAGTAATATCTGATACTAAGCGGATTGTATAATCAAAATCCTCTTTATTAGGCAATACCGCTTTAAGAGCTCTCCAAGCTAATTTACCATGACCAATTTCTCTTCTACCTGCTGAACCCATTCTTCCAACCTCACCAACTGAATATGGAGGAAAATTATAATGAAGCATGAAATTTTCTTTATAGGAACCTTGAAGTGCCTCAATTCGTTGCTCATCTTCTCCAAATCCTAGAGTTGCAACAACTATTGCTTGTGTTTCACCTCTCGTAAACAAAGACGATCCATGTGTTCTGGGTAACCATGAAACTTCTGAAGAAATATCTCTTACTTCATCAAGCTTACGCCCATCAATTCTAGATTTATCGTTCAAAATTTGAGATCTAACCACATCTTTTTCAATTTTTTTGAAATACGACATTACTTCATTAATATTTTCATCTTCGATGTCAGCGTATTTTTCTTCTACAGCAGACTTAATTTCGCTTAAAGAGTTTTGTCTTTCCATCTTATCAACAATTGAATAGCTTTTTTTGATTTGATCTTCGAATTCACTTTTAAGCTCATTCATTAACTTGTCATTAACATTATATTCAAATTCCCATGGATCTCTTGCGCACTCCTCAGCAAGATTAATAATAATTTTTATCACTTCTTGCATTGACTCATGTCCAAATTTAACTGCTCCCAACATAATTTCCTCAGAAAGTTCTTTGGCTTCAGACTCGACCATCAGGACAGCATCTTGAGTTCCAGATACAACAAGGTCTAATTGAGTTTCTTCATTAATTTTTGGATTTAATGTGTAATCTTTTCCGTCATAACCAACTCTACATCCACCAATTGGTCCCATGAATGGTATTCCGGATAAAGTCAAGGCACTAGAAGCTGCTATCATCGCAACTATATCAGGATTTGTTTCAGTATCATGAGATAAAACAGTTAAAATAACTTGAGTCTCGTTTTTAAAACCTTCAGGAAATAAAGGTCTAATAGGCCTGTCAATTAAACGCGAAGTTAGAGTTTCAAATTCTGTTGGTCTTCCCTCACGCTTAAAAAAACCACCAGGAATTTTACCTGCTGCATAAAATTTTTCTTGATAGCTTACTGTAAGTGGGAAAAAATCAATGTCGGGTTTAGCGGTCTTTGCTGCCACAACGTTCGCCATAACAATTGTGTCTCCATAACTAACAATAGTTGAAGCAGTTGCTTGTTTTGCTACCTTCCCTGTTTCTATTTTTAATACTTGGTTTCCCCAATTCATTTCTCTTGAAATAACTTTTGTCATATTTTTTCATTCCTCTAAAATTTTTATTTATCATTGCTTTATTTTCTAATACCGAGTTTATCTATTAATTTCTCATAAGAGTCTTTATTACTTTTTTTTAAGTAGGCTAATAAACTTCTCCTCTGATTTATCAATCGCATAAGGCCAGTCCTTGAGTGGTTGTCTTTTTTATGAGATTGAAAATGCTCAGTGAGGTTGGATATTCTCTCGCTAAGAATAGCTATTTGCACTTCTGGAGATCCTGTGTCTTTTTCAGATCTCGCATATTCATCAATTATTTTAATTTTATTCTCTTTATTAATCGACATCACTATCTTTCTATAAGTTAAAAACCCTTATGGGTTTTATTTTGCCTTTTGTTTCTCTGCCTATACCAACAAGCCTGTTCTTCGTTTCAATTAATAAATAATTAGTCTCAGATTTTTTACTATGGTATTCAAAGCTTAATCCATTTTGAAATTTATGACTTAACTCATCATCAATTAGTACCGCTGGGATGTCGTCCAGTACATCTCTGATTGAATGCATTACTTCAAAATGAACGCCAATATGTACCAATTCTTCAAATTTATCTAGTAAAATTATATCTTTTTCTGCAATTCCACCTATTTTTATTCTTCTTAATTCAGAAACATAGGCGAATGTTCCTAACATTTTTCCCAAATCTCTCGCAATTGATCTCACATAAGTCCCGGAGGAACATTCCATTTTAAAGCAATATTCCTTGCTATTTTTAGTCCCCAAGCACTCTAAACTTTTGATTGATACCTCCTTTGCTTTGAGTTCAAATTTTTCGTTATTTCTTGCAAGTTTATAAGCTCTTTTACCATCAACTTTGACTGCGGAATATTTAGGTGGTACTTGCGAAAGTTTACCAGTAAATTTTTTCAAACATTGGTCTATTTCTTCCAATGTTGGAATTATATTTGATCGATTAACTGTTTTTCCTGTTATGTCATCAGTATCTTTTGATTCGCCAAACACAATATTAAAAGCATAAACTTTAGTTGGATTAAAATAATGAATACTTTTTGTTGCCTCACCTAATGCAACTGCAAGTATGCCAGTCGCAAAAGGATCTAAAGTACCTGAATGACCAATTTTTTTGATATTTAAAATTCGTCTAAGTTTTTGTATTACATCAAATGATGTAATATTTTTTGGTTTGTCTATAAATATCCAACCATCCATATATTACTTACTTTTTTAAATCATTAAGTACTTTATCTGATCTTAGTACTTTTTCTATTTTATTAATTTCATTAATAATTTTATCATTTCTAAATACAAGTTTAGGAGAGAATTTTAAATTTATTAGGCTTGTTACTTCCCGTGCAAGATAATATTTACAAGAATTTAATTTCTCAATAATTTCACTATCATCAATCTTTTCATGAGTAATTACATAGATATACGCAATTTTCAAATCTGAATTCATTTCAACTTTGACAACATTTATTGGAAATTCGAAAGGTATATCAAGCGGAAGTTCATTTCTTACCAAAACTTCACTTACAGCTTTTCTGATTATCTCAGAGACCTTATTTGATCTATTAGACTTTTCAGCTCTTTTTTTTAAGATCACAATGTTTGTGCTATCTCTTCAATGCTGAAAACTTCAATAAAATCTCCAACTTCAAAATCATTAAATTCTTTAATACTTATGCCACATTCAGTTCCTGATTTTACTTCACTTGCTTCATTTTTTTCTCTTTTAAGACTAAGAATGTCACCATCATAAATTATTTTTTCATGTCTTGTGACCTTAACTTTAGCATTTTTTTGCACTGATCCCTCTATGACCCTACAGCCAGCAATTGCTCCAACTTTTGAAACTTTAAAAATTTGTAATACCTCTGCTTTTCCTATAAAATTTTCTTTAATGGTTGGTTTCAATTTGCCGCTAGCAAAGTCAGATACATACTCAATTAGCTCATAAATTATATTAAAATTTTGGATCATAATATTATTCAGTTTGGCCTTTGCCTTAGCTTCTTTTGTAGTTGTTGAGTTAAATGATAATAATAATGCATTCGATGCTGATGCAAGAGCTACATCACTTTCATTTATAAATCCTACTCCCGAATGGATGACCTTAATTAATATTTTATCGCTCTTTATATTTTCTAACTGATGTATGATAGCTTCTGAAGAACCACGCGTATCAGCTTTAATCACAACCTCTAGTATCTCTTTACTATTTTCTATAGAACCAAATGCTAAGTCGTTGTCTATATTCTTTATTTTTTTTGGTAAAACTTTATTTTTTTTAATTTCACTTCTAATTTCACATAATTCACGCGCCTTTTCATCGTTTTCAACTGTCACAAAACTATCCCCTGCCTCGGGTGGCTCGTTAAGTCCTAATACTTGAACTGGCATAGATGATACAGCTTCACTCAAATTTTGTCCTTGATCATTAAGTATTGCCCTTACTTTTCCATATTCACTTCCCGCTACAGCTATATCACCAACTTTTAATTTACCGTTTGTTACAATAATATTACAGAGCGGACCTCTTCCTTTATCAACATTAGCTTCAATAACAGTCGCTTCAGCAAATGTTTCATTATTTGATTTTAATTCTGAAAGTTCAGCTTGTAATAAAATTGAATCAAGCAATTTATTAAGGTTGCTACCTGTTTCTGCAGATACTTCTACTGATTGAATTTCTCCTGAAAGATCTTCAACTATTAAATCTTCTGATAATAACTGCTCTTTAATTTTTTGAGGATTTGAATCTGGTTTATCACATTTATTTATTGCTACTATTATTGGAACTTTTGCTGATTTTGCATGAGCTATAGCTTCTTTTGTTTGAGGCATTACGCCATCATCAGCAGCAACTATTAAAACTACAATATCTGTTACGTTCGCACCTCTTGCGCGCATATCAGTAAATGCTGCATGACCAGGAGTATCAATAAACGTAATTTTTTTATTATTATGTATAACTTCGTAAGCACCAATATGTTGAGTTATACCTCCACTTTCACCCAAAACAACATTTGAGTTTCTGATTTTATCGAGTAAAGAGGTTTTTCCATGATCTACATGACCCATAATTGTCACTATTGGGGATCTGACATTATTTTTTTTTGCTTTTGAGTCTTTTGATATTAAATCTTTCTCAAGGTCCTCAATATTTTCTCTTTTAAAATTATGCCCAAACTCTGTGACCAATAGCTCTGCTGTATCGGCATCTATTGACTCATTTATAGTAGCCATCATTCCCATTTTCATTAATGATTTTATTAAGTCACCTGACTTTTCAGTCATTCTATTCGCTAACTCTTTAACAGTTATAAATTCTGGTATGTACACATCTCTAACAATCTTTTTTGCAGGTTCTTGTTCAATGTTTGTTTTTTTATTTTTTTGTTTAGCTCTTTTATAAGCTGCGAGACTTCTTGTTCTTTCGTCTATGTCACTCAAGGCAGTAACAATAGTAACTTTTCTCTCTCTAATTTTTTTTCTACCAAATATATTTTGAGGTTTCTTTCTATCGTCAGCTTCTTTAGATGTTTCAGAAATTTTTTTCTTTTCAATATCTTTCTTTATTTCTCTGTTATCTATCTTATCAAAATCAATATTTCTATCTACTGCTGTGGAGGCATCTTGCTGCGCCAAAGGATTAAAAGATTTTTCTGATCTAATCTTTTCTATTTCATTATTTTTTTCGCTTTTACTATCAGCTTTGAGAATTCTTTTTTGCTCATCTTTAGTTAATGGTTTTAATACGACGCCTGATTTTTTTTCTTGAGTATTTTTTTCAATGGTGTTAGTTGATTTTTTTTCGAGGGCAATAGTCTGTTTATTATTCGTTTTTATGGATTGGGTTTCCGAACTAGGCCCTTTCTTATACCTTTTTTTTTCTACAATTACTGTTTTTCCAACTTCAATACTTCTTTTTTGAGCAATTTTAGGCTTTGAGCCTAATTTTAAACTTAAAGTTTTCTTCTTTTTGTTAGTGTCGTTTTTTTCAGTCATAAAAAATCAAATATGACTAATCAAGCCATATCTTTCTAGCCTCCATTATCAATTGGTCGCCTTCTTCTCTTGTTAAATTAAATTCTTCTAATATTCCTACAACTTTTGAATTCTTATCTGATTTATCTTCTAAATATCCGATAAGATCATCTGTTGTTAATCCAGCAAAATCATCAAGTGATTTGATATTATTTTCAGCAAGTTTAACCACCATTGATTTTGTAAGTAAATCAAATTGAGTTAAATCTTTAGAGACCCCCATATTTTCAATTTTTGATTGATTTTCTTGATCTTTATCAAATAAATACTTCTTTGCTCTTTCAATTAATTCTGATGCGATTTCCTCGTCAAAACCTTCTATTGATAATAATTCTGATATATCTGTTTCTATTACTTCTTCCACACTACTAAAACCTTCGCTCACAAGTAATTGGGCAAGAGTTTCATCAACATCTAAAGATTGAACGAATATATTTGTTTTATTCGAAAAATCCTCTTGTCGCTTTGAAGACTCTTCATCTTCCGTTAAAATATCAATCTCGTAACCGGTTAGTTCTGTAGCAAGTTTCACGTTTTGGCCTCTTCTTCCAATAGCAAGACTTAGATGTTCTTCAGAAACAACAACCTCAATTTTATTTTGATCCTCGTCTAGCACAACTTTCAAGACTTCTGCGGGAGACAGGGAAGCAATAGCTAAATTAGCTACATTATCAGACCAGTTAATAATATCTATTTTTTCTCCCTGCAACTCATTTACAACTGCTTGCACTCTACTTCCTCTCATACCTACACACGCGCCAACCGGGTCAATTGAACCATCTTCAGTGAAAACTGCAATTTTTGCTCTACTTCCAGGATCACGTGCTACACTTTTAACAGAAATTATTCCATCGTAAATTTCAGGTACTTCTTGAGTAAAAAGTTTTGCCATAAACTGAGGGTGCGACCTTGACAAAAATATTTGAGGCCCTTTAAGTTCAGATCTCACATCATAAATATATGCTCTGACCCTATCACCATTTCGTAAATTTTCTCTTGGTATAGTCTGGTCTTTTCTTATGACGCCCTCTGCTTTTCCTAAATCTAATATAATATTACCAAACTCTGATCTCTTAACTATGCCATTAACGATTTCACCCACTCTATCCTTGTATTCATTATATTGTCTTTCTCTTTCTGCTTCTCTAACTTTAGAATTTATTACTTGCTTTGCTGATTGAGCTGCTATCCTTCCGAAATCCAACGGGGGTAATGGATCTAGCAATTGATCGCCTAGTTGAGCAGCTCCGTTTATTTTTTTTGCTGCCTTTAAAGTTATTTCAAGAAATTTATTTTTAACATCATCTACAACAAGCATTTTTCTTGATATAGAAATATCACCATTTTCTTGATTAATCTCTACTATTACCTCATTTTCCTCGCCATAATTACTCTTTGCAGCTTTGGCAATCGCTTCTTCTAAAGCAGAAATAACAATTGTTTTATCAATCATTTTTTCCTGAGCAACAGTTTCCGCAATTCTTAAAATTTCAATTTTATTAGCACTGACCATATTTATCCTTTGCGTAAAAAAAAAGTGGGCTCAACCCACTTTAGTTTGATTTAGCAATAATTGCATTCTATACACCTCATGACCTAATAAATCAAGTAAGTAAAATTTGTTTTTTCAAATTAAAAATTGATATAGTTTACCCCCTTTTTCTATGGCTTTTCTCTGATATTTTGAAATACCATATAAATCATCATTCTCCATCAAAATTCTAACAGTATATCCACCGATTACATTTTTATGATCATTGAGCAAATCTTTTATATCATTCATGTAAGGCTCTGAGTCTGTGGTAATATAAATTGAATTTTTAGATTTAATTATCTCATATAGAGTTTTAACTGTTGCATAAGAAATCAATCTTCGCCTATGGTGTCGTTTCTTAATCCATGGATCTGGATTGATGATAAATATTTTATCAACTGATTTAAATGGTATTGCTTCTAAAAAATAAAAGCTGTTTATATTACTCAAAATAATATTACTTATTTTATTTTCTACAATTGATGAAAGTACTCTTGCAATTCCATTTACATATACCTCGATACCAATAAACAATTCTTCTGGTTTAGCTGTAGCATTTTTGATTAAAAATTCACCATTGCCAAAACCAATTTCAATGTTCACCTTGTTATAATATTTTGGGATATTTATCTTTTTGCAATTTTTTTTACTTATATGATAGTTAATAACCGACTCATCAAGTGAATATTGATCATAAAATTTATTTATGAGATTAACTTTTAATGGGGATATTTTTTTAGAAATTTTTCTTCCGTGGTATGTATAAAATGTAGGGTAGTTATTCTTGCGCGAAAACAAAAAAAATTTATAGTTTGTTAGCTAAATCGATTTTTTCCCAAGAAAAAGATCCGTCACTTTCTACATCTCTTCCAAAATGCCCGTAAGCAGCACTTTTTTTATATATTGGTTTGTGTAAGTTTAAGTGATCTCTAATTCCTCTAGGGGTAAGATCAATATTAGAATTTATTTTTTTTATAAGTTCTTCATCTGAAATATTAGATGTACCGTGTGTATCAACATAAATTGAGAGTGGTTCCGAAACTCCAATCGCGTAGGCTAGTTGTAGTGTGCATTTATCAGCTATGCCTGATGCAACAATATTTTTTGCAATATATCTCGTAATGTAAGCTGCAGATCTATCAACTTTAGTGGGGTCTTTTCCAGAAAATGCACCACCACCATGTGGGGCAGCTCCTCCGTAAGTATCAACAATTATTTTTCTGCCTGTTAAACCTGTATCTCCGTCTGGACCACCAATTACAAATTTTCCGGTTGGGTTAATTAAAATTTCAGTTTCATTACTTAACCACTCATCTGGCATTATATTTTTGATTATTGGAATGATAATTTCACTCACACCTTGTTGATCTAAATTTTCATCATGTTGCGTAGAAACAACTATCTTTGTACATTTCTCTGGTAAGCCATTACTATACTTAAGAGTAACTTGACTTTTAGAGTCAGGTTGGATTCCAGGCGTTTCACCCCTTTTTCTCTTTATTGCCATTTCCTCTAATATTTTATGTGAATAATAAATTGGAGCAGGCATAAGAGTAGCTGTTTCTTTGCAAGCATATCCAAACATTATTCCTTGATCGCCAGCACCCTGGTCTTTGTTACCTGATGCATCAACTCCCATAGCAATATCAGCGGATTGACTATGAACTCCTGAGCAATCAAAAGAAAATTTTTCCCAATGAAATCCCTCTTGTTCGTATCCGATATCCTTTACAGCTTTTCTAGCTAAAGATTCATAATCACATTTGTAATTTTCTGGACCTCTAACTTCACCGGCCATCACCACTTTATTAGTAGTAACCAGTGTTTCCATTGCGACCCTTACGTTCTCAGGATTTTCTTGTGATAGAAAATCATCGACAACTGCATCAGAAATTATATCACATACTTTATCAGGATGACCCTCAGAAACTGACTCACTTGTAAAGAGATAATTTTTATTCATATTCAGCTTATTGTTTAGAACATACAGCATATCCAATAATAAAAAATAAAACTATCAAAAAATACGTAATAATATTTCCGTGCTGTCTGTAAACAGTTGCCTCAAGTTTTTTTGGAATTTTTAAATCTAAGTAGGTACTTTTTTTAGAATTTGTAGCATTTATTATTTCCCCCATCGAGCCAATTAATCCGGAAATGCCTTTATTTGAAGATCGAACCATAGGAATTCCAAGTTCGATTGATCTGAACTGAGCATGAACAAAATGCTGCCTAGGACCACTAAAATCACCAAACCACCCATCATTACTGATATTTACTAGTAAATTAGTATTATCAGTTAGACTATCACGAACAAAATTAGGGAAAATCACCTCATAGCAAATTAAAGGTGACAGATTAGATGGAAACTCTTGATCATTATCACCTTTTGAGATTTCATTTTTAAAAAATAAGTTTTCAGGAAATAAAACATTTAAAAACTTTGAGAAAGGAAAATATTCCCCAAATGGAACAAGAATTTTTTTATCATAAGTAAATCCTGAATAGTTAATAGAATTAAAAAAATTATTTTGATCTTTTCTAATATAACCAACTATCCAATTTTCAGGTTTATTTGCATCAAATCTCAATGAGGTCTCAGGAAAAACTGTTACCATATTGTATGATCCCATTTTCATAATTTGTGAAATTGATTCGCTAGCCCACTTATCTTTTTGATCAAAGTATGTGTGGACAATTCTTATATTATTTTCTGAGTATTCTATTTGATAATTATTAAGTCTAGAGTTACCATATATATATAACAACAAAAATATTAGTACTCCTGTAATTACGTAAAAAAAGTTTTTACTGTTTGTTATATAGCTGAATATACATACAGCACTGAATACGGTTATCAAACCAAGTCCATAAATACCAAAAATTGAAACGGATTGTGAAAAGCTTAATGACCATGACCAACTATAGCCGATCAAATTCCATGGAAGGCCTGTGAATAATTCACTCCTTAATAATTCAAAAATTGTCCATAGAGAACTAAAATAAAATAATTTAGAATTTGATGTGCTCCACATGGAAGCATTAATAAGTTGCATAATTCCAAAAAAAATCGATAAACAAAATGGTAAAAAAATCAAAATGATTGGAGCAATATAGAAATATTTATCATTAAGCTCTAATATTGAATTTGAAACCCAATACATACTTAGTAAAAAAAAACCGAAACCAAATAAAATTCCATTATAAAAAAAAATTTTACGATAATTTTGAAAACTCTTAAAAACAGTTTCATTTAGTAAAAAATAGACACCAATAATAAGCAAAGACAAAAAAGGAACCTTGAATGGCTCAAAACTTAAAGCTAAGAATAACCCCAATAGAAAACTTACAATAAATAAATTAATTTTTTTAGGCGGAATAACTCCCAATAAATTCATTATTTTTTCGGGGTTGATACTTTTACAGATTTAATTTTCATTGGATCTGCATCTTTTATTTCAAATGTCGTTCCTGAGTCGTGTTGTATGATCTCTCCTCTTTGAGGGACCCTGCCAGTAATTGCAAATATTAATCCTCCTAGAGTATCTATGTCTTCATTTTCATTTGAAACAATAAATTCAATATTTGTTACATTCTGCAGCTCATCGATTGAAACCCTTGCACTCGCCTCATAGGTGTTTGCGGATGATTTAATAAGCATGGGTAAGTTTTTTTCATCGTGCTCATCCTCTATTTCGCCGGTAATTTCCTCAATTACATCTTCAATAGTAATGAGGCCATCAGTACAACCATATTCATCTATAACGATACCCATGTGCAACCTCGTTATTTGCATTTTTAAAAGTAAATCAAGCACTGGCATTGAAGGAGGTATTTCTAAAATATCCCTTTTTAAATCTCTAAGAAAGTTGGTCTCAGACCTTTTTTGGTTTTGAAAATTAACCAAATCCTTTATGTGAACCATTCCAATAATATTATCTAAGTTTTTGTCATATACAGGTACTCTGGAGTGAGCTTCCTTAATAAATACCTCGAGTACTTTTTCAAAAGAGTCATTAACTTCTACGGCACCAATATCTGCTCTTGGTATCATAATATCTGAAGATCTAATATCATTAATTTTCAGAATGTTTAAAAGCATTAATCTTTCGTGTTTGGATATTCCCTCTGCGCCTTTCAGATCGCTATCCAAAACAGTCTCGATACTCTGCTTCAATGAATTGTTTGATGACTTTTTTTTGAAAATATTTTTATTAAATATCTTATTTATCATAATTCAAGCTTAACAGAATTATATATTAAATTTTCAAATTTTTTCATTTGTTTGTATTGTTTTTCTGTTTTATGATCATATCCTAATAAGTGAAGCATTCCATGAATTGTCATCTTGCTTAAGTAATCGTATTTTTTAACCCTTAGTTCTATTGACTCTTGTAGCAAAGTTTGATTTGCCAGCACAATATCACCTAAAAGATAGTTATCCATATATGTTGATTGCATTGGGAATGACAAGACGTTAGTAGGTTTATTTTTTTTTCTAAATTTCATGTTTAATTCTTTAATTTTTTTATTTGAGGTCAATAAAAAAGTTATTGAAACATTTTTAGCGACCCCAACATCAACAATGTTTAGAGTAGCATTGACTGTTTTTGAAATATACTTTTTAAAATATGGAAAATTTTTTTTCCATCCCGCTGCAGCATCAATATTATAATTTATTTCAATCATTAATTAGTTTTTTTGATCAAAAAGGTCCTTGATTTGATCATCATAAGAATCGTAGGCGTTTATGATTTTTGTAACCATTTCATCTCGAACTATATCCTTCTGTCCAAAATTTATTACTGAAACACCTTCAATATCTGACAAAATTTTTATAGATCTTATTAGACCTGATTCACTTCTCCTGCTTAGGTCTGTCTGTGAAGGATCCCCGGTCACAACCATTCTTGAATTCTTACCGCATCTTGTTAAAAACATTTTTATTTGATTATGCGTAGCATTTTGAGCTTCATCTAATATGACGAATGAATTATTAAGAGTCCTGCCTCTCATAAATGCTAATGGTGCAATTTCAATCTCAGACGACTGAATCTTCCTTAGCGCAATATCAGATGGCATTAAATCATACAATGAGTCGTATAATGGCCTTAAATAGGGGTCTACTTTATCTTTCAAATCGCCTGGAAGAAATCCTAATTTCTCACCTGCCTCCACTGCAGGCCTAGATAAAATTATGCGATCAAACTTATTTTCTATAAGTTGAGAAACTGCTGCAGCGACAGCAAGAAATGTCTTTCCTGTACCAGCTGGCCCAATTGCAAATACTATTTGTTTATTTTGTAATAATTCTAAGTAAGTATTTTGCAGTTTACTTTTACCAATAACATCAGCCTTAGCTGTTTTAGTAACATTTAAATTTTTTATATCATTTGAAATATACATGTTTAAGTTCTCCTGCATGGAGTTCATGCTAAAGTTAATTTTTTTATTTAATTTCTTATCTTTGATTGTACGGTTTATTGCTTTCTTTAAAATATCTCTATTTTTCTTATTTCCCTGAATAATTAATTGATTTCCTTTTTGGTATATTTTTAAAGGTAATTTTTTTTTAAAAAAATTTATATTTTTGTTATTTACTCCAAAAATATCTAATGCTTCAGAGTTTTCTATGGTTATTACTGTTGAGCTAAGATCCTGTGCAGAATTCTCACTGTACGTATTATTGAGTAATTTATTCTTCAAGTTTTATATACATTAAATTAATAACTAGCATATAAGTTCTTATGATTGCAAGTTGAAATGTTTACATTTTTTACTTCACCTGGATTCATTTTTTGAGACTTTATATAAACAGATTGCATAAATGGCGTTCTTCCAAAAAAATATTCAGGATTACTAACACTTTGATTTTCGATTAAGACATCAGTACTTTTACCACAGAAACTTTTGTTAAATTCAAACTGTATTTCTTTTAATCGTTCTTGGAGAATGGTAAGTCGTTCTTTTTTAATTTGAAGTGATGTCTCATCTT
This sequence comes from uncultured Pelagibacteraceae bacterium, assembly GCA_902524285.1. Taxonomy (GTDB): domain Bacteria; phylum Pseudomonadota; class Alphaproteobacteria; order Pelagibacterales; family AG-422-B15; genus CACNXQ01. The sequence continues at coordinate 53,928 of CABZCR010000002.1, read as the reverse complement.
TTTCAACTGCAGATTTAGTACCAGGCCTAGGGCTATAAATAAATGAATATGATTGAGTAAACTTTATTTCATCAACTAAATTAAGTGTTTTTTTGAAATCACTATCAGTTTCACCTGGGTAACCGATAATAAAATCTGAGGATATTTCAATTTTTGGATTAACAGTTTTTAGTCTCTCAATGATCTTTAAATAATAATCAGTATCGTATTTTCTGTTCATTTTCCTCAAAATATTTGATGATCCTGACTGAACAGGCAAATGAAGGAAAGGCATAAGTTTTTTATTAGTTGAATGCAAATTGATTAAATCATCGCTCATATTAGTCGGGTGCGAAGTTGTATACCTTATTCTATTAATTTTTTTGTTGTTACTTATTTCTTCAATTAAATCCGCTATATTGATTTTTCTTCCATTATAAGAAGTATTGTATGCATTTACATTTTGACCTAATAATACGATCTCTTTTGCCCCTTTATCAGTAAGTATATTAATCTCATTGATTAAGGACTTTAAAGGACGAGAGTACTCAGGTCCTCTTGTGTAAGGTACCACACAGAATGAGCAAAATTTATCACAACCTTCTTGAATAGTTATATATGAGGAAACTCCCTGCTTTCTTTTTTGTTCTGTCAAGTAATCAAACTTTTCATTCACTATAAATTCAGTATTTATCTGTTTGGGATTTTTTTTTAAGTCATCAATCATTTGTGGCAATAAGTGGTAGCTTTGCGGGCCTAAAACAATATCGATTGATTTATTTTTATTAAACATTTCTGAATTTTCAGCTTGTGCCACACAACCAACAACTGCTATTGTTTTTTCTTTTTTATATTTATTTAATCTTCCAATATCTGAATAAAGTTTATGAGCGGCTTTATCTCGTATATTACAAGTATTGAAAACAACCAAATCAGCATTTTCTAAATCTTTATTTTTTTTTAACCCTTTATTTTCCAGAATCGAAATGATTTTTTTACTATCATAAACATTCATTTGACAACCGTATGACTTAACAAAAAAAGTTGAATGACGCATTTTAATTAATTTTTAAAGTTTTATTTAAACCACTCAATATTTGATTTTCACAATAACTTGCTAATTCTTTTCTATTCTTAAAATTATTGATGCTCATTAGTTCGTGAAAAATTATATCTACTGTAATTCTACCAGATCTTAAGAAATTGGCCATAGCTGCCACCATAGAAGTATCACCAACCCATGCTATATTTCGTCTTAAATATATTCCCATAGGGATATTGTTTAACTTTGAATAACATATTGATATTGGCTGTATATTTATCTGATTGCTCTCATCAAACGCACACTCAAGCATTGATGATTTAAAATTTATAATGCCATTTCCATCGGAAGTTGTTCCTTCTGGAAAAATGATAAAATTTTCACCTTTTTGAAGTTTTTTTCGAATAAAATTATTATACTCTATAATTTTAATTTTGTTCTCATTATCGATAAAAAAAGTATTACTTAATTTAGCTAAAAAACCAAAAATTCCCATTTTAGAGACCTCTTTTTTTGCAACAAATCTTGCATTTAATAACGTTCCTAAACAGATGATATCAAACCAGGAAACATGGTTTGCAATATACAATACTCCATTTTTTCTTTTATTAAACTTTGCTTTATTAAAATTTATATTTATTCCTATAGTTATTTTGATCAATTGGTAAAAAAATAATGGATAAAGTTTTTTTAATTTAAAGCCTATAGTATTACATATAATTTGAATTGGTATTGATATGGCAATAATCAAAACTAAAAAAAATAATATAAAAATGAGTCTTAGGATGGACATTTAATTATTTTTTAATTTTAATTCCATAGAGTTCTAACCTATGATCTACGAGTTCGTAGCCAAGTGATTTAGCAACCGCTTTCTGAATATTTTCTATTTCTTCATTAGTGAATTCATGGATCTCTCCTGACTCAATATCTATCAAGTGATCGTGGTGGTGGTCTTCAATAGCTTCATACCTAGACCTGCCATCTTTGAACTCATGTTTCTCAATCGCCCCATATTCCTCAAATAACTTTACTGTTCTATATACTGTCGCGATACTAATATTTTTATCTTTTTCATTTGCATTTAAAAAAATCTCATTTACATCAGGGTGCCCATTCACGCTCATTTCTGTTATGACATCTGCTATAATATTTCGTTGCTCAGTCATTCTTAAGCCTTTTTCTTTGCACATTTTTTTTACATTAATCATTTATGGTACTCAGTAATAATTACTTATATATAGCGGCTTTGGGTCGGTGTTATCAATCATATTATTTATAATAATTTCATTTATTTCTATAAAATTATAGACTACTAAATGCAAACTATCTTTTTTTTTAAAAGTTTCATTTTCTGCTAAAGCTTTAAACAGAATATTATCATATATGTAAGTTAACTTATTATTTAATTTTAATTTTTCATCATCAAAGTTGATTAACCTGACTTCATCTATTGACTTATAGCCTTTGAAAGTCTGGGAAAAGAACTGACTATCTCTATAATGTAAAAATATACGTCTGTTTTCGTTATATTTATTGATTTTAAATTTAAAGTTTATAATTTCAAATTTTGATAACCCATAAAGATTTAATTTCATGGTCAGTTTTAAAGATTTAGCAAAAGTTAATGCTGATCTGATACCTGTAAAACTTCCGGGACCAGTAATGACATAAATTGACTTTAATTGCTTAATACTAATCTTTGATTTTTTTAAAAACTTTTCTACTTCAACAATTAATATTTCAGATATATTTTTTTGTGTATTTAATTCTTTTGTAAGCAAAATATTCTTGCTAAAGATTGCAAGCTTGAGTGATTTAGTGAAATCTAGAATAAGAAACATATTATTGCTATTTTTTACATATAGACTAAAAATAAAATGAAATGAATAATTTTTTTTTTACTGATTTTAGTAAAATTTATTTTTTATTTTTATTAATTTGCTTTTCATGTGTCCTACCTGCTTTTTCTGAACCTGGTGTTTCAGTATTTATGTACCACAGATTTGGGGAAGATAAGTATCCGTCAACCAATGTTACTAAGGAACAATTTTATTCACATATTGAACATATTGTAAGTAATAAGATTAAAGTCATAGAGTTAGATGAATTAATTGAAGTTTTGGATAGTAATGGCAAATTTCACGATAAAGCTGTTGCATTTTCTGTAGATGATGCCTATGAGTCATTTTACAAAGTTGCATGGCCAGTTTTCAGAGATAATGCAATTCCAGTCACGTTATTTGTATCTACAGAAATAATTGATAAAAAAACTAGAGGTTACATGACATGGGATGAAATAAAAATATTTATTGATGAAGGTGGAAGTGTTGGTCAACACACATCTACACATTTGCACATGCCATTAAACAATATTTCAAATGTAAAAGAAGATATATTAAATTCCCATAAAAGTTGGCTTAAGAATATTGGTTTCATCCCAGAACTTTTTGCATATCCGTATGGTGAAACAAGCAGTGAAATAATTAGAATTTTAAAAGAATTCGATATTTCCCATGCTTTTGGTCAACACTCTGGGGTTATTTCTAGTTTTGATAACAGATATTATTTGCCAAGGTTTTCTCTTAATGAAAGATTTGGAGACAAAGATAGATTTCAGTTTGCAGCAAATGCGTATTCTTTGAATATAAGAAATTTTTTACCAGAGGATATGTTCCTTACTAATAATAAAAAACCATCTATTGAATTTAGTATAATAAATGATCTGCAAGGTAATTCTTTAGATTGTTTTTCTAATCCTGGTGGAATATGGAACAAGCAAGAAGTTGTAAATATTAAAAAAGACAGAGTACAAATTCAATTGAGTGAGGCTTACTTGAAAGGAAGAGCTAGACTAAATTGTACAATAAAATTAGATGAAAAGTGGTATTGGTTTGGATATCAGTTTTTAGTTAAATAATGTCTGTAATTAGCATAAGCTGTTTTTCTATATTTAAGTCATCAAAATCTTCAAAGTCATTTATTTCAATAATATTTCTGACCTTATCGATATAATCATCCTCAATAGAATAGCTAGAGAGATACTCAGCTAGAATAGTGCCGTTTATAGGTAAATTATTTGATCGTAATACAAATCTATTAATGCGAAAGTCATCATAGTGAAAATTTGTATTCAAATTTTTCATGTAAGACGCTACTGACTCGCTCAAGCTATCAAATGATTTGATTTTATACTTTGCATTAGTTTCTCGATCATTAGGTATAATACCGTTATTTGTATTACCCCAGACATATTGTCCAAAGAGTGCATTTCCCTCATATGCAAATCTCGAAGTTCCCCATCCACTCTCAATTGCTGCTTGAGCCAATGCAAGAGATGCGGGTATTGTGTCAACTTTCACTAATAAAGAATCTAAAGTATCTACTTTATACTCATGCATTAAATTATTAATCCAAACTGCTTCTTTTCGCGATATTTGATCAAAACTATTTTTAATCAATCTTATTTTTTTATTTATTGATAAGAGTTTGCTATTTTCTTGAACTATTAATGGCAATGTGATTTTTATAAAAAGCTCTTTTCTATTTTTTATGGATTTGATTGTATTTAAATCATCTGGTAATTTAGCAACTTTTAAATTTGGCACGATTTTGGTATTTCTGATTTCATCGATCTGAATATCATTAATAATTTTATTTTGCTGAAGCGATCTTACTGTTTGTAAATCACCGGTATAAGAAACTGGATAGTCTTTTTCATAAATATCGGATGACGTGTTTTTTGCGGTAGTTATCTTATGATAAATACTATTAGTAAATATCAAAGAAGTTAAAACTGATACGGTAATAACTAGAAAAATAAAATAATATATTTTAAATAAAAATTGCACATTTTTATCTTGAGTAATTAAAATATTCATCGTCTTATAACCTCTTAGAGTACCTGCTCAACTTGTTTAACTTCAGGTATGTGATGTTTAAGCATATTTTCAATACCATTCTTTAATGTAACTGTCGCGCTAGGACAACCTGCACAACTTCCCTTTAAAGACAAATATACAGTACCGCTTTCATACTTTATAAATTGCACATCTCCCCCATCTTGCATTATCGCTGGCCTTATCTTTGATGATAAAATGCTATTGATCATACTCACTACTTTAGTGTCATCTTTATCATAATTGACGCTATCAATTTGAACAGAGTTGTGATCTTTTTTTTCAACAGCTGGGAGTCCTGAGTTTATATGGTTTGAAATTACTTTTAATATTGAAGCTTTAAGCTGATCCCAAGTATATTCATTTTTGTTAACTGAAATACAATTCTTATTAAATAATAGATTTTCTACACCTTCTATTTTTAAAAGCTCATCAGCAAGAGTTGAATGAATTTTTTTACGAGTTTTGCTAAATTCAATAGGATTTTCACACAGCTCGTAGTTATCAAGAATGAACTTCAATGAATTGGGGTTTGGTGTTGATTCGGTTTGTATGAACATAATGATAATAAATTTATATAGATAAATTCATAAATTTTTAAAGTTTTGAAACAGTTTTTTAATAAGTTACTGAAATATATAAGATTTTTAATCTGATCTTGATGCTAAATCATCAATTACATTGTCTGACAATCCTTGCGGTATAATTACTACAGGAACTGGTAATTTTCCAGATTTTTTACCCGCTAAAAGGGTGACAAGCGGTCCAGGCTTGTCTGCTTCAGCTGCAGCCAAAACAAGAAATCTTATTGCCTTATCTTCTTCAAGTGTCTCAACAACTTTTTCACTTGTAACTCCTTCCTTCACTATTAATTCAGGAACAATTCCTGTAAGATCATTTATTATTTTAGACCATTTTTGAAGTTTTTCTTGTGCCTTGTCTCTTGCTTCTTGAAGGATTATATCTTCAATCGACTGCCATTGTTGAGGATCAAATTGTTCTATTACATTTAATAATATAACTCCACCTTTTGTGCTTTGAGCGCGCTTAGCAGCAAACCTTATCGCTACATCCAATTCTTGAGTATCATCAACTATTACTATGAACTTTGATCTATGTTTCATTTCTGAGTAATCCTACAATGTCATAAACATCGTTAATAGTTTTTTTTGCAACTTCGTTTGCTTTATTTTGGCCCTCTTGCAATATCTCTAAGAGATAGCTCTTATCCTGCATAAGTTTTTTAATTTCTGCTGTTATAGGTTTTATTTGTTCAACAAGAGTATCTGACAAGTCAGATTTAAAATTAGAAAAATTTTGTCCTTTGTATTTTGCAATCAGCTCTTGTTTTTCTACTCCAGAAAATCCGGAATAAATATTAAGTAAATTATTTACCTCACTCAGTTTAAGTATATCCTCAATTTTTTCTGGCATTACACTATCCGCGGTTTTTGCTTTTTTTATTTTTTTTATAATTTCATCACTCTCATCCATAAGAGTTATACGAGAGTATTCTGATTGGTCTGATTTACTCATTTTTTGATTTCCATCTTTGAGTGACATGATCCTTGAAATATCCTTATCTATAATTGGCTCAGGAATTGGAAAGAAGTTTTCACAATCAAAATCACGGTTGAATTTTTGTGCAATATCTCTTGTAAGTTCCAAGTGCTGCTTTTGATCATTTCCTACCGGTACATGAGTTGCTTTATAAATCAATATGTCTGCAGCCATTAAGTTTGGATAAATAAATAGTCCTGAACTCGCATTCTCTTTATCTTTGCCTGCTTTATCTTTGAATTGTGTCATGCGACTCAACCATCCCATTCTTGTTACACAATTAAATATCCATGCTAACTCTGAATGAGCAGGTACACTACTTTGATTAAATACTACACTTTTTTTTGGATCTATGCCTGATGCAACGTAGGTCGCTGCAACTTCCAAAGTATTTCTTTTAAGTATTTTTGGATCCTGCTTCACTGTAATTGCATGTAAATCTACTATACAAAAAAAACAATTATAGTCATTTTGCATACCTACAAAATTTTTAATTGCTCCGAGATAATTGCCTATATGAAGGTCGCCCGAAGGTTGAACTCCTGATAAAACAATATTATTTTTAAGTTCACTCATTTTTGTAAAACTTTTTTAATTTCAGAATATCTAAACGGCTTGTAAAATGAAATCAGAATAAAATAAAGTAGTATTGAAGAAAGCACTGAAAATAAAAGGAATATAATTTTATGATCCTGTAATAAATTTATAAATATTTCTGAATATTTTGTTAAAAAAAGTAAATAAAAGTACATTAAAAGCGAAGCAATAAAAATGATTGTTATGGGTAAGAAAATTCTGTCGCTAATCTTATAATAATCATATTTTTCTAAGAAATAGTTCATTAATATAACGCATATCCACGCTGATACACTTGTAGCTATTGGAATGCCAACAAATCCTATATTAATAAATAGGACTATGCTTAGTACAGTATTAATAATTATATTTATAATGGCAATATACAAAGTAGGTTTTGCCTTTTCGTGTGCAAAAAATATTGGTGTATAAATTTTCATGAGAATAAATGCTACAAGGCCGAAGGAATATAGCTTCAGGGCTTTAGAAGTGAACAATGTAGATACTTCATCAAATTCTCCTCGTTCGAAAAGTAAGCTAATAATTTGCTCTGAAAGCGCAAAAATCCCAAATGATGCAGGAACCGCGAATAAAAACGAGTATAATAAAGTTTGTTCTATTGAACGATTGATTATTTCAAAACTATCTGATTTTATCTTGCTTGAAATTGAGGGAAGTAGAACCATACCAATTGCTATACCAATAAGTGCAAGAGGCAATTGATAAACTCGATCGGCATAGTATAAATATGAAATTGCACCACTTTCGTAAGAGGCAATTATCGTTCCGATCAAAATATTAATTTGCAATAATCCAGATGATAAAAAACTTGCAGAAAATAATTTTGCGAACCTTTTAATGTAGCTGGTGTATATATTTGTAGTAAAAGAAAAATATATTCTTTTTCTGATTAATACTATTGTGAGAAGTATAAACTGAATTGTTCCAGCAACAATAACACTCCATGATAAGAAGATTAAAAAGTCGATTGATGCATAAGCTGCAATGATTAATGCGATAATTAAAGTGATATTTAATATTATTGGGAGGGCTGCTGACAAAGCAAACTTGTTATAAGAATTAAGAATAGATGAACAAATTGACGAAATACTTATTAAAATTAAAAACGGGAAAATAATTCTTGAAACCTTAACTAATTCAGCAAACTTAGCATGGTCATTCTTAAAACCAGGAGCTAAAATAGCCATAAAGAATGGCATAAAAATTTCAATGATTAAAACTACTAATGAGGTTGTAATAAAGAAAATTAAAAAAATACTTCCAGCAAATTTACTTGACTCTTTTTTTGAATTATTCGTGATAAGTTTTGTGTAGATGGGTACGAATGCCGAGTTTAATGCTCCTTCTGAAAATATTCTTCTAAAGGTATTTGGAAACCTAAATGCAACGAAAAAAATATCAGCTACTACACCGGTACCTAAGAAATTGGCAATTAGTATGTCTCTGATAAATCCAAAAATTCTACTTAATGAGGTAAAAAAAGAATAAATAACAGAAGACCTTAAAACGTTCATATAAACATTGTTTATTAATTTATTTTGATTTAAATAACTTCAAAAATAAAGGTTCGTCTAATATATATCTTTTGAATTTGAAAAGTAGTTTAAATCCTATATAAAATCCGAAAAAAGTAAATTATGGCCAAAAAAGATAGAGAAGAACATTTTAGTGAAAAAGAAGCTTTAGTTTTTCATGCACAGGGTAAGCCAGGAAAAATTGAAATTAAAGCTACAAAGCCACTTGAAACTCAAAGAGATCTGTCACTAGCTTATTCACCAGGTGTTGCTGCACCGGTTAATGCGATAGCAGATGATACAAGTACAGTCTATGATTACACCAGTAAAGGTAACATCGTTGCAGTTATATCAAATGGTACTGCAATCTTAGGTTTAGGAAATTTAGGTGCCCATGCTTCAAAACCAGTTATGGAAGGTAAATCTGTTTTATTTAAAAGATTTTCAGATATCGACTCAATCGATTTAGAAATTGACACAGAAGATGCGGATGAATTTATCAATTCTGTAAAGTACTTAGGACCTTCTTTTGGGGGAATTAACCTTGAAGATATAAAAGCACCTGAGTGTTTCATAATTGAAGACACACTGAGAGAAATTATGGACATACCAATTTTTCATGATGATCAACATGGTACTGCAATTATATCTGCTGCAGCTCTTATAAATGCATTAGACCTTACTGGTAAAAAAATTAGTGAGGCTAAAATTGTTGTTAATGGTGCTGGAGCTGCAGGGATTGCGTGTCTTGAACTACTAAAAGCAATGGGCATGCCAAATGAAAATGCAATATTATGTGACACTAAGGGAGTTATAAATACCGAAAGAAAAGAAAATATCAATCAGTGGAAATCTGCACATGCAGTAAAAACAAAATGTAAAACTCTTGAAGATGCATTAGAAGGAGCTGATATCTTTTTTGGACTTTCTGTTGGAAACATCATTAATCAAAAGATGATCCTTTCCATGGCAGAAAAACCAATTATTTTTGCCATGGCAAATCCTGAGCCAGAAATATTACCAGAGAAAATTAAAGAATGCAGAGATGATGCAATAATTGCCACTGGAAGATCTGATTACCCTAACCAGGTTAACAACGTATTGGGCTTTCCATACATATTTAGAGGCGCTCTGGATGTTAGGGCAAAAACAATTAATCTTGAAATGAAAATTGCTGCAGCAAAAGCAATTGCTGATTTGGCCAAAGAAGACGTGCCAGATGAAGTGGCAAATGCATATCCTGGAAATAGACCTCAGTATGGCCCAGAATATATTATTCCCTCTCCTTTTGATCCTAGATTGATTAGTAAAGTTCCACCGGCAGTTGCTAAAGCTGCAATGGATACAGGGGTTGCGCGTAAAGCAATTGTTGATATGGAAAACTATTCTAATGAGCTGTCCGCGAGACTAAATCCATCTGCTGGTCTTCTTCAAAAAGTTTTTCAAGAGGTGAAAGAGAATCCGAAAAGAGTAATTTTTACTGAGGGTGAAGAGGAAAACATGATCAGGGCTGCAGTAATTTTTCTAAACAATGGAATGGGTACTCCAATTCTAATTGGAAGAGATGAAATTATTGAAAATAAAATGAAGGATATGGGTTTAGATTTTTTCGATCAAATGGAAGTTCATAGTACTAGAAATAAAACAGAGCATGATCGTTATGCAGAACATATTTATCACCGTTTACAGAGAAAAGGTTTTCTAAAGAAAGACTGTCTTGATCTACTTATAAGAGAAAGAAATGTTTTTGCGGCATGCATGGTATCCTTAAAAGAAGCTGATGCAATGGTATGTGGATTGACAAGAAGTTATGCAGCTTCTCTAGAAAGTATTGAATACGTTTTAGATCCAATTCCTAACAAAACAATTCTCGGCATGACGGTTATGTTATGCAATGGTAGAACAATCTTTGTTGCAGACTCTAATGTACATGACATGCCAAATGCATCTCAATTAGCAAATATTACTCAAGAAAGTGCTGAGGTTGTTAGAGATATATTTGGTATCGAGCCTAAAGCTGCGTTAGTTTCATATTCAAATTTTGGAAAGCCATTTACGGAAAGATCAGTTTTTATGAGAGACGCGAAAAAAATTCTGGATGAAAGAAATCTTGATTTTGAATATGACGGTGAAATGGGAGCAAATACAGCACTCAATGAAAATTTAATGAGTCTTTATCCATTCTGTAAATTATCGGGACCTGCAAATCTACTCATTATGCCAGCGATTCATAGTGCGAGTATTTCTACAAAAATGCTTCAAGAGCTTGGAGGCGGTACGCTTGTGGGGCCTTATTTAGTCGGTTTTAAAGAAAGTATACAAATCGCTCCATTAGGTGCGAATGTTGCAGATATTGTCAATCTTGCTGCATTATCAGCTTTTAAGAATTAATTCTTTAAAAAATCGGAAATTTCACGAAGCGCTTGTTTTGCTTCAGGTAAAAATCCAAAGATCTGCCATACATGTGGTAGATTATTGTAAACAGAAAGTTTAACTTCATTACCTCCTATTTTTATTCTTTCAGCAACATCTTGGGAGTCACTATAAAGTATTTCGATATCACTCACTTGGATTAATGTATTTGGAAAATCACGATACTCAGCAAATACAGGTGAGATAAGTGGATTTTGATAATTCTGATTAGGGGCATACCACTCTTTTACAGTCTTTTGCATTGAAAGTGACGTGTTTAGCCAATTGTCGTATGACAAGTATGGATCTGATTTTGAATTTTCCTTAATACTTCTCCCTTCGCCGGTTAGATCAGTCCAGGGCGATAATAAGAATAATTTTGATGGCAGTGTTTGATTTAACTGTTGTAATTTGAGTGTACTTACCAAGGTTAAATTTCCACCAGCTGAGTCTCCTCCAAAAAATATATTATCACTTTTAAAACCTTTTTCAATTAGAGCATCATAACTCTTTAGAGCATCATTTATTGCTTGCGGAAAAACGCTCTCAGGCGATAATGAATAATCAATAGCAAATATTTGAGTTGAAGATAAGTGAGCTAGTGAAAGTAGCATATTTTGATGAGTTTCTGGAGAACCAGCAACATATCCTCCGCCATGAAAATACAATATACATTTTTCGTTATCAAAGTTGTCATGTGTAAAATGTAGAGCTCTTATATTATTTAAAAAAATTTCATTAGTTGTAATGTATGATTTAGTTTTCTTAAAAATAAATTTTTGAATTATTTTTGATCCGAATGGTGCATTTTGATCACTATATCCTTCCTGATTCATCATCTTTCTAGCTTCTATATATGATCTTTCCTCAACCGGAGGTTGGACATTTTTAACATATTTTGTAAGCATAAAATTTAGTAATTTGGCCTGTACACTCATAAGAAAAAATTTAATTAATATTCATTAAGTTGATCCCATATTATTTTGGCTATATCAATTTTATGAAATTTTTTAATTTCTTGGATGCAAGTTGGAGAAGTAACATTTATTTCTGTTAAATATTTTCCAATAATATCAATGCCAACAAAGAAAAGTCCTTCATCTTGTAAGAATTTTTTTATTTGATTGCAAATTTTCAGATCATTTTTTGACAAATTAACTGCTTCACAGTTGCCTCCAACGTGAATATTAGATCTTATTTCTTTCTTGTTTGGAATTCTTCTCAGAGCTGCAATTGGTTTTCCATTAATAATAATTATCCTTTTATCCCCCTTTTTTATCTCTGATAAAAACTTTTGAACTATGAAAGGCTCATTGAGTTGATCTGTAAATCTCTCGATAATTTGATTGTAATTTTCGTCATTTTTATCAAGTAAAAATATGCTCTCACCTCCATTGCCGTATAACGGTTTAATTACTGACTTTCCAAATTTTTTCATAAAATTAACAACTTCAATTTTAGATCTAGTAATTATTGTTGGAGGTATAATGTTTTTGTGTGCTAGCATTGAAATTTTTTCTGGAGCATTCCTAATGCCTTTTGGACTGTTAATAAACTTTATAGAACCCGTAACTTGCTCTAAAAGATGTAAAGAAGAGATATACTCCATATTATATGGCGGATCCTGTCTTATAAAAACATAATTAAAATGATCAACTCTGAATTGCTTTTCTTTACCGATTACGTAGCTTGATAATTTGTTATTTCTGAATGAAATATCCCTTACTTGGGCATACAAATGATTTTCTTTATACGTTAAACTGCTTGGTAAAAAATAATAGTTTTTATTTCTTCTTTTCTGAGATTCAAGGATAAGTGGAAGTGAGCTATCAGTTTTAAAATTAAGTTTTTCAACCTCATCTATCTGAAAACCAATATTCATTTTTATTAAATTTCACTTTCTCTAATTGAGATATAATCTATTACTTCTTTAACTCCATATACGTTTTGTGCAATATCAATTACTAAATTTTTCTCACTCTCACTTGCTGCAATTCCAATTATATAAACAAGCTTATTTACTGTCTCAATATTGTAGTTAAGTGAATTAACATTTTCTTGTAAGATTAATTTTCCCTTTACTTTTGTGCTTATTACTAAATCATCAGCATAATTAAGAATGTTGTCTGAATTCGAGATTTGAATTTCATTTATAACAGTTTCTACACCGCTTACTCCCCATGCAATACGCGTTGCCTCGATTTTTAGATCAATATTCTCTACTGTTCCTGTAAGTAAAACTCTAGCTTGAGATACCTCAACATCAATATTAAAAAATAAATTTTCATTTTGATCAAAATATGCATTTTTAATTACAGTTTTAATTATCGTATCGTCAACAAACTCACCAATTGATCTATCTTCCTGATTAACAGTAACAACCTTTACAGCCGCTCCAGTTGCAACTTGAGCACAATTTGTTATCCAAATACCAGAAAAAGCTATATATATTACAACAAATAAAGATTTAATTTTCATTGTTACTAATCATCATATACCAAGTTTTATTTTATTACTGATTTTTTATCAACAATTGATATACATCTCTTTTTGATACGTTAAAGTCATTAGAAATTACTCTAGAAATTTCAGATATATTTAGGCCATCTCTTCTAAGCTTATCAGTAAGTAATAGTATATCTTGTTTCGAAATTTTTTCTCCAAGTAGGTCTTGTATTGGATTTATAATAAAAGTTACTTCCCCTAAAATTTTCGCTCTCTGTTTCAATATGCTAATAACATTAGATATATTAGAATTAATTACTTCTTCATTTTTTTTAGTTAATTCCCTAACAAAAGTAATTTCACAATTACCATGTTTTTTTTGTATTAATAATAATGATTTTAAAATACGCTTAGGAGACTCAAAAAAAATAATTGGGCAATCCATCTTTTTTATAATGTCTATTTCTTTAGCAACATCTCTTTTTTGTCGTGGGAAAAAACCTCTAAATAAAAAAGATTTTTCAGAAAAGTTTGACAGCACAAAACTAGCTATTGTTGCGGAGGGCCCTGGTATTGAAAATACTTTTATGCTGTTAATCTCACAGCTTTTTACAAGGTCTGCACCTGGGTCTGAAATTAGTGGCGTTCCAGCATCACTGATTAAGGCCATAGACTTACCTAAATGAAGCATTTTTATTAATAACGGTATTGATTTCTTAGAATTAAATTTGTGAAAAGGTTTTAAAGGTGTCTTGATCCCATACTTGTTAGTTAATTTTTTACTCGTTTTACTATCTTCGCATAAAATAAGATCGACACAAGATAAGATCTTAAGTGATCTGATAGTAATATCGCCAAGGTTACCAATGGGAGTTGCCACAATGTACAATCCATTTTGAACCTTTTCGTATTCTAATAATTCATTAATATAGCTATTGTTTAATTTTATGTTCATATGTATCTAAAAAAAAAAATTATACTATTAATAGCTTTCTCTACATTCATTAGCTTTCTTAGTTGTGAAACTCCAAGTAATTACCAAAATGAAACTACCACATATAATAAATCTATAAAATTAGATAATAAGAATAAAAATAATAATTCGTTATCATTACAGATACTGAGTGAAGATAAGGATATTGCTCAAAAGCAATTTCTTAATATTGTTTTAATGCTACCTCTAAGTGGTAAACACTACCAAATAGGTAGATCGTTATTAAATTCAGCTCAATTGGCAATTGAAAAAAAAGATAATAAAAAAATTATATTTACAATAATTGATACAGGTGATGAAGGACAGTTGTTATCTCGATTATATAACGTACTTAAAGATGACATAGATATAATTATTGGGCCAGTTTTCTCAGAAAAAGTCAATCAGGTTAGAGAGATCACAAAAAATAATAGTATACCCATAATAGCTCTTTCTAATAATTCTGAAATACAAGACGAGGGACTATATGTGTTCGGGTTTAAATTAGAAGATGAAATAAAGAGAATATTAAACTATTCCATTAAACGTGATTTAAAAAAATATGCTGTATTAGTGCCAAGAAATGAGTTTGGAATTCGTGTTGAAAGAGAAATTAAAAAATTTCATGATAAAAATAATTTATCATCCTTTAATTTTACTTTCTATAATCCAAAGTCTCCAAGTTATTATGATGTTTCAAAGGATGTTTCAAATTTTGAGGAAAGAAAAGCTAATTTAGAAAAGAAAATTAAACAATTGGAAAAAGAAAATTCTGAAAAAGCTAAAGAAGAATTGAAGAGATTAAAAAAATTAGATACCTACGGTCAATTAAACTTTGAAGCCTTAATAATTTTCGCACAAAATTTTCAAGAGGTATCAAACTTCAGCTCTATACTTCCATACTACGATGTAGATCCTAAAAAAGTTCAATATATAGGAAGTTCTTTGTGGGCTAAGAATTTATCACTTAAAGAGCCAGGTTTAGAAAATGGATACTTTGCGTCACTTGACATAGATAATCGGAGAAAATTTGAGAATATGTATTTTGAAATTTTTAATTCTAAGCCACACTCTTTAGCAGCGTTAAGCTATGATATTGTTGGACTCATCAGTGATCTTCATCAAGACAAAAACAATTTCACAATAAAAAAACTGCATAACTCCAATGGTTTTATTGGAATGAATGGTTGGTTTAAAATAACTTCAGATGGCAATGTCTTACGACAACCAAAAATATATAAAATAAAGAATCAAAAATTTAGTCTGTTGAATTAATCTTTAAATCTTTCTAAATAAGTTTTCATTTTTTTAAATGCAATTGATCGGTGACTTATTCTTTCCTTATAATTGAAATTCATTTCACCAAATGTTTTTTTATAACCAATTGGGACAAATATTGGATCATATCCAAAGCCATTTTTGCCTAAAGGAGGAAATTGAATATGCCCATATTTTTTTCCTTCAAATACTCTGTAATTATTATCTGGAAAATAAATAGATAAAGCACAACAAAAAAAAGCTTTTCTAGAGCTTTTATTAACATGATTATTTTTATAAATTTTTTTTCGTATTTTTCTGATTGCCGTATCAAAATTTTTATCCTTTCCAGCCCATCTGGCTGAGTATATTCCAGGTTGATTACCAAG
This sequence comes from uncultured Pelagibacteraceae bacterium, assembly GCA_902524285.1. GTDB lineage: Bacteria > Pseudomonadota > Alphaproteobacteria > Pelagibacterales > AG-422-B15 > CACNXQ01. The sequence continues at coordinate 37,861 of CABZCR010000002.1, read as the reverse complement.
CGATAATATACAAAGGCCACTATCGTCAGCAATGGCAGGAATACCCGATTTTTTGGCAGCATTTTTTGATTTTATTAGAGAATTTTCTCTAAAAGTTTTTCCATCTTCAATTGGTTCATTAATACAAAATTTTTTTGCGGAGTAAATTTTGAATCCCATTGGCTTTAATAGAGATCTGATTTCTCTCACCTTTCCTTCGTTATGACTGGCAATGACTATTTCTTTTATACTTTTAATCACTTAAAATTTGTTTTTGCATTTGGATAATCTCAGAGATCCCTGATTTTGCAAGTTCCAACATTGCATTAAATGACCTCTCCTCACAAAGCTTTTTTTCTGAAGTCATCTGTACTTCAACTAATTTACCACTTTCTGTTATTACAAAGTTTGCGTCTACTTCAGCATTTTGATCTTCTTCGAAATCTAAGTCTAAATAAGGCTCACCATTTATAATTCCACAGCTGATTGCGGCAACATATTCACTTATTGGATTTTTTTTTATAATTTTTTTATTTAGCATATGATTTATGCATAATTGGAGTGCAATAAATGATCCTGAGATTGAAGCAGTTCTTGTTCCGCCATCTGCTTGGATAACATCACAATCTATTATTATTTGTAATTCTCTTAAATCTTCTAAATTAACTATTGATCTTAGTGATCTTCCAATTAGTCTTTGGATTTCCTGAGTTCTACCAGACTGTTTGCCTTTAGCGGCTTCTCTAGACATTCTCTCAGAAGTTGATCTTGGTAACATCCCATACTCTGCTGTTACCCACCCAGTTTCTGAATTTTTTAACCATCTTGGTAAATTTCTATCAAGTGATGCACTGCAGATCACATGTGTACTACCACATTTAATTAAACATGAGCCTTCCGGATTGCATGAAAATTTAGGAATTATTTCTATATTTCTTATTTGGTTGATATTTCTATTATTTCTCATTGAGTGATAAATTATACTATGTATTGACGAAAATAATATAGATCATTACATAATTAAATATGACCAAAAATAAAAATAAAAAAAATCTAGATCCTAAACCTGCCAAAGTAGATAATAATTCTGCAGAAAAATCAGAAAAAGCAGGTACTGATAATAATGATAAGCTTAAAGAGCTTGAGAGTAGGCTTCTAACAAGCCTAGCTGAAAATGAAAATCTAAGAAAAAGATTTGATAGAGAAAAAGAGGACTTAAGCAATTATGTAATTTCAAACTTCGCAAAAGAGATACTATCAGTTCTCGATAATCTCCAAAGAGCTATAGCTTCAGTTAAAGTTAAAGAAGTAAAAGAAAAATCAGGCGGTCTTTCACAACTATTTGAGGGAATTGAGCTCACCGAGAAACAAATTATATCTTCTTTTGAAAAATTTAAGATTGAACAAATTAAATCGCTGGGTGAGCAATTTGATCCGAATGTCCACCAAGCAATGTATGAGGTTAAAAAGGATGATCAAGAAGCTGGAACTGTTGCTGAAGTTGTTCAAGAGGGATACAAAATTGGAGATAGACTTCTAAGACCAGCGCTTGTAGGTGTGGTAAAGAAAAAAGTTAAATAAAATCAATAGGATAGTATAATAATAACTTACAATCTCATTTTACTCTTTTTTTAAGTAAGGGGTTGTACTGCAAAATCAACTACCCATATATAGAGCAAATATCAATTTAGAATAAGAATATGGCAAAAGTAATAGGTATAGATTTAGGAACTACAAATAGTTGTATCTCGATAATGGATGGAAAGGACCCTAAGGTTATTGAAAATGCTGAAGGATCTAGAACTACGCCTTCAATTATAAGTTTTGGAAGTGATGAAGAAAAGTTAGTTGGACAACCCGCAAAAAGGCAAGGCGTAACAAATCCTGAAAATACATTTTTTGCAATTAAGAGACTTATTGGCAGGTCTTTCGATGATCCAATGGTAAAAAAAGACGCTGATATGGTGCCTTTTAAAATCATTAAATCTGAAAATGGTGACGCATGGGTAGAGTCAGGATCTGAAAAATATTCACCATCTCAAATTTCTGCTTTTGTACTTCAAAAATTAAAAGAAGATGCAGAAAGGTATTTAGGAGAAAAAATTGAAAAAGCTGTCATCACGGTCCCTGCTTACTTTAACGATGCTCAAAGACAAGCCACTAAAGATGCTGGTAAAATAGCTGGACTTGAAGTTGAAAGAATAGTCAATGAGCCAACTGCTGCTGCACTAGCATATGGTTTAGATAAGAAAGATGGCAAAACAATTGCTGTATATGATTTAGGTGGTGGTACTTTTGATATTTCAATTCTAGAAATTGGCGACGGAGTTTTTGAAGTTAAATCAACTAATGGTGATACATTTTTAGGTGGTGAAGATTTTGACACTCGTCTCTTAAATTATCTTGCTGAAGAATTTAAGAAAGAAAATAATATTGACCTTACTCAAGATAAGTTAGCTCTCCAGAGATTGAAAGAATCTGCTGAAAAAGCTAAGATCGAATTATCTTCAACATCTCAAACAGAAATTAATTTACCATTTATTACAGCTGATCAATCAGGTCCGAAACATTTAAACATAAAAGTAACAAGAGCAAAGCTTGAAACACTTGTTGATGATTTAATTGAAAAAACAATTAAACCATGTGATGCCGCTCTCAAGGATGCTGGATTGAGTGCGGGTGAAATTGACGAGGTAGTCCTGGTTGGTGGTATGACAAGAATGCCAAAAGTTATTGAAACTGTTAAAAACTTTTTTGGTAAAGAACCAAATAAAGGAGTGAACCCGGATGAAGTTGTTGCGCAAGGTGCAGCTATACAAGCTGGTATTCTTCAAGGGGATGTTAAGGATGTATTATTGCTTGATGTTACACCTCTATCTCTTGGTATTGAAACACTTGGTGGTGTTTTTACAAAATTAATTGATAAAAATACAACAATTCCGACAAAGAAAAGTCAGGTATTTTCAACTGCTGATGACAATCAAACTGCTGTAACAATACGAGTATGCCAGGGTGAGAGAGAAATGGCTGCAGATAATAAATTACTTGGAAACTTTGACTTAGTAGGTATTCCACCTGCACCCAGGGGTGTTCCTCAAATTGAAGTAACATTTGATATTGACGCTAATGGAATTGTAAATGTGTCTGCAAAAGACAAAGGCACAGGAAAAGAGCAACAAATTAAAATACAAGCATCGGGTGGTTTGAGTGAAGAAGAGATCGACAAAATGGTCAAGGAAGCTGAGGCCAACGCGGAAGCGGATAAGAAAAAGCGAGAAGGCGTTGATGTTAAAAACCAAGCAGACACGATGATACACTCTGCTGAGAAAAATCTAAAAGAATTTGGTGATAAGGTGTCTGAGCAAGAAAAGAATACAATTGAAAACGATATTAGGGCTTTAAAAGAGGCTATTGCTTCAGATGACACCGATAAGATTAAAAGTGGACTTGAAGCATTAACTCAATCGTCTATGAAATTAGGTGAAGCAATGTATAAAGCTCAACAACAAGATGCTCCTAATCCAAACGAGCAGTCTGACAATACTGATGGTGGATCTAACCAAAAAAATGAAAAAGTTGTTGACGCTGAATTCGAGGAAGTCAAAGAAGATAATAAGCAATCGTAAGCAGGTAAGCTTATGTCAAAAAGAGACTATTATGAAGTTCTTGGTGTTTCCAAGTCAGCTGATGATGCTGAGATCAAAAAAGCCTATAGAAAATTAGCAATGAAGTATCATCCTGACCGTAATCAGGGTGATGCCGATGCGGAGGTTAAATTCAAAGAAGCGAGTGAAGCATACGCTATACTTCATGATAAAGAAAAACGTTCAGCTTACGACCAGTTTGGTCATGCAGCAGTAGATGGTAACGCAGGTCAGGGCGGTTTTGGTTTTGATTTTAATTCATCAGCTTTCCAAGATATTTTTGAAGACTTTTTTGGAGACTCATCCTTTTTTGGTGGTGGAGGAAATCGTAGAAGAAAAACAAATAATCGTGGCTCAGACTTAAGATATGATATTACTGTTAGTCTTGAAGAAGCATTTAATGGTAAAAAATTTAAAGTTAAAATTCCAACTCAAGTTAAATGCGACTCTTGTTCAGGTTCTGGTGCATCTCAAGGAAGTCAGCCAGTAACTTGTCAGTCATGTGGAGGAAGAGGGCAGATACGCTCACAACAGGGGTTTTTTTCAATTCAACAAACTTGCCCAACCTGTCAGGGAAGTGGTTCAACTATTTCAGATCCATGCAGACCATGCAACGGATCTGGGAGAACACAGAAAACAAAGAGTTTAATGGTGAAAATTCCAAAGGGCGTTGATGATGGTTCTAGAATAAGACTGTCTGGAGAAGGTGAAGCAGGTCTAAACGGCGGACAGCAGGGGGACTTGTATATATTTGTAAATGTAAATGAGCACGAAATATTTGCTCGTGAAAATGAAAATTTATTTGCTGAGGTACCAATATCAATGGTGGACGCTGCTGTTGGCGGCGCTATTGACATACCGACTATAGATGGCGGTAAAGCAAGGCTAAGAATACCCCAAGGTACTCAATCTGGTGACCAATTCAGATTAAAATCAAAAGGCATGCCTAATGTTCGCAACGGTTATTTAGGTGATTTGTATATTCAGGCAAAAGTCGAAACACCAGTAAATTTAAATAAGAAGCAAATTGAACTATTGAAATCCTTTCAGGAAACCAGTAATCAAAACGAGAGTCCTTTAGCATCGGCATTTTTTAAAAAAGCTAAGGATTTTTGGAAAACAAAAGCTTAAAAAACTTACTTTTTAAATTATTTCGATTATCCTAAATTAATGAAAAAAATAAAAATTGTCATAACTGGCGTAACCGGACGCATGGGAATGCAAATCGCTAAAAGAGTTTTGAAAGATAAATCACTAGTTTTGTATGGTGCGACCGAGAGAAGCGGACATAAAGCTATTGGCAAAGATTTAGGTCAATTAATCAAAACGAAAAAATTAAAAATTAAAGTTACAGATAATATAATACCATTATTTGCTAAAACTGACGCTGTTATTGACTTCACAACTCCTGAAGCAACTATGATACATACAAAATATGCAGCTCAAGCAAGAATAGTACATATAATTGGAACTACAGGTTTTAATAGTTCTCAGTTAAAAAAAATTAAACTCGCTGCGCAGCATGCAACAATCATAAAATCAGGTAATATGAGTTTAGGTATAAATCTAATAAATAAATTAATTAAAATAAGTTCCTCAAGTTTAAAAAATGATTTTGATATCATAATAAATGAAACACATCATCGACATAAAATTGATGCACCTTCAGGCACTGCAGTAATGATGGGGCAAGCTGCAGCAGAAGGTAAAAATAAAAAATTTGAAAATATCAAAAAAATCTCTCGTCTAAACATAAAGGCTAAAAGTACTAAAGATAAAATTGTAGTCTCATCCTTCCGCAAAGGTGAAGTAATTGGTGATCACGAAATTATTTTTTCAAGCAGGGATGAAGACATTACTATCAAGCATACAGCAAAAGATAGGGGTATTTTTGCTAATGGAGCAATACAAGCTGTGAAATGGGGCATGAACAAAAAACCTGGCCTATTTGACATGTCGGATGTACTAAATATAAGTTAGGTTGAAAAAGAACCATAATGTTAAAGGCTGATAAGGCAAAAAAAATTATTAGTATTTTAAATAAAATTTATCCCAAAACCCCAATTCCGCTAAATCATAAAAATATTTTTGAATTATTAATTTCTGTTCTTCTAAGTGCGCAGTGTACAGATAAAAGAGTCAATGAAGTAACTCCTTTGCTTTTTAAAAAAGCAAATAATCCGGCAAAAATGGAGAAACTATCAGTCAAAACAATTTACAATATCGTAAGACCTTGTGGTCTTGCACCACAAAAATCAAAGGCCATCTCAAAGCTATCAAAAATATTAATGAAAAATTATAGTGGTAAGGTTCCTGAAACCTTTGAAGATCTAGAGGCACTTCCTGGAGTAGGACATAAAACAGCTAGTGTTGTAATGTCACAAGGTTTTGGTCACCCAGCATTTCCTGTTGATACTCATATTCATCGACTTGCACAAAGATGGGGGTTGACAAATGGTAAAAGTGTAAAGCAAACCGAGCATGATTTAAAAAAAATTTTTCCTAAAAAACTTTGGAACAAGTTACATTTACAAATAATATTTTATGGAAGGGAATATTGTGAAGCTCGAAGTTGTTTTGGTATAGAGTGTAAAATATGTAAGACTTGTTGTCCAAATAGAAAAAAGCCTATTAGAACAAAAAAAACATAGTTGATAACAAAAATAAAACACCTTTAACTGTTTATTGTTTGCTGATAACTTTATTCATTATGTCTAAAAAAGAAGTAGCACTCATCATCGGCGCTGGTGATAGCCTTGGTTCAGCAGTAGCGAGAGTGTTTGCGCAAAATAATTTCATTACTGTAGTTGCTAGAAGAAATGGGGATCAGTTAGCCTCGCTAAAAAATGAAATAGAAAAAAATGGCGGAACGTGTTTCGCATATAGTTTGGACGCAAGAAAAGAAGATGATGTAATTAACTTTATTAATAAAATAGAAGCAGAGATTGGTGAAATTAATGTGGCTGTTTACAACATTGGTGCAAACATTCGTTTCAACATTTTAGAAACGACCTCAAAAAAATATTATAAAGTATGGGAAATGGCAACGTTTGGTGCTTTTCTTATGGGGAGAGAAGTAACAAGAAAAATGACGCCAAGAAAGAAAGGGACAATCATATTTACCGGTGCGACAGCGAGTATTAGAGGTAAAGAGGGTTTTGCTGCATTCTCCGGTGCTAAACAAGCTAAAAGAGCTTTAGCACAAAGTATGGCAAAAGAGTTAGCACCAAAAGGTATTCATGTAGCTCATGTTATTGTAGATGGAGCAATTGATACACCGTGGGTAAATAAACTTTTTCCTGAGTATGTAAAAGAAAAGAAAAAAATTGATGGCCTAATGAAGCCAGATGATATTGCGCAAAACTATTTGATGATACATAATCAACCAAAAAATGCATGGACGTTTGAGCTAGATCTACGTCCTTGGGTGGAGACATGGTGAATCAAGAATTTGATATTGTTGGTATAGGGAATGCAATTGTAGATGTAATCACTGATGTCAATGATGAATTTATAAATCAACAAGAACTTAGAAAAGGGCTGATGTCGCTCGTTGATTTAGATACAATTAAATCCCTATCAAAAAAAATTGAAATAAAAGCAAATGTCTCTGGAGGGTCAGTCGCAAACTCCATCGTTGCATTAGCTCAAAATAATATCAAATCAGCTTTCATCGGCAAAGTAGGCGAAGACGAAGTTGGGAATTCATTCATTCAAGGTCTTAAAAAAGAAAAAGTTGTTTTTGCAAATAAGGCTCAATCAGATGAAAGCGAAACTGGAAGATGTTTAGTAATGGTAACGCCGGATGCACAAAGAACTATGAGTACTTATTTAGGAATTTCACAAAAACTAAACTCAAATGATATTAATGAAGATGTTATAGCACAGTCCAAAATTACTTATCTAGAAGGATACCTCTGGGATCTTGATGATGCGCAAGAAGCAATTAAAAAAGCAATAAAAATTTCTAAAGAGGCAAATAGATTAGTTGCATTTAGTGTGTCTGATGTTTTTTGCATTGAACGATTTAGAGAAAGTTTTTTAAATCTAGTCAATAATGAAGCTGACATAATTTTTGCAAATGAAGAAGAAATAAAATCGCTCTATCAAAAGGATAGTCTTGGTGATTGCCTCGAGATTATAAGTCAGTATGATAAAATATTTGCTATCACACTTGGAGAAAATGGTGCGATGATTGTTCATAAAGATCAACTTATACAAATAAAAGCTCAACAAATTGAAAATTTAGTTGATACTACTGGAGCAGGAGATTTATTTGCTGCAGGGTTCTTACTTGGATACATTAATGGTGAAAACTTAGAGCGATGTGGGAATGGAGGTGTAACATTAGCCTCTAAAATAATTCAAATTTATGGAGCAAGGTTATGATCAAAAAATCTATAATGATAACAGGTGTCTCTACTGGTATTGGACTAGGAACACTCAATTATTTTGTCAAAAATGGTTTTCATGTTTATGGGAGCATTCGTAATTCAAAAGATGCAAGCAAATTAAAGAAAATTTATAAAGATAATTTCACACCTCTAAATTTTGATGTAACAAAAGAAGCTCAGCTAAAAAAAGCAGTCACATTTTTGAAAAAAGATCTTCAGAGTTCAAACCTTCATGCATTGGTCAATAACGCAGGTGTAGCAATATCTGGCCCTCTATTACATCAAAAAGTAAAAGATTTTGAAAAACAAATTGATATTAATTTAAATGGCGCATTTAGAGTCATTAAATATTTTGCTCCATTGTGTGGGGCAGAAAAAAATAATAATTTCACGAAAGGTGTAATTTTTAATATTAGCTCAATTTCAGGTAAAATTGGTATGCCTGGTGTAGGAGCTTATACTGCATCTAAATTTGGACTAGAAGGATTAAGTCATACACTACGAAGAGAATTGATGAGATATGGAGTTGATGTTGTTATCATTGCACCTGGACCAATAAAAACTCAAATTTTTGATAAGATTGATAAAAAATTTTTAGCAAGTCTTAAAAAAACTGATTATGCAAAAGCAGCTAGAGGAATACCTAGAAGAATGAAAAATGCTAAAAAGATAGCCTTCCCAGCTGAGGAAGTTGGAAAATTAATTTTTAATGCGTTACATGATTCAAATAGAAAAACAAGGTATACAATCACACCAGATAGAATGATGTATTGGACGATTCCAAATTTAGTTACTGATAGAATGCTGGACCGGTTGATCCAAAAAAGGTCAGGATAATGAATTATCTTGGCTATTAATGACGCGATTGCAAATAGTTTCGGGAGGCGATAGCAAATATTTTGAGTTGCTCGATGAACTAGCTTGCTCAATAAAAGCATTAAACTTAGATACCAAAATTAATCTCACATTCCTTGACGGAGGGCTCAAAGAGGAGCAAAAAAAATATTTTGAAAAAAATTCTGTACAAGTCCTAGATCCGGGATGGTGTAGTGAGATAGCAGAGAAAAGAAGCCGTGGAAGAAATTTTCTTAAGATAAATGTTGCAAAACTTCATCTTGATAAGATATTCCCGAAGGCTGATACAATATTGTGGGTTGACGGAGATACTTGGTTTCAGACATCAAAAGCTATAGATTATTTTGTATCAGTTGCAGCAAAAAATAAACTAGGAATTGTAAGTCAATCTAGCAGAAATAATATAGACACAATAATATACAAAAATTGGTTTGGACGATTAGTTGAATTAAGAAATATTTTGTATAAAAACGCAATAAGATCTAATTTACCAAAAAATTTGATTAATATTCTTAAGGCTAAATCCACATTAAATGCAGGCGCATATGCACTAAAGAAAGATGCGCCACATTGGGAAAGATTTAGATATTGGCAACAAAGAATATTAAAAAAGGGAAGGGTATTTACCTCAGATCAATTATCGATGGGACTTACGATTTATCATGACTCACTGCCTTTTGAGCCGTTGCCGGATATTTGTAATTATTTTGGAAAACTGAGATGGAATGCGTCAATAAATAAATTCGTAGATTTCTACGTTCCAAATGATCCAATAAGTATCATTCACCTTGCAGCTCAAGATGAAATTAGAGAAAATAAAAACCTAGAACACAAACTTTTAGATATGAATGATACTACTGTAAGTAAAAAAATTAGATTTCAAAAATAATGTTATTCCTCACTCACTTTAATTATTAACTTACCTTCATTTTCTCCTGAAAATAATTTCTTGATAGCGCTTCCAGCATTTTCTATCCCGGGTATTATATGATTTTTATATTTGATTTTATCTTCTTTTAACCATTGCATAATATCTTGATATGCCTCCATATACCTTTTGAAATAGTCAAAAACAATAAAGCCTTTAAGTTTGATTCTCTTTATTAGCAAATTTCCCCAAGCTGGTCCCGGAACAACTGATTCAGAGTTATACCCAGAAATTAATCCGCACAAACTTATTCTTCCATTAATATTCATTCGAGTTAAAACTGCCTCTGTGATGCTGCCACCAACATTTTCGAAATAAATATCTACTCCATCAGGACAATTTTCTTTAAGTCTTTGCCTAATATTTTCAGATTTATAATTAATTGCGGAGTCAATACCTAATTCATCAACAAGCCATTTACATTTTGTATCTGAGCCGGCAATACCCACTACCCTACAACCTTTAATTTTTCCTATTTGACATACAATTGATCCAACAGCTCCTGCTGCTGCAGAAACAACTAAGGTTTCTCCAGGCTGTGGATCAGTTACATCGAGTAAACCAAAGTAAGCTGTAAGACCAGTCATTCCTAATATACTCATATAGCTATCAAGGGGAAAGCCAGTACCCTGGGGAATTTGTCTTACACCTTTACCGTCACTAACACAAAACTGCTGCCAGCCACCCATACAGTTTACAATTTCACCTTTTTTAAATTTTTCATTTTTACTTTCTTCAATTATACCGATTGTACCACCCCTCATAATATCGCCAGTTTGCATTGCGTCCACATAGGATCTTTGTCCACTCATCCACCCACGATTTGCAGGATCTAGGGAGAGGTATATATTTCTTATTAAAATTTGACTATCTGAAAGACTTGGAACTTCATTTTCTTCCAAAACTAAATCTCCTTCACTAATTTCACCTACAGGAAATTTTTTTAAAATCCATTGTTTATTTTTCATTATTATCTCCAATCATTTTTTTTAAATTCACCTGAGGCATATCAACACTTACACATGTTGATGTTGAGGTAACAACGGTCCTATTGTTTTGCTCCAGTCTACCCTCTAAAAAAACAATATTTTTTCCTGACTTTACTACTCGTCCATATCCAGTAACTTTCCCCGGTTTAGTTGGATACAAAAAATTAGTTTTCAGTTCTATTGTTGGCGGTCTTTTTTTGAAATGATTTTGAAATATAAAAGCTAATGCAGTTGTATCATCTACCATTCCACTTACTATACCTCCTTGGACGTCACCTGCAGGATTGCAATATTTTTTATCAATATCAAACTCAACTTTGATGTTGCCAACTGTGGTGTCAACTGCAAGAACGGTCATATTAAAAAGATCGAATAATTTATTTTTATTAAACAGCTTGATGAGTTCAGCGTCTGTGATTTTTTCACTCATACTTATTACTTGTATTCGGGTTTTTCAGGAAACACCATTGGCCCCAAAGGTCTTCCAGCGAGTAAATGAAAGTGTAAATGTGGTACTTCTTGATGGGCATCCTTACCGGCATTAGCAATGAGCCTGTATCCTCCTCCTCCAGATTTTTCACTTATACCCAACATGTCTGCAACATTTGAAATAGCCCGGTTAAAACCAACTATTTCTTCATCTGAAGCATTCGCACTAAAATCATTTATGTCTACATATTCCCCTTTAGGAATTACTAGGGCGTGTGAAGGCGCTTGAGGACGAATATCTCTGAATGATAGAACATATTCATCTTCATAAATTTTATCACAAGGTATTTCACCTCTTAAAATTTTAGCAAAAATATTTTCTTTGTCGTATACCATTAATTTCTAAGCCCTGATTTGCCCTCTCTTTTTTCTAACTCTTCATAAACTTGATCAGGAGTAATATCAAATTTTTTCAACATAACTAACAAATGGTAAATAAGATCAGCTGATTCATAAATTATCTGCTCTACATTATCTTCTTCAGCGGCCTCCGCAGTTTCAAGTGATTCCTCTTTTAACTTTTCTATACATTTGCTTTTACCTTCTGATATGAGTTTTGCCGTATAAGATTTAGATGGGTCTTCATGAGCATGAGATATAATTGTATCAAAGAGCCGAACTAACACATCAACTTTTTTACTACTCATTCCACTCCCTCAACAATTGCAAAAATTCTATCCTTTTCGTCACCCAAGATTTTTTTTACATTTTTATATTCATCTGAATTGTAAGCCTGTTTAGCCATTTCAATTGACTCAAACTCAACAATGACATTTCTTTTAAACTCTTTACCTTCCATAGTTGTTTGTTCGCCACCTCGTACTAAAAATTTACCATTATATTTTTTTACTGCCGTAGTTGCATGCTCTGCATACAATTTTTGCTTCTCCGGATGTAACACATTAACTTTTACAACCCAATAACCTTTCATAATTAAATCCTAACTGCTATATTTTGTTCAGCAAGATATGTTTTTACATCTTTAATACTATATTCTCCGAAATGAAAAATAGAAGCAGCTAATAGAGCGCTAGCTCCTCCCTTTAATACCCCTTCAACAAAGTGCTCAAGGTTTCCAACACCACCTGAAGCAATAACAGGAATATCAATAGAGGATGAGACAGTGCTCAATAATTCATTGTCAAATCCTATTTTTGTTCCATCTCTGTCCATTGAAGTTAATAATATTTCACCAGCTCCTAAATTAGCTACTTCAATACAATATTCTAATGCATTAATATCTGTAGGATTTCTTCCACCATGGGTAAATATATTCCAACTTTTATTTCCAGTTTTTTTTGCATCCACTGCTATAACTATTGTTGAGGAACCATATTTCTTTGCTGCTTTTGCAACCAGGTCAATGTTTTCAACCGCTGCTGTATTTATGGACACTTTATCTGCTCCATGATGAAGCAAACGAGATATATCATCAATGGTCCTAACTCCTCCACCAACAGTCAGAGGTATGAAACAATTCTCAGCAGTTTTTTTTACAACTTCAAAGAGAGTTTCTCGATCGTCACTTGAGGCAGTTATGTCTAGAAAGCAAAGTTCGTCAGCTCCCTCAGAATTATAGATTTTTGCCTGTTCAACAGGATCACCAGCATCAATTAAGTCAACAAAATTGACACCTTTGACAACTCTTCCTCGATCAACATCTAAACAAGGTATGATTCTTTTTTTTAGCATTCTATCTAACTATCTTTAATGCCTCTGCAATATCAATATTTTTGTCATAAATTGCCTTACCTACAATTACACCTTTCATTTGTGAGTAATTTTTTTTCTTTAGGTTGATAAGATCCAAGATGTTTGATACCCCGCCTGATGCAACACAGTCAAACTTTGTTTGCACCATTACATTTTCTAGCATTTCAAAGTTAATTCCTTGCTTCATACCATCCCTCATAACGTCAGTAATAATTATTGAGTTGATATTAAGATCTTCTATACTTTTGAAGAAATCAGAAATTTGTATGTCTTTAATTTCTTTCCAACCCTTTGTAGCAATTTGGTTCTGCTTAATATCGAGAGCGATTGAAATTCGATTAGGATAATTGCAAACTGATTCCTCAAAAAAAGTTTTATTTTCAAATACTGATGTTCCGATAATAACATTATTCACACCAATATTGATAAGTCTTTCGACTCTTTCAATATTTCTTACTCCACCACCAAATTGAATCTTGAGACTTGTATTTTTTTTTATTTGCTCAACAGATTTAATATTTTCAAAATTACCCTTAAGTGCGCCATCTAAGTCGATGCAATGTAAATATTCTACTCCTGAAGCTTCAAAAATTTTAGCCTGTTCTAACGGTGACTCGTTGTATGTTGTTGACTGTTTAAAATCACCTTGTTTTAATCTTACACATTTACCCTCTTTTAAATCAATAGCTGGAAATAAAATCATGAAGGTTCCCACTTGAGAAAGTTTATAATTATTTGTTTTCCATTATTATGACTTTTTTCTGGATGAAATTGTGTACCAAAAATATTTTCCTTTAGTACTGCTGCAGTAATTGGATTTGGATAATTTGTAGTTGCAATGCAATTTTCATTTTTTTTAGTTTTAAAGTAGTAACTGTGCACAAAATAAAAATCAGTATTTTGTGAAATATTATTCAGTAATTCATGATTGTGAAAAGTGACTTCATTCCATCCCATGTGTGGAATTTTATAATCAGCTGGAGCCTCGATCTTGACTACTTCTCCGGGTATCCATCCAAAGCCCTCAAATTCCCCAAATTCCAATGATTTTTCTGCTAGTAATTGCATTCCAACACAAATGCCCATAAAAGCTTTTTTTTCACCAATTACCACTTGTTCAAGACTTTCAAACAAACCGTCTATTTTGTTAATTGAGTTCTTACAGTCTTGAAAAGCTCCTACTCCAGGAAGAACTAATTTATCGGCGTTTAATATTTCAGATGGTGTATTTGTGACAACGATGTCATATGGATTTTCTAAGTTATTATTTACTGCTTCAAATGCCTTGTGTACTGAATGTAAATTTCCTGAGCCGTAGTTGATAATTACTAACTTCATTTATTCATTTGTTTTATAGTATTAATAACTTCCTCTACATGATTATTTACTTTCACTTTTCTCCAAACCTTTACGACCTTGCCTTTAATAATAAGAAATGTAGATCTTTCTATGCCCTTGTACGTTCTGCCATACATACTTTTTTTAACCCATACACCAAATTTCTCGCAAATTTTATCACTCTCATCAGAAAGAAGATCAAATTTTAATTTGTATTTTTCAGCAAATATATTTTGTTTTTGAACGGTGTCTTTGGATATACCATAGACTCTTACCTTTAGATTGTTTAACTTTCGAAGATTGCTTTGGAAATCACAAGACTCTTTTGTACAACCTGGAGTATCCGCTTTAGGATAAAAATAAATTACCGTGTCCTCTTTTGTAGGAAATTTAACTTCTTCATCTTTCTGATTTTTAAGTTTGAATGAAGGTAGTTTTTGGCCTTCTTTAATCATTGTTAAAGTTGTCCCTTGGTCGAAGGAATGTTCATTCCCTCTCGCTCGTTAATCGTAACAGCATTTCTTAAACTTCTTGCCAAAGCCTTAAAGCAAGATTCAATTATATGATGGTTGTTTTCTCCATAAATATTTTCCACATGTAATGTTGTTCCACTTGCTTGTGCAAAAGCTTGGAACCATTCTTTAAATAATTCAGTATCAAAGTCACCTTGAGAAGATGTTATCTTTGGAGCACCAAATTTTACTTTCCAAATTAAATAAGGTCTATTTGAGAGATCAAGCGCAACTCTTGATAATGTTTCATCCATGGGAATATATGAGTGCGCATAACGTGTAATACCTTGTCGATTACCTAAAGCTTTTGATAAACATTCACCAATTGCAATGCCTGTATCCTCAGTTGTATGGTGATAATCAATGTGAGTATCTCCTGTTGCTTTTATCTTCATATCAATCAGTGAGTGCTTTGATAACTGTTCAAGCATGTGGTCAAGAAATCCTATGCCAGTCTTGATATCGTACTTACCTGTTCCGTCGATATTAATATCGACAGAGATAGAGGTTTCTTTCGTGTCTCTTTTATACTCTGCTGTTCTCATAACAAAATCCAGTCGGTTTCTATCAATAAATCACTGAATTATCTATAAAAAATGTAATTTTTAGTGAAAAGTCAGGGCTTGAAGTTAATAAATAAATAGCCACATAACACACTGCATGGAAAATCAAGAAAGTCAATCATGGCACGGCACAACTATTATTAGTGTAAGAAAAGGCACTCAGGTTGTTGTCGCGGGAGACGGACAAGTTAGTCTTGGAAATACAGTCATTAAAGGCACTGCCCAGAAAGTTAGAAAAATAGGTGATGGTAGTGTTATCGCTGGTTTTGCTGGAGCAACTGCAGATGCATTTACTTTATTTGAAAGACTGGAAGCGAAACTAGAAAAGCATCCTAAACAGCTTTCCAGAGCATGTGTTGAACTGGCGAGAGATTGGCGCACCGACAAATATTTAAGGCGTCTGGAAGCGCTTCTTACAGTTGCAGACTCTTCTACATCACTTCTAATTACTGGAATGGGTGATGTGTTAGACCCTGAAGGGTCAATTATTGGAATTGGTAGCGGTGGTAATTATGCACTATCCGCTGCTAAGGCTCTTATTGATACTGATCTCACCGCTGAAGAAATTGCGTTAAAGTCGTTAAAAATTGCTGGTGAGATTTGTGTTTTTACAAACAACAATATAACACTTGAAAAAATTGAGTATTAGATAATGCAAGCATTTTCACCGAGGGAAATTGTTTCCGAACTTGACAGATATATTATCGGCCAAGATGATGCAAAAAAATCTGTAGCCATCGCACTGAGGAATCGTTGGCGACGCCAACAATTACCAGAAGATATGAGAGAAGAAGTTCTTCCAAAAAATATTTTAATGATTGGTCCTACTGGAATTGGTAAAACTGAAATTTCTAGAAGGCTCTCAAAATTAGCACAAGCACCGTTTATAAAAGTTGAAGCAACAAAATTTACAGAAGTTGGTTATGTAGGTAGAGATGTGGAATCCATTGTTCGTGATTTGATTGAAATAGCAATTACAATGGTTCGTGAGATAAAAAGAAAAGAAGTAAAGGCAAAAGCACAATTAGCTGCTGAAGAACGTGTACTAGATGCTTTAGTTGGACCAGGTTCTGGGCCAGCTACAAGAGAAAGTTTCAGAAAAAAACTTAGAAATAATGAACTCAATGAAAAAGAAATTGAAATAGCTGTACAAGATGCCGGATCATTCCCGACAATTGATCTTCAAGGTGGACAAGGTGCTGGTATAGGAATGATAAATCTAAACGACATGCTCGGTAAAGCCATGGGACCAAAAACTAAAAAGAAAAAAACGACAGTAGCAGACTCCTATGAAATTTTAGTAAATGAAGAATCTGATAAATTAATCGATACTGATCAAATTGTAATCGAGGCAAAAAAAGCGGTAGAGGATAATGGAATTGTATTTATTGACGAAATAGACAAGGTATGTGCAAGAAGTGAGAGAGTTGGTGGTGATGTTTCAAGAGAAGGAGTGCAAAGAGACTTGTTGCCATTAATTGAGGGCACAACAGTAAATACAAAACACGGAACAATTAAAACTGATCATATTCTTTTTATCGCATCTGGAGCATTTCAACTTTCCAAGCCTTCAGATTTACTGCCAGAATTACAGGGCAGACTGCCAATAAGAGTTAATCTCAAGGCACTTTCACAGGAGGACTTTAAACGTATTCTGACTGAGCCTAAGTATAGCCTTATCAAACAATATGAGGCACTTATGGGTACTGAGGATGTAAAAATTAGCTTCAGCGAAGATGGCATCGATGCAATTGCAACTCTTGCTGTAGATATAAACTCAACAATTGAGAATATAGGCGCACGTCGATTACATACAATTCTTGAGAGGGTACTGGAAGATATTAGTTTTTCTGCAGCTGATAAAAGTGGAGAAAAAATAACAATTGATGCAAACTACGTAAAAGATAATGTAAATGAATTATCAAAAGATACTGATCTTTCCAAATTTATTCTTTAATTTGTATGTCTCTAAAAAATAAAAAAACTCACTTAAATAAAATAAAAGTACGTTACTCGGAAGTAGATTGTCAAAGAATAGTCTATAACTCTCATTACTTAACATATTTTGATATTTCTTTAAGTGAAATGCTTGAGGATTGTTTTAATCAAGATGAGTATATAAAAAATACGAGCAACGATTTTCATACTGTTGGCGTTCAAATGAATTTTAAAAGTCCCGCAAGACTAAGTGATCAACTTGAGGTTTACACAGGCGTAAAGGAAATTGGAAACTCAAGTATGACATTCATACAAGAAATATATAGAGTAGGATCGGACGAAATTTTAAATTCAGCTAATATTACTTGGGTCAATACCAACCAAGAAAGTATGAAATCGGCAACTATTCCAGACGAAATCAGAACAAAGTTGAATAAGTATTTAGTTGATTAATCAGAGGTCGCTGTAAGCAGCCAATTTGAACTTTTTTTATCTTTTAACTTTTCAAATGTCCAAACATCAGTAATTTTTTGAACTTGATTCAAACTGCCTGAAATAATTTCGTCC
Organism: uncultured Pelagibacteraceae bacterium; assembly: GCA_902524285.1. Taxonomy (GTDB): domain Bacteria; phylum Pseudomonadota; class Alphaproteobacteria; order Pelagibacterales; family AG-422-B15; genus CACNXQ01. Next base: position 19,952 of record CABZCR010000002.1, on the reverse strand, counting down.
TTGCTGTTTTTGATACAGGTGATCATCTCAGATACAAATCTTACAGTTACTTCCATTGGATTTTTCTTTAAATCTTTATGAACAATTTCAGACTTTTCAATTCCAATAAAATTAAATTCAACTGTTTCATTCTTACTGTTTCTTTCATCAATAACTGATGAAAAACTATTTAACACATCGTCAGAGAGTAAAGACCTCAGAGCATCTTTGTTGCCATTCTCGAAATTAGTAACGATAGTCTCATAGGCATTTGCTGCTCCTCGCAAGAAGTCATCGTTATCAAACCAACCATCCTCGCGCTTACTGGGTGAAGTTTTTGATTCAATTGGTATTACTTTTTCTTCCTGTGAAGTTTGTGGTGTTTCGTAGCTATAAGAGGTTTTGTCTGTTTTTTCATGACCAGTTCGTCTTCCTAAAACACTTCTAAGACGCAGGAGGACAATACCAGCAATAATTGCTAAAATCAGTATATCTATGTATTGAAATGCTTCACTCATATATTTAAATATTATAGAATCCTTATTTAGGGATTAAAACTAAACTTTCAATATTTACTTTTTATTTTGTTTTTTATATTTATCGCAATTTTTGTACTTATTCCGATCATCGAAATTAGCTTATTTATTAAAATTGGAAGCATTATCGGATCTTTCTATACCATTATGCTTATATTTCTTACGGCTATTGTCGGCGTTTTTTTTGTCCGTCAGCAAGGCATAAGTACTTTTCAGAAATTAACGGCTCAATTGCAAAACCTTGAAGCACCTGTTCAAACTATGTTTGAAGGACTAGTTATACTTGTTGCAGGTATTTTATTAATTACACCAGGTTTTTTTACTGATGCTTTGGGTTTCTTAGGATTAATACCAGTCTCAAGAATAATTTTTATTAAGTTAGTAGCAAGTTATATGCTTTCTAGATATGGTAATCAAAATAATCAGCATGACTCCACTATTGAGGGTGATTACATTGAAATTGATGATGAGGAAAAAAAGTAATGGATGTAAAATCAAAAATTATCACACAATTCGTTAGAGACTTATCTTTTGAAAATCCAAATGGCCCAGGATCATTTCAACCTGGGAGTGATAGACCGGCTATTAATGCAAACATTGATGTTAAGGCTCAGAATCGTAAAGGTACCGATGTCTATGAGGTAGAACTTCAAATTAATGTTGGAGCCAGACGGGGTGAAGATAGTTTGTATTTAGTTGATCTTAAGTATGTAGGTTTGTTTGAAATTGAAAATTTAACTGATGATATTAAAGAGGCTTATTTGTTAGTAGAGTGCCCAAGAATACTTTTTCCATTTGCAAGACGTATTATTTATGATCTACACGCCGATGGTTCTTTACCACCACTGATGTTGGATCCTGTAAATTTTGCTGAACTTTATAAGAAAAAAAAAAGTAAAACTAGTATCTAATTAATCTAGGTTCACCGTCAACAATCTCAAAAACTGGTTCTACGTTTGGTATATCATTTTTATCTTTACTGTTCATAAAAGATAAAAGCTCAAAAGTATTAGCAAAACCACAAATCATTTCAAGATTTTTAATTGTTGGCATGATCATAGGAAAATCTCCAGCCTTAAACTGTTCAAGAGCTTCCTCAGGATTAATCCATTTGCTTTCAACTCCCTCCACGCCATCGTGTACAGCTACCTGATCGGTTGTGCGGGCTATAAAAAATCTAGTACTGTATCTTCTTTTCTCTATTTTTGGAGTAACCCAGTGTGATATATATGCAAGTTCGTTTGTTGCCAATTCTAAATTTAAAATATCTATCATTTCATAAAAAATATTTTCACCTTGTAAAATTTTTCTTTTGTATTGATCTATTATTTTAATATCATCATTGTTTAGAACAGTATTTTTTAAATTTACTCCCTTTTTATTTGCAAGAAGAATTCCACTTTCCTCAAAGCACTCTCTTATACTTGCAGCCCAATATGAGAGGCCGTCTTTTTTTAAACCAAGCCGTTCTGATGCTAAGACGTCATCAAGATGAGGGCTGTATTTTAAATAATTACTTGAAATATCTTCATTATCAATTTTACCTCCTGGAAATACCCATACACCGCCAAAATTTGTTTTCATGGATCTTTTAATCATAAACACCTCTATCCGCTGTTTGGTATCTCGTATTAGCAATACTGATGCAGCTGGCGTAGGTACTTTTTGATAATTGCCGTTATCGCAAGAAGTATGATTAATTTTGTTATTCACTCGTTTGATTGTTTTTCGATTGATTAATTTTTTTCCAAATAGAGTGCTCACCTAGTGTTTGAATAAATTCTTCATGCAGTTTTTTTTCTTGATCAGAAATCCGAGGTGCTAAATTTCTATTCTTGATCTTTTCAGTGTCAAAAGATGGGCTGGAGTTCGCTATTACTGAATTGGTGCTTAGATCAAGGCTTAGTTCGCGAGCATCCATTAGTTCTATGTACACACGGGCTAGGAGCTCGGTATCAATAGTAGCTGAATGTTTTTCTCTCTGCTTGTTATCAATTGCAAATCTTTTACAGAGCGCATCAAGTGAGACACTCTGGCCAGGAAATTTTTCTCTAGCAATCGAAACTGTGTCAATTTTATCATTTTTAATAGACTCTTTACCGCAAGTATTAAGCTCGTAATTTAAGAAGCCAACATCAAAGTCCACATTGTGAGCAATTATTGGATCTGTACCTAAAAATTCTAAGAACTCTGAAACAATATGCTCGAACAAAGGTTTGTCTTTTAAAAATTCGTAGCTTAATCCATGTATCTTAAATGATGGTTCAGGCACATCTCGCTGGGGGTTAATATATTGTTGATATGTTTTTCCAGTGGGAAGATAATCAATTATCTCTATTGCGGCAATTTCAATTACTCTGTGACCTTCTGAAGGCCTTAGTCCTGTGGTTTCTGTATCAAGTACGACCTGTCTCATCGATTAAAGAAGGTATTCCACACCTTTGGATTAATCAATTTAATTTTTGCAGCAACTTCTTTTACCTCTGATTTGGTATCTTCAATATTTTTATCAGTTGAAATGATGTAATCTGCTTTTTTTAATTTGTCTCTGTCTGGCATCTGTTGATCTTTGATAGCGTTAAAAATCTCTAAAGGTACTTTTCTCTCTAACACCACTCTGGATTGTTGTGTTGACTCAGACGCTGTAACCACAACAGAAACGTCTACATATTTTTCTCCTCCAGTTTCAAAGAGTAGTGGGATGTCTAAAACACAACCCATCTTTCCTTCTTCGATTAATTTTTTTATGTAGATTATTTGATATTTCCTTGTTACGGGGTGAACAATTTGTTCTAGATCTCTAAATTTATTAGGGTCTTTATTTAGAATATCTCTTAGTGCTAGTCGATTTACTACACCGTTTTTAGTTGAGCCTGGAAATTGTCTCTCTACTTTTTCTATGACCTCTCCATCGTTTTCGTAGATATAATGAACTGTTTCGTCAGCATTGTAAACGCCGTAACCATGGTCTTTAAACATTTGAGCAACTGTGGATTTTCCCATACCAATAGATCCCGTTATACCAACCAACAACACTAGTTAACCCCCCAAAGCACTCATTAAATCTTTATCAAACTTAGGCATTGTGTCGTGCCATAGTTTAAAAGACTGGGCAGCTTGATGAATTAGCATCTCTAATCCATTTTGAACTGTGCAGCCATTTTTCTCAGCGTGTCTTAGAAAAGTTGTCTTGCTTGGATTGTATATCAGATCGTAAACATGTGTGGATGAATTTAGGCTGTTAAAGTCTATTAAGTTGTTTTCTTCGCCTTCTTGTTGCCCTAGGCTTGTGGTGTTGACAACTAAATGTGAGGACCCGACAAACTCACTAAGTGTTTTTTCTGTTAAGATTGTTGCCTCAACACCCAGGTCGCTGCGAAGTGTTTCTGCGTTTTTTTTTGTTCTGTTATAAATACCAATCTCACATTTCATTTGTGTAAGTGCGTACACAACCGCTCTTGCTGATCCACCGGCTCCTAGCACCACACACGGTTTTTTATTTAATCCTCTGTTTGCAATTGATTTTTCAAAACCGATCGGGTCGGTGTTATCACCGTAAACACCGTCATTATTAATTATAAGTGTGTTAACTGCTTTGAGGGTTTTTGCAACATCAGATGTGTTATCACAATATTTGTATGCGTCCTCCTTAAGTGGAACTGTAACGTTTAAACCGTAGTAACCCTCTTCTATTAAACGATCAACATCCCTATTAAAGTTTTCTTTTTTTATATTTATTTTTTGGTAGGCAGCCACACCAATACTTTCGCTTTCAATCCAGTGGTTATGAATTTTAGGTGAAAGACTGTGATCTATTGGATCTCCGATAACTGCTGTTTTTTTATGTGTCATTCTTTTCAAATAGAAGATTATTGTCCCAAAGGTACTGGGTTAATTGAATTAATGATATACCTTGTATTGAAAAAAGGTCGCTCCCAATATTTTCAAAAAGCTTGATTCCCTCTTTCTCAATTGCATAGACACCTACAAGGTTAAGAATATAGTTGTCGACTTTATTTAAATATTCTTTTATCAGATCCTCGCTCAGTTTTCGCATATGCATTTTAGATCTGTCTACATGCTTCCAAATAATATTATTGTCTTGGGCGACCGTCGTGGCCGTTATGAGGGTGTGAATAGATCCGCTCATTTTCATCAGCTGTTCTTTTGCTTCATTTCTATTCTGGGCCTTGTTAATCAGTTCGCCTTTCAGGTCCAAGCCTTGGTCTGATCCAATAACAAATGCACCCTTATTAGACATGGAGGGCTTCAAGGCCTTCATCTCGGCAAGTTTAACCACAACCTCTTCGGGTGTGTTTTTGCTCATCGACAGCTTTACCTCATCCTCATCTACACCATGAGCAACGGACTCAAAGGTTATGCCGGCGTTGCGTAACAATTTAATCCTTGTTTCGCTTTTAGATGCCAAAATTATATCTCTGTTCATAAACCTGTATAAACCCCTTAAGGTGTGTGAGTACTTTTACTAACTTTGCTCATTTGTAGTTTTTAACTTATTTTTCTACCTTTATTGAGAATTTTTGCAAACTTTGTTCACTTGTTAAAGATGCTGCGTTTTTCTTCCACGGCGGTGTATAAGGTTAAAAAGCTTATAATTCAAAGCGATTGTTCTGTGTATCGAATTGTGGGCAAAAAGCGACTTTTTATATATACACAATTCCACAGGGACATAAACAACTACAATTATATATATAATATAATGAGTATATTTATAGATACACTTAAAGGACAGAAGACAAACCCAACACCAGTTTGGTTAATGAGACAAGCAGGAAGACACTTGCCTGAATACATAACCATAAGAAAAAGATTTGGTGATTTAATGGATATGTTTCTAGACCCCTTGACAATACTTGAGGTGTCAATGCAGCCTGTAAAAAGATATGGCATGGACGCATGTATTGTATTTTCAGATATCCTAATAACCCCCCTTGCTGCAGGTTCAACCGTTAGTTTTATCGAAGGGCAGGGTCCATTAATAAAATTTAATGAGAACATAAATTATAATCCTGAAAAAACCTTACCCCTTGCAACAGGAATAAAAAAAATTAAAGAAAACACAAATGTTCCCTTAATAGGATTTGCTGGTGGAGTATGGACGACCTTGTTTTATTGTTTATATGAAAAGAATGAACGCCAAAAACTAAAACCCGAAGATGTTATAAAAAAGACCTCACAAATTGATAACTTAATCGAGCAAATGACACATGCGATCATTCAACATGCAGAAATGCAAATTAATTGTGGAATTGATGCCTTTCAAGTATTTGAATCAGCAGCAGAACATTTGAACGACGAACAGTTTGACAAATGGTGTATTCAACCTACAAAAAAAATTATTGAAAGTATAAAAAAAATAAAAGACATACCTGTTATTGGCTTTCCCAGAAACACTAATCTTGTATGTTATAAAAAATATTCAAATATTGATAAGCTTGATTGTGTTACTTTAGATTATAATTTTCCCCTGGATAAAATTAACGAGCTAAACGATAAAATTGTTTTTCAAGGAAATTTGGATCCTAAACACCTATTAAAAGACTCCAAAAACCTTAGTCAGAAGATAGAAGAAATATTGTTTGCTTTTAGAGAAAGACCACATATTTTCAATTTAGGGCACGGGGTTCTGCCCGAGACATCAATTGAGAAGGTTGAGCAGATGCTTTTACAGATAAGGTCAAAATGAAAACAGCAGTTGTTTTATTTAATCTGGGCGGACCAGATAAACAAGAAAGCGTAAAACCTTTTTTATTTAATTTGTTTAATGATCCCAATATATTTAGACTTCCGAATCCATTCCGGTATTTATTGGCAAGGCTTATATCTTCTCGTCGTACCAAAGAGGCCACTGAAATCTATGCTGAAATAGGCGGTAAATCCCCTATTCTTGAAATTACTAACTCCCAAGCAGCGGCCCTTCAGAAAGAGCTAAAAAACAAAGGTATCGAAAACAAGGTATTTGTTTGTATGAGATATTGGCACCCAATGACAGCCGAGGTCGTTGCGAAAGTAAAAGACTATAATCCAGACAAAATATTTTTACTGCCCTTGTATCCACAGTACTCCACAACTACAACAAAATCTTCTTTGGATGCATGGTTCAAAGAAGCCCAAAACCAGAAATTAAATGCAAAAACAAAATACACCTGTTGCTATCCATATGACGCGAAATTAATAAAAGCCCATCAAAAACTGATCCAGAACAAGATAAATCACGTCAAAGATAAGAAAGTAAGAGTTCTATTTTCCGCACACAGTTTACCTGTATCAATCATTAAAAAAGGTGATCCATATCAGTGGCAAGTGGAGCAAACAGTTAAGGCGGTCATGCAGGGCATTCATGGTTATGAAGATCATGTTTTGGCTTACCAAAGTAAAGTTACCCCAGTTAAATGGCTTGAACCAACAACACCAAGTGAAATTGAAAATGCAATTAGCGAAGATAGAGCGCTGGTTATTGTTCCAATTGCGTTTGTCTCGGATCACTCTGAAACACTCGTTGAATTAGATATCGAGTATCAAGAACTTGCAAGCGAATTAGGCTGTAAGCATTACCATAGATCTGAGTCTTTAAATCTTGATCAAACATTTATAGAAAGCTTATCTGAAATAGTTAGTGAGTCAGAGAAAATTGAGAGCGGGAATATCAGGCAAAAAATATGTCCGGCAACGTTTAAACAATGTGACCAAGAATTAAGATGAATTCAATTTTTTTATACAACTTATTTCTTAGTTTACACATCATCAGTGTGATAGCGTGGATGGCGGGTTTATTATATTTGCCAAGATTATTTGTGTATCATTGGAGTAAAGAGGTGGGGTCTGACTCGTCAGAGACTTTTAAATTAATGGAATTACGTTTACTTAAAATTATTATGAATCCAGCAATGATATTTTCATGGTTGTTTGGTTTAGCGTTGATATCAAATTTGGGTATTGATGCGCTGTTTCAATTATGGCTTCAATTAAAAATCATATTTGTGATTCTTATGTCTGGAGTTCATGGGTATTTTTCAAAATTAACAAGAGAGTTTCAAGAAGATAAAAGGCCAAAATCAGAGCGTTTTTTTAGAATTATCAATGAATTTCCAACGGTTTTGATGATAATTGTCGTATTTCTGGTTATTTTTAAACCAATATAAAACTTGCTATATTTAACGATTACGGTTAGAAAACAGCTTCCAAACTATTTTCCACATCATCATCATTAATACGAATGGCTAAAAACTTAAAATTAAGAGATCTTAAGAAAAAAACTCCACAAGAACTTCTTGTTTATGCAGAGGAACTTGGCGTTGAAAACGCTAGTTCAATGCGTACACAAGATATGCTGTTTGAAATATTGAAAACTCTTGCGAGTGATAACAAAGATATTGACGGTGAAGGAGTTTTAGAAGTTTTACAGGATGGATTTGGTTTTTTAAGATCAATGGAGGCCAATTATCTTCCAGGTCCTGATGATATTTATGTAAGCCCAAGTCAAATTAAAAGATTTGGATTAAGATCAGGAGACACTGTTGAGGGTCCAATTAGAGCACCAAAGGACGGTGAACGTTATTTTGCATTATTAAAAATTGATACAATCAACTACGAAGCAACTGAAAAAAGCAGAAATAAAATTAATTTTGATAACTTAACACCTCTTTACCCTGATGAGCAAATCAGATTAGAAACTGAAAAACCAGCAAGTGATCAAAGTTCAAGGGTAATTGACTTGGTTGCACCAATTGGTAAAGGTCAAAGAGCGCTTATTGTTTCACCGCCAAGAACTGGTAAAACAGTTTTGCTTCAAAATATTGCGCATTCAATTACTGATAACCACCCAGAATGTTATTTGATGGTTTTATTAATTGACGAAAGGCCAGAGGAAGTTACCGACATGCAACGTTCTGTAAAAGGAGAGGTTGTCAGCTCAACTTTTGACGAGCCTGCGTCACGTCACGTGCAAGTCGCAGAGATGGTTATCAACAAGGCTAAAAGACTAGTAGAACATAAGAAGGATGTAGTTATTTTACTGGACTCAATCACAAGATTAGGTCGTGCATACAATACAGTTGTTCCAAGCTCAGGAAAAGTCTTAACGGGTGGTGTAGATGCAAATGCTTTACAAAGACCGAAAAGATTTTTTGGAGCAGCCAGAAATATTGAAGATGGTGGTTCACTAACTATTATTTCAACTGCCCTGATTGATACAGGAAGTAGAATGGATGAGGTAATTTTTGAGGAATTTAAAGGTACCGGTAACTCAGAAATTATATTGGACAGAAAAGTTGCTGATAAAAGAATATATCCTGCAATCGATATTACTAAGTCAGGTACACGAAAAGAGGAAATTTTACTCGATAAGGACGAGCTTCAAAAAATGTATGTTCTCAGGCGTATTCTTAACCCAATGGGAACAATGGACTCCATTGAATTTTTGCTTGGTAAATTAAAAGAAACAAAAGATAACGCAGATTTCTTTCAATCAATGAATAAATAGTAATAAAATTTAGTATTATAAATTTTTCAGTCCATAATTATTCTACATAACCAATGAGACGGATCCTATTCATCATTACACTTTTTTGTTCATCCATTGCTTTTGGAAGCGAGGTTGCAAATACGCTTATAAAAAAAGCAGCTGAAACGGCTGAGGAAAAAGCTGAATTAGCAGTGAATGATATTTTTGAAAATGTTGAAGTTGACCTCTCAGGCTTTTACAAAGGCAAGCCGTCATACGGTATAAGTACAATCCTACCTTTATATGACCAAAATAATAGAAACACTTTTATTCAGGGCCACCTTTCAACCCAAGCAGATATAGAAATGTTAAATATTGGTTTGGTGCAAAGGCACAGCCTTTATGAAAATAAGTTAATGGTGGGATTTAATATTTTTTATGATCTAGATTTAGACAATTCACATGAACGCTTTGGTATCGGATCCGATCTTCTTACAAGTCTTGGGGACATTCATTTAAATTATTATGATGCTGTAACGGACTATGTAGTAGTAGACGGTTTGAGAGAATATACTCTTGATGGATACGATGCACAAATTGCATTTCCCCTTCCTTATCTTCCCAAGTCCAAATTCTATGCTGAAGTATTTTCATGGAACGGTATAAACAGTTCCAGAGATCTTGAAGGTGAGACTTACAGTCTAAAAAGTAAATTTCCTTTCGGCATGACACTAGAATTTGGCAAAACCAGCTTTGATCAATTAGCACGTGATGAAGAATTTGTCACATTAAATGTAAACCTCTTTGAATTTAAGAGTAACAAAAACCAACCATTAAGTGAATTGGCAAAAATGTATTCTTCTGTTCCTTATTCACTATACAGTTTCAGTGACGTTAGCGAACGAAAATATGAAAAGGTCAGAAGAGAAAATAAAATAAAAAAACAAACAAACCGATCTGGAACGGTTAGAATAGTGGGATATTAAAATGCAAAAAAAATTATTCCTCACATTGGTATTTCTATTTTACTCCTTAACATTCAGTGGAAATCTCTACGCAATTAACGGTTTTGAAAACTGTCCTATGGTAGATGGTAAGATTGATGTATCAGAACTTGAAAATATTGCAACTAACTCTGGCGGTGGGAGAACGTGTGATGCGCCGGTCTCTAATTTCATTTTAAATTTCAACAAACTTGCTTTGTGTACTTCTGATCCTAATGATTATATTTTAGGCAATTCAACAGTAGATCCGTGCTATTATCTCTGGAATACAGCTGAGGGGAATGAAGCCATTTCTTTTGGTGTAGAAAAAGGTAATGAATTCAGTTTTCCTGCCACTCTTCCACCATCAGGAACATATACTGCGGGTTATGCTGAAATATCAACCACAGTTCCAATTTATGTGGAACTTGAATTTGACGAAGAATTGATGTTTGGTGGTAATAGTACAGGAACAGGCTGGAGTTTACCTTTTCCATCGAAATTTATTGGCGGAGGTGATCGAAACATGTCTATGCAGGATTTTCTTACTGGAAATTTATTTGGTTTTACAGAGGCATTTTCTGAAGCACAGCCGACTTTTAACGATTACAGTTTCACATATAATTCTCTGTCAACAACCGAATTTCTCAATACACTAATTAGTTACACAGCTTTGTCCCATAACGGTAATTATCGTTCAACTTTCTTGCTCAATGACAGTGGTGCGCTAGCAAGCACATATAGTGACGCTTCAAGATTAATTATCAAAGATGAATTTTCTAGCCCTGTTACGATTACCGACCAAACAAGTACACTTACGTATAAATATTCAACTGATTATGCTGCAAGAATTACAGTTGTGCCTTCTGGAGGTGGTGGATGGTTCGTTACATCAATTTTGTTTGGCGACACACAATTCTCAATGGAATTTGAATAATCAACTTTACCCAATTACCCTTCAGCCTCTAAAATCGAAGACAGTTTAAATTTCTTTCCTAATTTTTGTGAACCACCAACATTTTTCAGATCGATTATAAAATAAAATTCGATATTTTTTACTTTACATTTGGAGATAAGTTTTGCTGAAGCTAAAGCGGTACCGCCGGTTGCAATTAAGTCATCAATTATTAAAATCCTATCCCGTGAAGTGATCGAATTACTATGAATTTGAATTTCGTCGTTGCCATACTCAAGAGAATATTTTTGCCGCGTAACTTTTCCAGGAAGCTTTCCTTTTTTTCTAATTGGAACAAAAGGAAGACCCAGTTTAAAAGCTACCGCAGCACCAAAGATGAAACCCCTTGCTTCAACACCTGCAACTTTAGTAAATTTCTGCTTACTAGCATATTTTGAAATTTCGTTAATAACTTGTTTGAAGAGCAATTTATTGTCTGTAATAGACGTTATGTCCTGAAACATAATTCCTTTTTTTGGGAAATCAGGGATCACCCTGATTGCCTCCTTGAGTTTATTTTTTATTTTTTTGTTCAATGTTCAGTAAATTTTTTTTAGTACTCAATCCACCCACTGATGTAAATCCAGTGAGTTTGCCATCACTGCCCACGACTCTGTGACATGGAACTGTCATCATAAGATTATTTCTTCCCAAGGCGCCTCCAACAGCTCGTGGTGATGTTCTTAATTCTCTCGCTATTTCGCCGTAAGTTGTTGTTTTACCATAGGGTACCCTGCGTAAATAATTCCAAACACGGTTTTGAAATTTTGTACCCATCTGTCTTGTTGGAAAATTAAGAGATCGTCTTTTGCGTGCAAGATACATTTTAATTTGAAAAGCGGATCTTATTAACAGCTTATCATCAGTTTTGTTAGGCTTTTTCCTTGTTCTATGAACTGCAATTATTCTATTTTTACTGGAGATAAGCTCAATATTTCCAATGATTGATTTGAAAACGTAGCTGCTCATATATATAAGATATTATAATTTTTTGATCTTATGACTAATAAATTTTTTGAAAGACACGTGTTTTTTTGCACAAATCAGAGACCCGATGGTCATCCGAAAGGTTGTTGCGCAACTAAGAATTCAACAGTGCTTCGAGCATATATGAAGAAAAAAACAAAAGAGCTCACACCTGACAAGAAAATAAGGATTAATGCCTCTGGATGTCTAGATCATTGTGAATTTGGCCCTACACTCGTCGTTTATCCTGATAATATCTGGTACTCATGCAAAACAGAAGAAGAGGTAGATCAAGTAATTAATGAACATCTCATCAATGATCGCGTCGCTGAAAATCTCCAAATAAAAAAATGACAATTTTTGCATTATCAACCGCTAGCGGTGTTGCTGGATTAGCGGTGGTAAGGGTCTCGGGACACCTAGCGCTCACAGCGCTTAAAACAATTTCTAGAACGAGTCACTTCGATCCAAACGTCTTAACAAAATCAGAATTTTATGATCCAGAAAATGGTAACTTAATTGATAAAGGTCTTGCTGTGTTTTTCTCAAAACCAAAAAGTTTCACAGGAGAAGATGTCGTTGAATTCCATGTTCATGGTGGCCATACAACTGTTCAGCTTTTACTCAAATCACTTTCTAATATTGACCAGTTAAGACTGGCACAACCTGGTGAATTTTCAAAAAGAGCATTTGTGAATAACAAAATGGACCTGACAGCAATTGAAGCCATGGGTGATTTAATTAATGCGCAAACTGAAATTCAACATAATCAAGCACTGTCCCAGATGAATGGCTCACTGAATAAATTATACTTATCTTGGAGAAAGTCTCTAATAGAATTAGTTGCTTATCTTGAAGCCGATATAGATTTTGCAGATGAAGATATTCCTGAAAACGTTCTCAACAATATCAATTCTAAAATTGAAAAACTTTTGGTTGAAATGAATAAACACTTAAAACAACGTAATCAAGGAGAGATATTAAGAGACGGTTATAAAGTTGCTATCATCGGATCTCCAAATGTTGGTAAATCAAGTTTGATAAATTCACTTGCAAATCGTGATGTCGCAATTGTTTCTGACAGGGTGGGCACGACCAGAGATGCGATTGAAGTAAGGCTAAATATTGCTGGATTTCCAGTTATTTTAACAGACACCGCGGGCCTAAGAGATACTGAAGACGAGATCGAAAAAAAAGGAATTGAGATAACCCAAAGCAAAATTAAAGAAGCAAATTTAGTTTTAGAATTATTTGATAATCCAAATAATATTGAATTACACGAGGATCGACTCACAGTTCTAAATAAATGTGACTTACATAATAATTACAAACAAGAAGGCTGTATCAATATTTCAGTTTCAAATGGAAGCGGTATTGATAATTTAATCAATAAGATTGCTGAGCATGTATCAAATAAATTTATAAGTTACACCGATACAATACCTACAAAGACTCGATATATCCTTGGTGTTCAAAATTCTGTTCAAAGTTTACTAAGTGCAAAAAGTATCGATTTAAAAGTTAATTCTGAACTTATGGTTGAGGAGTTAAGATTAGCTATTCAGGAAATTGGAAAAATAACTGGTCATGTTGATGTTGAAGAATATCTAGAAGTTATTTTTAAAGATTTTTGCATAGGTAAATAAAAAAATAATTGATTGCAATTAGTCTAAGTTAATTTAATTAACTTATTCATGAATACCTATGATGTTGTAGTAGTTGGAGGAGGACATGCCGGCTGTGAAGCTGCGACTACTTCCGCACGAGTAGGTGCAAAAACCCTCTTAATCAGCCATAAATTTGATACTATTGGTGAAATGTCCTGCAATCCTGCCATCGGTGGTCTTGGTAAAGGTCATTTAGTCAGGGAAATCGACGCGCTTGACGGAATAATGGGGCGTATAGCTGATTTATCAAGTATTCAATACAGATTGTTAAATAGAACCAAAGGCCCTGCAGTAAGAGGACCAAGAGCACAATCGGATAGAAAGCTCTATAAAAAACATATGCAAGAAGAGATTCAAAATACCAAAAATTTAGAACTTTTATTTGATCCTGTAGAAGATTTAATTTTTGATAATAATAAACAAATTGCTGGTGTTACCTGCGCGAGCGGTAAAAAAATATCAACCAAAAAAGTAATCATCACAACAGGTACATTTTTAAATGGCCTAATCCATTTAGGTGACAAAACTATTCCAGCAGGAAGACACGGAGACTCTCCATCAATAGGACTTGCAGACTCGCTCTATAAAACCGGCTTTAATATAGGACGTCTAAAAACTGGGACACCAGCAAGATTGGATAAAAATACAATAGACTTTTCTAGGCTTGAAAAACAGGAAGCTGACGATGAGCACTCTTATTTTTCATTCTTAACCACAAGAACTCATAATGAACAATTACCTTGTCACATGACTTATACAAATGCGGAGGTTCATAACATAATTCAAAAAAATATAACAAAATCAGCTATTTACTCAGGTCAAATTAGTGGAACTGGTCCCAGATACTGCCCTTCTGTAGAGGACAAAGTGGTTAAATTTGCAGATAAACAAAGACACCAAATATTTTTAGAACCTGAAGGACTTGATAGTGATTTAATATATCCAAATGGTATCTCAACTTCACTGCCACCTGAAGTTCAGGAAAAATTTATAAGCAAAATCAATGGTTTAGAGAATACTAAAATTGTGAGACACGGCTATGCCATCGAATATGACTTTATTGACCCAAGAGAACTTTACCAATCATTAGAAACCAAAAAAATAAAAGGGTTGTATCTTGCTGGTCAAATTAATGGGACTACAGGCTATGAGGAAGCTGCAGCACAAGGACTTGTAGCTGGTTTGAATGCTGCAATTTCTCTTAGTAATAAAGAACATGTTTTCTCAAGAAATGACTCATACATTGGAGTAATGATAGATGATTTAACTCTAAAAGGGGTTACTGAGCCCTATAGAATGTTTACTTCTAGAGCAGAATATAGACTATCATTACGCGCAGATAATGCAGACCTAAGATTAACTGAGATCGGACATAATCTGGGATTAGTTAATTCTGATAGATACCAAAAATATTCAGATAAAAAAATTAACCTTGATAATTTAAATAAAATTGTTAAAAATCAATATGTTACACCTAATGCACTTTCAAAGATTGGTGTCCAAATTAATCAAGATGGAAAAAAGAGATCAGCTTTTGATTTATTGGCGTATCCAGACATTGATATTGATAAAATAGATGAAATCTTTGATTTAGATCTTAAGAAATATGATAGAGAAATTCTTGAACAAATAACTACTGAGGCTCATTACAAGGGTTATCTTAAAAAACAGGAAAGTGAGATCATTTCACTTACTAAAGAGGAAAAGGTAGAAATTCCATCAAATCTGGATTACGAATTAATTCCGAGTTTATCAACAGAAATCGTTGAAAAACTTACAAAAATTAAGCCTAAAAACTTGTCTCAAGCATCAAGAATTGATGGTGTTACGCCTGCAGCTCTCAGTGTTATTTTATCATATATAAAAACCAAAGCTAAATCTCAAAAATTAGCTTAATATCAAAATAATGATTGATTCGCCAGATGCTCTTAAAGAGCTCTTGCCAAATGTTTCACGTGAAACAATTGAAAAATTGGCTGAATTCAGGGAAATGATTTTGTCAGATGACCAAAATTTAATATCAAAGAATGATAGGAATTTTATCTGGACAAGACATATCTATGACTCTCTTAGATTAGCTCAGTTTATAAATAGCAGTGGAAATGATATCATTGATATTGGAAGTGGTGCTGGCTTTCCTGGTATACCAGTTTCACTTCTATTTAGCTCTCAAAATAGGGTTTTTTTGTGTGAAAATAGATCCAAACGTGCATTATTTCTTAACAAATGTATTGCTAAATTAGATCTTAAAAATACTGAAGTGATTCCCATTAAGGCTGAAAAAATTGAAAATAAAAAATTTGATATCATTTTAGCGAGAGCTGTAAGTCAATTAAACCATTTATTATCAATTAGTTACAATATAAGCAAAAAAAATACTACTTTGCTTTTGCATAAAGGTGTACATATAGATGAAGAACTTATGCAAGCTACTAAATATTGGAATTTTACTCACGTATTGCATGAAAATGAAAGAGAAAAAGGTTCATATATTTTAGAATTAAAAAATGTAATAAAATCAATAACTTAATGAAAAGCAAGATTATAGCAATATCAAATCAGAAAGGTGGAGTGGGAAAAACCACTACAGCAATAAACTTATCCACAGCCTTAGCTGCAATTGGGGAAAAAGTTTTAATTATTGATCTCGATCCACAAGGAAATGCAAGTACAGGATTGGGTATAGATTATCAAAACAGAAATAACTCAATCTATGAGGTTCTTGCATCTCAGTGCGAGTTATTTGACGCAATTCAAAATACAGAAATAGAAAATTTAAAAATCATTCCATCTACTGTTGACCTATCAGGCATTGAACCTGAACTGGCCGAAGTAAACGATAGAGCTTTTACTCTTAAAAAAATTTTAACGGATCAAAATTCTTTAAATGACTTTGGTTATGTTTTCATAGATTGTCCGCCAGCTTTAAGTCTTCTCACTGTTATGGCAATGACTGCGGCTGACTCAATTATCGTTCCGCTCCAATGTGAATTTTTTGCATTAGAAGGTCTTAGTCAACTAATAAAAACAATTGATAGGGTAAAGCAAAATCTTAATCACAATCTGACAATCGACGGGATAGTTTTAACAATGTTTGATGGAAGAAATAAACTTTCATCACAAGTTGCTGATGATGTTAAAAAGCATTTAAGTCAACAAGTATATGAAACAATCATACCTCGTAACGTAAGAGTTTCAGAAGCACCATCTTTTGGAATGCCAGCTTTAATTTATGATCAAAAAGCTGCAGGTAGTCAGGCGTATTTAAGATTAGCAGACGAGATCATAAGACAAAATAAAGAACAGGAGGCCGCTTAATGAATTCTTCAATTTCAAAAAAAGGTTTAGGTCGTGGTCTTTCGTCCCTTATGGGTGATGTTAAAACTTCTCTAAATAAAAATGAGTCCTCAAATCAAGAAACTAAAATCTCAATTGTAAAACTTAAACCTAGTCCATCTCAACCAAGAAGATTATTCGATAAAAACAGTATTAATGAATTGGCAGAGTCAATAAAATCTAAAGGGCTTGTGCAACCAATATTGGTTCGACCATCACCTACTGAGACTGGAGCGTATGAAATAATTGCAGGGGAAAGAAGATGGCGTGCTGCGCAGATTGCGCAACTTCATGAAGTTCCAGCAGTTATCAGGCAATTAGACGATGTAGAATCTTTAGAGATAGCAATCATTGAAAATGTTCAACGATCCGATTTATCACCTATAGAAGAAGCCGCTGGTTATAAAAGATTAATTGAGAACCATGGTCATACCCAAGAGGTTCTTGCAGAAATTGTTGGTAAAAGTAGAAGTCATATTGCAAATATTATTAGACTTCTTGGACTACCTCAGTCAATCCAAGATATGATTTCAGAAGGTAAAATTTCTTCTGGTCACGCACGTGCAATTATGAATAGTGCTTTCCCAGAACAGTTGGCAGAAAAAATTGTAAGCGAAAACTTAAGTGTAAGAGCCGCAGAAGACCTTGCAAAACAGAAAAAGCCAGGAGTTAAGAAAGTAAAACTTAAAGACCCAGACACCATTGACTTAGAAAATAATTTAACCGCGACTCTCGGATTAAATGTCTTAATTGATCATAAAGGTAAAAAAGGTGGTTCAATTAAAATTGAATATAAGACTCTTGACCAATTAGAATCAGTGACAAGAAAACTTAAAAATTAATTTCTAAGATATTCTCTTCCTTTATTCGCAATAAGCAAAATAGATTTTTCACAATTAATGCCTGATAATTTGCTGTTTAATTTACATTCTATTTCTGCTTCAAGCAAATTTGATAAGATTTTCTCAATACTTTGTATTGGCCACTGCATACAATGTTTTTGAAAAATATCTTTATCTTTCCAAAAAACTGGAGGTCTTAAAGCTTTAATTGCATTTTCGAAACTGTCACCTTTTCTCATTTCAATTTTCGTTATTTGTATTCGCATAATGTAATTTATGAGACTTCTTATGAGACTTATAGGATTAGTGCCCTCAGATAGAAGTTGACCAATTACTCTCGAACTTTTTGCTGTGTTACCGTTCATAACATTCTGGTTCATTATATTTAAGTTTTTTGAACTCGAGTCTTGGAGTAGGTTTTTGATATCATCAAGTTCTATTTTTTTAGAATTTTTATGACAAAAAAGTTTAATTTTCTCTAACTCTTGTTTACTGATCATCCTATCATTGCTTAAAGATTGAAGGAGATAACTTTTGATATCACGATCAAAACCAATTTTGTTTTCTTGATCAAATGAATCAATAGTTTTCATTAGACTTTTTATATCATCCTCATAACACGCAAGTGTAAAAATAGTCTTTTCACTTTCAAAAAAACTTCTTATTTTCGATGATCTGGATAGATTTTCAGATTTGATTATCAAAACCACTTTTTGTGGCGGATTTAATATTATTTTTTCTATTATTTTTATGTATTTTTCTTTTATTGATTCAATAACAACAATTTTATTTGGATAGAACATTGATACTGTTCTTAAAATATTATCTAGAGTATGCGGATCATTATCTAATTCTTTAGCATTAAAGTTAATCAGTTCATATAGATTTGTACTCAAGTACTGTTGTGTAGTGTAATTAACTTTATCTCTGACTAATCCTTCATTTGGCCCATAAAACAAAATGCATAAAAAATCTTTGTTATCACTTGTAACTTTTGTAAGCTGATAATCTTTAATTATCATTTTTGTTTGATATATCGTTTTGTATTTTTGTTGTCATTAATTGGAAAGCGTTTTTAGTTGCAATTTTTATCATACTTTTTTTTGTATCCTCGTTATTGATTTCTGAAGTTCCAATATCGTACTGTGCAAAGCCCCTGGCATTACCCATCGTTAACCTTTCACTGGTTTTATTATCAATAAGTTCATAACTTATTGATATTTCAATCCTATATTTAGCTACGGTTCCATTTGTATTTACAATTAGAGGAGTGAGGTTCTGATTAACCGTAAGCATTGCGGTATACTTTGTATCCTCATTACTATTTATAATATTGTTACTTATTTCCTCACTGATTTCTCTGGCTACATTATTCAATATCTTAACTTTGTAAATTCCATCACTTTTATTATCATCAGACAACTTATGAATTGGTTTAAATCCACAGCTAATTGTTATTACTAATAAAATTATAAACGGGATATTTTTGATCATTTTATATTCAAAGCACCAACTAGCTCTGTAAAATATTTTTCATATTTTTTCCATGCACCAATAGATTTCTTGTTAATAGGCTGCCTAACTTGCTCTATACTTGCTGTCCTGACTTGTCTTTTTGTTTTGTGAAAGTCAAGACATTGATCCTCCCATTGTAATTCACAAAAATCAATTAATTGTTTTGAGACTTTTTCTTGATTATTAACTAAGTCTTCGTTATCAAGAACAAAAATACCATCTTTAAATTTTTCTATCCAAAAATTCATTAGTTCTTGGTGCAGTTTATAATAATTTGCTAGCATGTTTTGATTGTATGAGTACTGATGAGATAATTCAGTAAATTTATGAGAATAAAGCGAAAAGCAATTATCAATTGGATTTCTTTTGCAATAAATAATTTTTGCTTCAGGAAAGAGGTACTTTATTAACCCAATGAGAACATAATTATGAGGCATTTTATCACATATAAACTCAGGATTTTTTTCAGCATGAATGTTGAGTGCATTCAGATAATCATTTCTTGTTTTTTGAGATGCAGATTTGTCGTTAACTACATTTTCAAACTTATCTAAGCTTATGTTGTCAGGTGAAATTATTTGATTTATTCCTGACATTTCAGCTAAATAAGTTAATTCTCCGGCTCCATCTACCTTTGAGTGCGAACAAAGTATTTGTTCACACAAAGTTGTGCCAGATCTTGGCATCCCACATATAAATATTGGTTTAG
>CABZCR010000001.1 GCA_902524285.1 uncultured Pelagibacteraceae bacterium | reverse complement strand
ACTCCCCAATCACCAAATTGCATAACAGCAATCATATGAAAGGTTACATTTGGTTGTAAAATAGTTGGATCACCTTTTGATATGTTTATTGTGTGCTCACCCCAATCAGGTGGATAACCAATTCCAATGGAGTATCCAGTCCGAGATTCCTTTTTGATATCATATTTATCTAATACTGCCCAAAATTTTTGCGCAACGTCATCTGCTGTATTGCCTGGCTTTATGGCTGATATACCCTCATTAAGCGCCTCATTAGTTGCATTTATGGCGTCAATTTTTTTTTGTTCTGCTTTTCCAAGCAGAACTGTTCTTGCAAGTGGTGCATGATACCTTTTATAAACACCGGCAATTTCAATTATTGTTGCTTCGCCCTTAACAAATCTTTCCTGCGTAGCCGTTAGATGTGAGGCAGAAGTTCCAGCTCCTGTTGGAAGTAAAGTTGCTATGCTTGAATATTCTCCTCCATACTCTGGAGTTCCATAAAACATTGCTTTTTGTATCTCTCCAACTGCATCACATTGTCTAACACCTGGATTGATAACATCAATTGCAGTTTGCATTGATGTATCAGTAATTAAAGCAGCGTTTTTCATTAGATCAATTTCTGCATCTGATTTCACAAATCGTACCCAATTCACAAGGCGCTCACAATCTTTCAGCGTGGCATCAGGAAGCCCATCTAATAATTTTTTATAACAAAATGCCGTGAAATAATGACTGTCCATTTCAAGTCCAATTGAAAGTTTGTCCCAATTTTCATTTTTAATTATTTCAACCAAATAATCATAAGGATGATTTGGCCATGTATGTATATATTTTTCAGCGTATACAATTATATTTTCTTGTGACCAGCAGTTTTGAAGGAATGCCCCTCCAGCATCTTGATCACGTACAAAAAGTAAAGGTTCTTCTGAGTCTACATGTATAATTACACATTGAGCATAATAAAAAGACCATGCATCATAACCGGTAAGGTAATTTATGTTTGCTGTATCTTGAGAGACTAATAAATCAATACCCTTTTCTTGCATTGATTTTTTTACTTTATTTAGTCTTTCAATATACTCACTTTTAGAAAATATCATTAATCATTAAGTCTTTCTTCAACAAGTTTAGACCAAAATGATGAACCAATGACAAGAAGCTTGTCGTTAAAATCATAATTTGAAGAATGTAAAGATTGTCCATGAGTTCCTTCTGTTCCATTTCCAATTAAAATATAGCATCCAGGCTTAACCATTAGCATCTGGGCAAAATCCTCAGAAAATAATTTTGGATCACAATTTCCATCTACTTTATCCTCTCCAAATAGGTCAGCTGCAACCTTACTTGCAAAAGCTGCTTGATCTCTAGAATTAATTGTCATGTTTGTTCTTGTAAGGTAGTTAAAATCATAATCGACACCATGTGCCTTCGCCGTTCCATCTACAATATCTTTCATGCTGCGTTCAATAATTTGATTGGCTTCTGATGACAAAGCACGTGCATCACCTGAAATGATAGAATGACCGGGTAGTATATTTTCATTGCCATCAGATTCAAATTTTGTGACTGAAACAACACCATTCATAGCTGGATTAATTTTTCTCGAAACAATTGATTGAAGAGCTGTTATTATTTGAGTACCTACTGTAATAGTATCAACGCCCATGTGTGGCAAGGCTGAATGACCTCCCTGACCTCTTAATTCAATTTTAAATAAACTTTCGCTTGCAGTGATAGTTCCTGCTCTTGTTGCAAAAGTTCCAAGTTCCATGCCAGGCAAATTATGAAAAGCATACACCTCATCCATTGGGAACTTTTCAAACAGCCCATCATCTATCATTGCTTGAGCTCCCTGAGTTTTTTCTTCATCAGGTTGAAAAATAAAATAAACAGTTCCATTAAAATTTTTTGTATTACATAGATACTTAGCGGCACCCAAAGCCATCGCTGTATGGCCATCATGACCGCACGCATGCATTTTACCTTCGTGAGTAGACTTATACGCGCAGTTATTTTCTTCTGTCACCGGCAAAGCATCCATATCTGCGCGAATACCAATACTTTTATTGCTATTTCCATTTTTGAGAACGGCAACAATTCCGGTCTTACCTATACCTTCATGCACTTCCAGTCCAAAACTCTTTAAAATATCTGCAACTTTCGAGGAAGTTATATCTAAGTCAAAATTTAGCTCAGGATGCGCATGAAAATCATGTCGCCACTCAAGCATTTCCTTCTCATAATTTTGTGTAACTGAATTCATATGGAATAATTTATAATTTTTTTCTTAGCCAGCTATGAAATCTTTTAATTTCATACTCCTCAGGCATTAATGTCCCGTTTTTTCTTGTTGGATTATGTATGCCTTTTTGATTAAGTTCACAAGCTTCTGCATCTTGTTTCATGACTAATACAGCAAAATCAACAACATTTTTCATTGAATATTTTTTATCCTTCAAAGTTTCTTTTCGAAATACCCACTCAGCTGTAACTTCTGTAAGTTCCTCTGATAGAGGAAGAATACGAACCATTCTTATATGGTCAGTAAATATTGCTAAAAACATAGAAGGCCAAGTAGTCATGTAAATATAACCAGGAAAATCGGTTTGATTTTCTAAGTACTCTACTCGATGACCTTGTGCGCTTCCATTCATTGACCAAGTTTCAGTACCTTTTTTCATTCCACCTTTGTACTTTGGATCATCATGATGAGTAAAACGTTTCCAGTTTGGATCATCTTTAATATCTACTAACCTTCTTCCATAAATAGGGACTAGATCAGATAGTTCAGGATGAAGATTGGGACAATGTAAACATTCACTATAATTTTCCCAAAATATTTTCCAATTACACTTAATTTGCTTCTTCCAGGTATGACCTATTTTATAGTCACTAACATTCAATTGAGAAAAAGCATCACTGTAATCTGGAAATACTTTTTTTGCATTCCATTTAGCGTTTTTATTCATGTTAATAAAAACTAATCCATTCCAAACTTTAATTTTTACTTTTATTAGACAATTTTCATCTTTTCTAAAATTTTTAGGATCAATAATAGATGTAGTTCTAACTAAATTTCCATTGCTGGCGTTATATGACCATTGATGGTATGGGCAAACTAGTAAATTTGATTTTAGTTTGCTAGTTTTTTCTTTTTTTAAAATTGAACCTCGATGACTACATGAATTATAAAAAGCATTTATTTCTCCTTCTTTATCACGAACAATAAGTATATTAAATTTGCTAATTTCAACTGTGTGAAAAGATAAAGGTTTTGAAATAGTATCCACGTGGCAAACATATAGCCACTCTTTAGACAAAACTTTTGAAATCTCTTTATCAAATTGCTTTTGATTGAAATACCAATGTAAAGGTAGAGATTTTTCAGTTTTTTTTAAAATATATCCTTCTGACATGCTTGTAAAAATTTTATACCCTTATATTGTCTATGACTAGATATTATGAGAAAATTATAACTAGAATGGCATGGTCTTCACCAATTTGGATAAAAAATAAATAAGTGAATGTTACCAAAAGATCTCATCGATAAATATAAAAACTGGAAGGAAAACTCTTTCGCACAAGAAAAAGATCACTTTGAAAGACTTGCAAGAGAAGGCCAGTCACCTAAATACATGATTATATCGTGCGTAGATTCAAGAGTTGATCCGAATGCTATATTCAAATCAAAAGCTGGTGAAATGCTAGTTCATAGAAATATTGCTAATATAGTACCACCCTATAGTCAATTAACGGAACATAGCGGAACAATTGCAGCTATCGAATTTGGTGTAACAGCATTAAATATTAAAAATATTATTATAATTGGGCACTCAGGATGTGGAGGTATAAAGAATGGGTATCATATGTGTCATGAAAATAATTTTGATGATAACTCATCAATTTCTAATTGGCTAAAGTTACTAAAACCAGTGTACGACAATATTTCAGGCGAAGGAAACGATGTGAAAGTTAAGTACATGGAGAAAGAAAGCATTATCGTATCATTAGAGAATTTAAGTAAATATCCCTTTATAAATACTGAAGTAAAGTCAGGTGGAATTACGCTTTATGGGGTTTGGAATGATATTGGATCTGGATCTATAGAGACGTATGATTTTGAGAAAAAAAAGTTTGATTTAATTTAATCTAATTTAAT
Organism: uncultured Pelagibacteraceae bacterium; assembly: GCA_902524285.1. Lineage (GTDB taxonomy): Bacteria > Pseudomonadota > Alphaproteobacteria > Pelagibacterales > AG-422-B15 > CACNXQ01. The sequence goes on along the minus strand of CABZCR010000001.1, from coordinate 208,611 downwards.
TTAAGAACTTCTGAAGAATATACAGAATTTAAATACTCCGGATGATCAAGTTTCATTAATATTGAAGGACCATTTAGAGCAGAATCAGGTGTGCGATGAAGTATACCATTGCTACCACCGGTAAATATTGCAATGTTCCATTTATCAATGAAATTTAATTTACTTTTATCTCTAACGATCATTTCATTTGGTTCACCTGCCTCATAGGCTAGACGGTCAGCATCCTGATTTTGTATCCATTCTGTACCTTGTCCAGCATAAGTGACCAAAAGACGTCTTGGTACGTTATCAACATGATAACGTCTACACTCTCGTTTTGTCCCAAGCCAAAAGCAAAGTGTATCAGTATTTTCAATCAGTAAGAATGTTCTGCAAACGGTTTCCATATCTGCAAGCCAATAATTATAAAACTCAGTTGAACTTAACTGGTTAGGAATTATTTCCTGGACCAAATTTTTTAAATCTTCTTTCAAATTAATTGAGCTAAGAGTGCCCTCAATTCCAAAGTTATTTTTCATTAATTTTTGAAAGAAAGAACCTGCACCCTCAGGTTGTTCTCGCTCCAATATACCTAATTTATATTCAGTATCCTTGAATTCTTTTAAAGATTCTAGATTGTCAGCTTTAAATAAGCTCATGAAAAATATTTTGTAGAGTTAGCAATTTTCAAATGAAGATGCCATGTCACCTATTAGATCAAAATAAAGATCTTTTCCTGGCTCCAATTCAGCTCCTAATGGATCTAAAACGGCAGACTTTATACCAGTATCACTTGCAATTGTTTCTGCAATACTTGGGTTAAATTGAGGCTCTGAAAATAAACAATTAACACTCTCATGCTCAATTACTTCTCTTATTTCTGCAAGTTGCTTCGCACCAGGCAACACCTCAGGATTTACAGTAAGAGCACCAATTACTTCAATACCAAATCTCTGCTCAAAATATTGATAGGCATCATGAAACACAATGTATGTTGCATCACTATTTATTTTTGATCTTGTATTGTCTATTAACTGGTCAAGGTCATTAATAGCATTCGCAGCATTGGATGAATAAATTGATTTATTGGCAGGATCAATTTCAGATAATTCTTCTGAAGCAATACTTACAATTGTTTTTGCTATTTCTGGATCTAGCCAAAAATGTATATCGTGCTCACCGTGATGGTGACCGTGATCATCATGTCCTTCGTGTTCATCATGATCGTCATGTCCGTCAGCGTGTTCTTCATGATCGTCGTGACCCTCGTGTTCGTCATGTTCGTCGTGTTCGTCGTGTTCGTCGTGTTCGTCATGTTCATCATGTTCATCATGTTCGTCGTGTTCATCATGTTCGTCGTGTCCATCAGCATGATCTTCGTGTTCATCATGATCATCGTGGTGATCTTCAAATACGTTTTTTTCTCTAAATTTTAGTAAATCTATCTGATCTGACTCCATTAAAGTTACTTTTCTGGCATCATTAGCAATTGAATCTAGAGGGTCTTCTAGAAAAGACTCTAAATCTTCCCCAATCCAAAAAACTACATCAGCTTCTTGTAACATTGTTGCATGAGAAGGCTTTAATTGGAATGTATGAGGTGAGGCACTACCATCGACTAATAAACTAGGCTTGCCCACTCCGTCCATCACATAGCTAACTAACGAATGAACTGGTTTGATTGAAACAACAACTTTTGTTTCTGCATTAGCAAAAGATGAATATGACAGAATTGAAATAATTGATAATAAAAGTCCAAATTTGAGTTGTAATTTCATAGATTTATTGCTTTCATGGTTAAATAAATATAGTGTTATAATATAACAAAAAAATTTATCAAGCATTATTTATGAACGATAGTGAAACTCTAATTAGATTGACTAATGCAGGAATTTTTAAAAATAAAAAATGGCTTGTTCGAGATGTTGATTTAGAAATAAAACGAGGGCAAATTGTAACGTTAATTGGTCCCAATGGTTCTGGTAAAACGACAACCGCTAAAATAGCTCTAGGTTTATATAAGACTATTAGTGGAAGAGTTGAGAGAAATACAAAAAAAATATCCTATGTACCCCAAAAAGTGTCGATTGATTGGACATTGCCTTTAAGGGTTGCTGACTTCATGGTTTTAACTCAAAACTTAAAAGTAGATGATATTGATAGTGCTCTCAATTTAACTGGTGTGCAGCATTTAAAAGATAGCAATCTTAGAGATTTGTCTGGAGGTGAGTTTCAAAGAGTTTTGTTAGCGCGCGCAATAGCAAAAAAACCTGAGCTCTTAGTTCTTGATGAGCCAGTACAGGGTGTAGATTTTACTGGAGAAGTTGCCTTGTACTCCCTAATAAAAACTATCTGTGAAAATCTAAACTGTGGGATACTCCTTATCTCTCATGATTTGCATGTGGTAATGTCTGCAACTGACTACGTTGTTTGTTTGAATGGTCATGTATGTTGCTGTGGAACGCCAAGAGACGTTGCAGAAAGTAATCCTTATAAACAATTATTTGGAGAGAAATCTGCAAAACTGTTATCGATATATGAACACAACCATGATCATATTCATTCATCAGATGGTAATATCATTAAGGAAGTTGAGTAGCTATGTTGGATGATTTTATCGTAAGAGCTATAATAGCAGGTATTGGGATTGCCCTTGTTACTGGACCGTTAGGTTGTTTTGTGGTTTGGAGGAGATTATCTTTTTTTGGTGACACGTTAGCTCATTCAGCATTACTAGGTGTTTTAATTTCAATAACATTAGATATAAATGTTTCCTTAACTATCTTTGTTGTTGCATCTCTGGTTGCAATACTTTTATTAAGGCTTGAAAGAACAACCAATCTAGCAGGGGACTCACTCCTAGGCCTGATATCACACTCATCACTAGCGATTGGGTTGGTAATACTTGGTTTTTTATCCTTTATAAGATTTGATGTTATGGGTGTTTTGTTTGGAGATATTCTCTCAGTTAATTCGAATGACTTGCTAGTAATATGGATTGGAGGGGCTTTGATACTTGTTGTTTTAAGCTATATTTGGAAACCTCTTTTTGCATCAACAGTAAATTATGAGTTAGCTGAAGCTGAAGGTATGAAGCCAGAAAGAGTAAATGCCATATTCACAATTTTACTTGCAGCCCTGATTGCAATATCTATTAAGATGATCGGTATACTTCTTATAACTGGTTTACTAATTATACCAACTGCAATGGCTCGTAATCTATCTGATAATCCAAGACAAATGGTAATACTATCTATTATTGGCGGTCTATTATCGGTTTTGATCGGACTGTATGCTTCTTTTGAAATAAACACTTCATCAGGACCATCAATTGTTGTAGTTGCGTTAATTTTATTTATCCTATCATTAATGAGAATCAGAAAAAAAAATTATGAATGAAAATAGTAAAAAGTTAACAAAAAACCAAAGAATTGTACTCGAGTTCATACAAAAATCTAACAGACCCGTTAAAGCTTACTCTATTCTAAACAATGTCAATAAACGAGGAATCAAAGCCCCACCTCAAGTCTATAGAGCCCTAGAAAAGTTAATAAAAATTGGGGAAATACATAAAATTGAAAGTCAAAATGCATTTGTTGCTTGCAATTCAAAATGTGTGGAACCGCATGGAACAATTTTTTCAATTTGTAAAAGCTGTGATCAAATAGATGAGATAAGTGATAAAAAACTTTATAAATATTTGTCTGAAGTAAGAGATATGAATGGTCTTAAATTAAGTGGATATAATTTAGAGTTATTCGGCACTTGTAAGACATGTGATCAAAAACATCTTCAAAATACGAGTCAATAGATTATACAATGTTATAAAATAACATTTTTCTAGACACACAAAATTTTTTTCAATAAAATTTTTTAAATTCAAAAGGGAGCATGGATGAAAAAAAATATTTACTATTCGCTACTAATATCTGCAATGGTGTCAGTTTCGGTGGCTGAAGAAACAAGACAAGTTGATAAACATGAGCATGGTGTTGGTGAATTAAATATTGCTATTGAAGGAAATGCCATAGATTTTGAATTTTTTATTCCTGGAGCTGATATTGTAGGTTTTGAATATGAAGCTAAAACTCAGTCTGATATTGCTCTTGTAAATGCAGCTTTAGAAAAATTTGGAAATTTTGATAATATTTTTAGTCTTCCCGAGTCCTCAAATTGTAATTTAGTAAATTCTGAAATTGGGGTCAATCAAGATGATGATCACGATGACCATGATGATCACGATGACCATGATGATCACGATGACCATGATGACCATGATGAGCATGATGACCATGATGACCATGATGAGCATGATGACCACGATGACCATGATGATCACGATGAAGAGGCTCACAATGAATTTGTAGCTCACTACTCATTTAACTGCGAAAACATAAAAGAAATTGACAGAATAAGCTTTCCATATTTTACTAATTTTCCAAACTCTGGAGAACTTGAGGTACAGTTTGTATCTGAAAAAGGTTCTACGGGTTTTGAAGTGGAAGGAGATGAGCCTTTCATAGACTTAAAAGGAAAAATCTAGTTGGATGAAAGTATAATTAAGATCGAGTCTCTAAATTTCTACTGGTCAAAAAAAAGTAATTTTAAAATATTTGTCCCAAGCCTTGAAATTAAAAAAGGTGAAAAAGTTCTCTTATTGGGGGAAAGTGGTTCTGGTAAAACTACTCTTTTGTCTCTGATATGTGGATTCTTAAATCCATTATCTGGCAGTATATCCATCAATGGCAATACTATTAATAAACTTTCATCTAAAACAAAAGATGAGTATCGGGCAGACAATATTGGAATAATTTTTCAACAGTTTAATTTGCTTCCTTACGCTAATGTCGTTGATAATGTTTTACTTCCTTTGTATTTCTCTCAAGCAAGGTCAAAAAATATTGTAAATAAAAGAGCGGCAGCGTTGGAGCTATTTAAGCAATTACGGTTGCCAGATGATATAGCCCAATATAGGGCTAGTAATTTAAGTGTCGGGCAGCAGCAGAGAGTTGCAGTTGCAAGGGCGTTAATTGGAAATCCGTCATTAATTATCGCAGATGAACCGACTTCTTCACTTGATACAAATGCACAGCAACTTTTTTTGGACTTAATGTTTAAGCAAATTTCTGAAAATAATTCAACTCTACTCATGGTATCTCATGATAAATCACTTTCAAATCGATTTGATCGCCAAATCAACATAAATGAAATTCTAATCAGGGAAAATTAATTATGCTAATAAAGCTTTCAATCAGTTCTCTTTATGCGCGTGCGTTGACTGTAAGTATGACTGTTGTTGCAATTTCATTATCTTTAATGCTTTATATGAGCGTAGAAAAATTAAGAACATCAGCTTATACAAGTTTCACGGATACTATTTCTCAAACAGATTTGATTATTGGCGCAAGGGCAAGTTCAGTTCAATTACTACTTTATTCAGTGTTCCGAATTGGAAATGCAACGAATAACATAACATGGGAAAGCTATCAGGATTTGGAAAACAAAGAAGAAGTTGACTGGACAGTACCCATTTCGCTTGGGGATAGCCATAAAGGTTTTAGAGTAATGGGCACAAACAAGGAATTCTTTTCACGATATAAATATAGAGGAGGACAATCAATAAATATTCAAAAAGGAAATTTATTTGAGGACCTCTATGATGTCGTATTAGGGGCAGGCGTAGCTGAAAAATTAGACTATTCAATTGACACGCCGCTTATAGTATCTCATGGTTTGAGATCATTCTCAGATCATGACGATCAACCTTTTAGAGTTTCAGGAATATTGGAAAAGACTGGTACGCCAGTAGATAATACTGTGATTGTCAGTTTAGCAGCTATTGAAGCAATCCATGTTGACTGGTCAACCGGAGCCAAGATTCCTGGACAGCAGACTCCAATTGAAGAAATAAGAAAAATGGATCTTACTCCAAAAAATATCACAGCAGTATTAGTTGGAGTTAAATCAAAACTTTCCATTTTTAATCTCCAACGTTGGGTAAATGAATATCCCGAAGAGGCTATGACAGCAATTTTGCCAGGCGCTGCATTACAAGAACTATGGCGTGTGGTGGGGGTTGTGGAAAATTTACTGCTTGGAATATCCATTGTTGTAATATTCACAACGCTAGTTGGTATGGCTGCTATTATGTTTTCAAACTTAAATGAAAGAAGAAGAGAAATGGCAATATGGAGAGCCATGGGAGCCTCTCCCAGTATAGTAATGGGTTTATTGATGCTAGAGGCAATATTTATAGCGCTATTAAGCATATTGCTTAGTGTTATACTTTTATTTGGCACGCTTAATATACTTCAGCCATGGATTGATTATAATTACGGGATTTTGGTAAATGTTGAATTTTTTACTTTGAGAGATATTTATGTTTTCATCATGTTTATAATTTCTTCAATAATTGTCAGCTTATTGCCAGCGGTAAGAGCGTACTGGTTTTCCATCAATGACGGTATGTCTATTAAAGTATGATAAAACTATCTCGATTATTAATATTAATTTTTTTGCTTATACCTCTTGTTTCTTACGCTTCACCAAAGGAAATAGATTGGGATGATTTAATTCCATGGACTTCTGTTTTCAGTCCCGGAGAAGTAAAGTTCAATAAAAGTTTGGTAGATAAAGAAGTAAAAATACCAGGTTATGTCCTCCCATTAGATATGTATGGCCGTGGTGTGAATACTTTTTTATTAGTTCCCTATATTGGAGCTTGTATTCATGTACCGCCACCAGCACCAAACCAACTCGTTTATGTTGAGGCAGAAAATCCATGGAAAGGACTTGCGTGGTGGGAGCCTGTTTATGTGACTGGAACAATGAAAATTGAAAATCAAAATATAGAAGATCTTGCCATAGTAGGTTATGAGATGGCTGCTAACAAAATTGAATATTATCGTGGCGAGACGGGTGTTCATGGTTTTTTTGATTGGTAATTAATCGTGCATTCTTATAAATATAAATGTAAATTTGATAAAACTCTTAATAAAATAAATATTTATGGAAACTAATACATCACAAGTACCAGTAACAGTATTAACAGGTTTTTTAGGAGCAGGTAAAACTACTTTATTAAATCGTATTTTAACTGAACAACACGGTCGTCGTTATGCTGTAATTGTTAATGAGTTTGGTGAGCAAGGAATAGACAATGATCTCGTAGTTGATGCTGATGAAGAAGTTTTTGAAATGAACAATGGATGTATTTGTTGCACAGTTAGAGGCGATTTAATACGTATACTTGGAGGTCTCATGAAGCGTGCAGATCAGCTGGATGCAATAATTGTAGAGACAACAGGACTTGCTGACCCTGCGCCTGTAGCTCAAACATTTTTTGTCGATCAAGATGTTGCAGACCGAACTAAATTAGACGCTATTGTCACTGTCGCAGATGCTGTCCACCTTAGCACTCAACTCGGAGAACATCATGAGGCAGAAGAGCAGATCGCTTTTGCGGATGTAGTTCTGCTCAATAAGATTGATTTAGTCGATAAAAGTAAGCTTGCAGGTGTTAAGGATCGTATTAGAAAAATTAATCCTTATACAAAAATTATCGAAACAAATAGATGCGCTGCACCTCTTGAGGAAATTCTTGGTCTTAATGCTTTTAGTCTTGATCGCGTCTTAGAGGTTGAACCTGATTTTTTGGACTCCGATCATGATCATGAACATGATGACGATGTAACCAGTGTTTCTTTTGTTTCTGACACTCCGCTTGACTTAGAAAAATTTGAGAAGTGGTTTGGAAACCTATTACAAACGCATGGTCAAAATATTCTTAGATCAAAGGGCATTCTTGATTTTAAGAATGAAAAAGATCGCTACGTATTTCAAGGAGTTCATATGCTCATGGATGCATCTCCTATGGGTCCATGGCCTGAGAAAAGTATTCGAAATTCCCGAGTTGTATTTATTGGTCGCAAATTAGAGACTATGAATTTGAAAGAGGGCTTCGAAAGTTGTAAATCAGATTAGTTCTGCTTTAGATGAATAACGAATCTGTAATAAAATCCCGCTTTGAAGAAAATGGAAAGGTCTTTGAAACAGGCGCTCCTGTTACAGGTGCAGTTTCAATAGAGAATGCTGTTGCAGTTGGATTTGGAGACGGATCAATAAGGTTTTTTTGGCCAGATAATGATCCCTTAGAAGTTCAAGCGCACTCTGGCGCAATACTAAGCATAGCTTCAAGTAATGATGGGGTCATAACAGGCGGGCAAGATGGTCGTTTTTTAAAAATATCGACAAATGCTGAGGTCGAGGAAATTTACAATTTTGGAACACGTTGGGTAGATAATGTAGCGGCATATGAAAGTATGGTTTTATGTTCGTCTGGAAAAAATGTCTACATCTGGTCAGATGAAAATGATAAGCCAAAAATACTAGAGCATCAAAGTACGATAGGTGGTATCGCAATTGATCAAAATGGAAGGAGAATTGCTGTCTCATGTTATGGAGGAGTAACTTTGTGGAGATTAGAAAAAAACAAATGGAAATCATCGAAATTTGCTTGGAAAGGTTCACACGGTAAAGTTGGGTTTAGTCCAGATGGTAAGTATCTGGTGACAACAATGCAAGAAAATGAGCTTCATGCTTGGCGAATTCGAGACAAAGCAAGTTTTGCGATGTCAGGTTACCCGTCAAAAGTAAAAAGTTTTACATGGGCCGGAGACAACCCTTATCTAGTAACAGCGGGTGCAAAAGAAGCTATATGCTGGCCATTCGATGGCAAGGAGGGTCCTAAAGGACGCAAGCCTCTGTGCATTGCAAGTGGTGGTCAACAAAACGCAACTTTTGTTGAGTCGTTGCCTGGGGAGAAAGCAATTTTTGCTGGATTTAGAAATGGCATGGTTCTTCTCTCAGAATTATCAGAACATCCAAATGACGTCCTTATTCAAAATCCTACAGGATCAGAAGTATCAAATATTAGTATTTCACCCGATCGATCACATATATTAGTCGGAGACTCAAAAGGCCAAATTTTATGGTCACCTCTTTGGGAGCAGTAAAATGCAGGGTATGTTTCAGAAAAAAAAATCAAATAAAAGTGCTACTCAAAATTTAAAAAATCTAATCATAGAAAAATTTAGATTAAATGAAGATACTACTGTAAGCATTGCTGAACTAAGCTGTCATGAACCAAATTGCCCACCAAAAGAAACAATTATTACGATCCGTAAAGCTGATGGAAGCACTTCCAACTTACGAATTCACAAAGCTTTGGATCAGATACAGAGGGAAGACGTTAAGACACTAAGACATGAAAAAAATTAAATATTATTTAATATAAGTGAATTCTGCTTTTTATTCGTTTCGACATCCTAATTTGACTGCTAACAGCAATTACTCATATCTACTGTTATAGACATCTTGTATTTGTACTGGCCATTCTTGTCTGATGTAAGTGATCAGCTGCCAAACCTCTTCTTCACTTAAGCTGTCATTGCCAAGCATTTTTCCCTCATAATTAGGATCAAAACTTGGAAAGCCATATTTAATAACTTGAAACAAGTAATCTGGAGAATGATGCCACGTGTGGCCTGTGCCATTTAATGGTGGGGCTAATCGATGCCCATCTTCATCTAGAGTATTTTGCCAATCCTCTTGACCCTGTAAATTAACTCCGTGACAAGAAGCACAATTATTTTGATAAGCGGCTATTGTTTCAGGGTGAATTGGCTTTTGAGCTTGAGCAACTTCTTCTTCTATCGATTGATTGCTAAAAGCCTGATATAGAAAAAAAGCAATAATTAATGCAACTATTATTAGTGCAGCTGTCCGCATAAACATCTTGTTAAAAAAATAAAAGTTCTCTTTAAAATTTCAACAAGAATTTATTTCTTGTATATTTCATCTTCAGGGATTGATATGAAAAATTTATAATCTTTTCGGTACCAGTACAACCGTACCGAAAGGATTTTAGCCACTGATGGAGAAAAACATCAAGCCAAGAAAACCTGTCGCGATCACAAAGCTTGATAAAAGTTTAGGGGTTCTGGAAAATTTAAGCTTTGTGGTTGAAGGAATAATCACGAGAGTCGACTCACCGTTATAGGATTGTCTTCTTATGTACTGAGGCTTCATCTTCGACTTTTTCATGTTTGATAAATATGTACCTAAAAAGCAAGGCTTAATTTTGATAAAAATATGTTCAAAACAAGATAGAAGTGTTTATTTTCAAAAATTTGCTGATATAAGAGACCGATGCAAAATGTCGTCTCAGTAAAGAATTTATCTAAAACTTACGGTAATCAATTTCAGGCACTAAATAATGTGAATTTAGATATCAAACAGAATGAAATATTTGCACTTCTTGGACCAAATGGTGCAGGCAAGACAACTTTGATCAGTATAATTTGTGGAATAGTAACGCCGAGTATTGGGACAGTAGAGGTTGGTAACTACGATATTATTAAAGATTATAGAAAAACTAGATCACAAATTGGACTTGTCCCTCAAGAGTTAACTTTAGAACAATTTGAAATTGTTTATAACAATGTATCTTATACGAGAGGCTTATATGGCAAACCTCCTAATCCTCAGCATATTGAAAAAATACTTAAAGATCTCAGCCTGTGGGATAAAAAAGACTCCAAAATTAATGAGCTTTCTGGTGGAATGAAAAGAAGAGTCTTGATTGCTAAGGCTCTTTCTCATGAGCCTTCAGTCTTATTTCTTGATGAGCCATCAGCGGGGGTTGATGTCGAATTAAGAAAAGATATGTGGGAAGTTATTAAGAATTTAAGGAATAAAGGTGTCACAATAATTTTAACAACACATTATATAGAAGAAGCAGAAGCAATAGCTGACCGAGTAGCTGTCATTAATAAAGGCGAAATGATAGTAGTTGATGAAACCTCAAATTTAATAAAAAGTTTAGGCCAGAAAACTCTGACAATTGATTTACATGAAAAAATTGAAGCATTACCTGAGACGCTTAATAATTATAAGCTTACAATAGTTAATGATGGTTTATCAATTGATTACCAATACGATACACAAAGCAAACAAACTGGGATAACTTCTCTTTTGCAAGATATGAAAGAGGCTGGATTAAAACTGAAAGATTTAAACACAGAGCAAAGTTCGCTTGAAAAGATCTTTGTGGAACTGGTAAAGGAAAAATAATGAATTTTTACGCGATCAGAGCAATTTATTTTCATGAAATGGATCGAATGAGAAGAACTCTTTTTCAAAGCGTGCTTTCACCTGTACTTTCAACTTCTTTATATTTCATTGTATTTGGTTCAGTTATTGGGGGTATGATTCCGCAAATTGAAGGTGTTAGTTATGGTTCATTCATCGTACCTGGTTTATTAATGCTGACTTTGCTAACTCAAAGCATATCAAACTCTTCGTTTGGAATATTTTTTCCAAAATTTACCGGATCGATTTATGAAGTCCTCGCGGCACCTATTTCCTCTTTAGAAATTATCATAGGATTTGTTGGCGCAAGTGCAACTAAATCACTTATTGTTGGTGTCATTATACTCATTACTGCAACTTTTTTTGTCGAGCTAGAAATTCAATATCCATTATTAATGCTTTTTCTTTTGGTATTAACATGTCTTACATTTAGTCTTTTTGGATTTCTAATTGGACTGCTCAGTGAAAATTTTGAACAGTTGCAAGTTGTACCACTTATCATCGTCACTCCTTTAGTTTTTTTAGGTGGTAGTCTTTACACCGTTGAAATGCTTCCAGAATTTTGGCAAAACGTAACTTACTTTAATCCAGTTTTATATCTTGTGAATGGCATGAGATGGTCCTTTTACGGGGCATCCGATATTAATATTTGGGTCAGTGTAATCTCTCTAGTTGCTTTCCTAAGCATCTGTGTTGCTGGCGTGGCAATTGCTATCACAAAAGGCTATGGTACAAAGGAGTAACTTCTATTAAGCCCCTATCGCTTAATAGTAAAGCAGGTCATTGGTAATAAATGTATTGACGGTATCTGCCTATTTCCTGAGACTTTTAAAATAATTCATTATGGTCTGCAAACTGCAGAATAACTGAGGTTTTGCCTTACTGTTCGATAGAGTGATAATATCCCGTGAATAATTGGATTTGTGTCCTATTTGTGTCCTAGAAATTTAGTAATAACTGCTAGATTAATTAAACAATTTTAATTTTATACATGATGAACTTGATAACTGTACATATAGGGGGGTTTGTAAACGAAATTGTCTTTTAGTTTAACTAATATAAAGTTATCCAATGGGAAAAAATGATATTGATAACTTTGTTGACGAACACGAATACGATTTGTTCAAAGTCCACACATGGCTTACAGAGAATAAGATCAAAACAAAAAAAGATATATCTAAATTCTTAGATAAAAAGAAATTACAAAAGATTCTGGATAGTAATTTAAGAAAATATCAGAGCAAAAAATATAAGGGTAAAATAAAATACGAAGATTTTGACTACGATAATTTTTATAGTCTTACACGCCTTAAAATTGACGTGCTAAGTGCTTTTTGTCCCCCTGATCTTGATCCTGACTATGTAGCAAATGTCTGCTCTAATGGGTTTATTGATGAATACAACGGAGAAAGTATGTACGATATTTACGATATACTCCATTTCTCATCTGTTGAACTTTCACAAATTTGTTTCTTCTCTGTTTGTGAACAGAATTTAAAAAATGACTACCCAAACTTACTATATATAAATCTGAAAATAGATTCTAAAAATAGCTATCTTATCAAGATGATAAATTTTCCTAATAATAGAGCAACAATCCAAGATTTCGTAGTTGTCAAAAAACATAGTGGTAAATTTAATAAGGCATTATTTAATTTTATATTTTTAGACTCTCTAGATTCCTTTACTCCTCAGTGTTATCCTTGGGATATTATCGAAGTATGTGATGAAACTACAAAGCTGTTAAAGGATAGTTTGGTTTGTAGGGGTAAAAAGAATACTAAAAAAAGAACACACTTTGTAAATGATGTGCCTCTATTCAAAAATTATTTGGTTGAAGCAAAAAAAAGAGTGAAAACTATTCTTCGAAAATCACCTAAAAGCGATACATCAGAAATGATCCATAGCTTAGCAAAGAAGGGTAATCTATTTGAGATTGGAACAGCAACATTTATAAACAAACCTTTAATCAGTAGTAATAATAAATCCTATTGGAAAGATTGGCCTTTTGAGTAAATAAGAATGAACTATAGAAGATCCAAAAATAAACTAAATTTATCAAAATACGAAAGCTATTCAGATCAGGATCTAATCGATGAAGTAAATGAATTATTAGAACTAAATATCGATTTAGATAACCTTAAAGACAAATATCTATCATTTATAGAACTTGTTGATGAATATAAAAAGAAAATTAAAACATTGAATAATAATATGGTTGAAGATTTCAATCGTAATGCAAGGATAAGTGTAAAAAGTGACAATGAGATAGCCATTAAGATACTATCATTTCGAAATGTCAAAGAGATAGACATTAAATTTAATGACTTAAGTTTCTATAAGAATGCACAACAGATAACTGCATTAATTAGAGAGCTAGACCATTCTTCAAAAAAGTTTTTTTTAGAAACTATGAATACAGAGCATGAACTTCATAGTGTTCAAATCAAAAACTATAAAATTGATTATCACAATGATCTTGCTGATAATAAAAATAACTTTGGAGTTACTTGGATGGGCAATATTTACGAGCAAGTATTAAACAAAGATGCTCGTTTACCTGTGTTTCAATTTCATGCTGGTCAATTAGGTTATATGGTTGGGAATTATGATAAAATAAGTGTTCAATCAAGCAATATGCTTTCAAAGTATTTAAAATGCTTTTCAATACATACAGTCAAAATCCCTATTAACTTTGAAGAACAAGCATCAGAAAAAATCATAGAGAACGAAAAAGTATTAAGAAAAATTGAGCTGATACAAAGATCAAGAATAAAACAACATGAAAAAGCGTCAAACGTAGGATTTATTTATGTAATGTCTAATAAGGCTTATCCAGGCGTTTACAAAATTGGTTCAACTTATGGTCTACCAGAAGAAAGAGCAGAAGAACTAACTGGCACAGGTCATCTTCATCCATTTAAAGTTGAAATGTCCTATGAAATGAAAGATGCAGAATATTACGAAAAATCAGTCCATAAGATACTTGAAAAAAATAGAGTAAATAAAAACAGAGAATTCTTTGATATTGATATCATTCATCTAAAAGAAATATTAATTAAACTTTCAGATAAAGTTAGTGGAAATGATAATAGAATTAAGATTGATGAAATAAGGAAATTAATCAATGAATAAAAAAGATTTAATTCTAAAACTACAAAATAATGATTACATTGACATTAGTAACTTTAATAAAGATTTTCCAGAGTATTTGAATGATATCAAAGTAATGAGAGCTCTTGGTAAAAGAAGTGCAGGACTATATATTCTAACAAAAAAACTGACAGATAAGATTTTAAATGATTACTATTTTATACGTGAAATAGTAACCTATGAGAACATTAGATTTTTAAAAAAATCAAAATCAAAATATTATTTAGATAAAAATATTTATTTTCACGATTTAAAAAAAAGAAATAGAGATTGGATTGATCATTATGGAATAGAATTTTATCCTGATGAGATTTTAGATGATAAAGGCTTTATTAAAAAAGCAATAGAAGTAAATCCTGTGATAGTTTTCTTTGCAGGCAAGATAGTTTGTAATGATAAAAAATTAATAAATTTTGGCTTGCAACAGTTTATAAAAAAAACAAAAAAAATATCAAAAGTACATAGATTGGGTGCATGCCCTGATATTAAAAAAAATTCACCTATAAGAAAGTTTCTTAATGATAAAAATCTTGTTAAAGAACTTATAATGTATGCTCCAAAAATATTTGAAAGCATAAGTGTTGAATTAAAAAAAGATAAGGAATTAACATTACTCGCAGTTAAAACATATGACTCTAATTACATGTATATTCACAAAAATTTTAAATTGGATAAAGAGATTTTGATCGCATCATTTGAGACTGGAACAATGTACTCTCTGGAATATATGGATGATTCGTTTCGAAGTGATCCAGAAGTCATCTTTACTGCCATTAATCAATGCAACAGAAGTAGAGCATTTGATAGTGAATTCATGACAGAATTAATAGATACAGAATTACTGAAGAATAAAGAATTTGTATTGAAGGTTTTAAATTCCAAACTTTCAAATGCTTATCAATACATAGATTTTGATGCTGCTTCAGGAATGGGTTATCGTGATTTATGGCTTCAAAGACAATCTGAAGAGTATGAGAGACTCACAAGCACATTTCATTAGTTAGAGTAATTGTAAGAGAGTCCGCGTAAACATTTTGCATAAGTAATATGAAAAATAATTTTATCCATTCATTAAAATTTAAGTAAGTATAAATGTTTAAATAAAACAGTAAGTTAAAGCACAAGCGATGTCCCGTGAATAATTGGATTTGTGTCCTAGGTGTGTCCTACAAAAAATTTACAAATTTAGGTTTGTAAGTTATTGATAAGACGCAGAAATATTTAGCCCCTATCGCTTAATAGTAAAGCAGGTCATTGGTAATGATCAGCCGCTGGAGCGTAACCAGCTAGGGGCACCACTAAAATCCACTTTCTCTGATTAACGTTGATGAAATCAGATTAAATAAATTTTGAAAAATATTATAGTTTTCAGTCTGAATTTTTACTTTACCTGCTGTTTGCCATTGAACAGTCTCAACTTCTGTACTAGTAGAAAAATTAAGCTGGTACAAAGCTTCTTCTGGTCGATAAACAACTTTTCCATCTCCCTTAACTTCACGTGATGCAATTGATCCACCAAAAGTGGATACTAATGATAAGTAGGGAAGTTCTTCAGTTGATGAATTATTTTGTGAAACTAAGACAACTTCTGCTTCATCAAATTCATTGTTTTTTGGAATAAAATAGCCGCTTGTATTACCTTCAAGCTTGTCCAAATCATTCTCGCTTATAAATGCAACAACTTTAGTGTCATTAAATTGAACAATAGAAAATAATTTTTCTTTTATATTCACCCACTGTCCATTATTTAAATACTTAAGGTCTTTTATTACCCCGCTCATTGGTGCATAAATTGATAGATTTTCATTTTCTTCTTTAAGACTTTTAAGAATTTCAAATTCTACTTTTAATTGGTTTTCCAATACCATGAGATTACTCATATCAGCCTCTGATCCAATTCGACGATCTAGTTTTTGCTGTATCATCTTTACGCGCTCAATTGCTTTATCAACTTTATTTGATAAAGACGGACTCATCATTGTAATTAATAAGTCACCCTTTTCGACTTGTTGATTTGAAATAACAAAAATCTCTTTTATCTCAGAGGCTTCTGTTGGATAGATATCGACTACTTCACCTCGATCAATCAACGCAGGAAGACTGAGTGAACTTCGCCATGGTACTAACATTGCTGCCAAAAATAATGAAAAAATAAAAATTGATCTCAATGAAGTCCAATTAAAGCGCATGTACCTTCTAAGTCCCCACCACTGTTTAATTTCTCTCCAAATTGGTAGTAAAATGAACCAAACAATCTCAATAATGAACAGAATTATTCCAAGAATTTTGAATGTTAAATAATAGACTAATAAGGCAATTCCGATAAATATGAAGAAGCGATATATCCATGTCATCCAAGCGTAAATGATGAAAGTCCACCGTCTTTGACTCATGAGTTGTTCCGGTGGTTGGAATTTAAATCCAAAGATCCATTCTCTAATCTGCCATCGACCTAAAGCAAAAGAGCGCGGTTGAAGATTTTCCGCTTTAAGAAAATCTGAGAGCACATAGTAACCGTCAAATCGCATAAACGGGCTAATATTAATAAGAAGTGATGATATCCAGCTTGAAGTTGCAATAAAAAATGAAGCACTTTTGATAACGCCTTCAGGGCTTACAGCCCAAACAAATGTAGCAAGAAGGGCAAGATGCATTTCAGTCAGCATGCCGGCAAAATTAATCAGTAAGCGTTTTCTATGATCAGTTAATTTATAAGCATCGGTTGTATCTGTGTACAAGAAGGGGAAAAAAACCAGCATTGCAAGGCCAATTGAAGAAACTTTGCATTTATAATAAGTGGCAACATATGCGTGCCCAAGTTCGTGTAAGGCTTTTACAAAAACAATCGTTATACCAAACAAAATCAATCCATTAACATTAAAGAAATAAGAAAATGTTGTTAAAAATGTTTCATAGTTTTGGATTGTTAAAAAAATACCAATGATCCCCAGAATATAAATTATAAGTCTGCTGGTTTGTGATCCAAGAAACAATGCAAAAGGTAAACTGTTTTCAAGACCATTTCCTGGTTTAAATAAAGGAATTTTAAAGAACAAATAATTATGAATAATTTTTAACAGCCAATGCTTGTTAAGTTTTTCTTTTTGAACAACCAAGGATTTAACTTCATCACTTGTTTTTTTAATAGTTAAATTATTAAGATTTAGAAAACTGATAAATTCTTCAATTTCTTCTTGTGTAATAGACAAATTACTTTTTTTAATTTTTTCAATAAATTCTGTGGTCTCAATTCCACTTGACCAATTTTTAAGAAGATCAAATGCTTTTTTATTTATTGAAAAGTATTTATTTCTTAATGAATCATAAAGAAGCCATGACGCTGAGCCGTCCTCTTTCTTTGGCCCCTCACTGAGTTTCAAATCTTGTCGAATAGACGGTACAATCATTTATATTCCTAAAAACTGTCTGCTGATATTAATTGGAACTCTAAAGATATAATAAAAAAGAGATGTCCGATCTCCGTAAATTTTTGCAGATCCTCGTAATCCAATACGCGGCGGCTCAATATTATCCTCAAGGCTAGCGTGTATTTTATAAGCTAAAATATTCTCAGCTGTTAATTCAGGTTTGTAAGAAGTTCTTAATATTTTTCCTTCAATTGAGCTAAGTGGGCTGCTGTCTAAAAAAACCTTAACTCTTGCTGATTTTTCAATAAAGAGTGAGTCTTTTGTCGGCAGGTAAATTAAGAACTCAATATCGTCTGAATTTGCAATAGTTAGTATCTTTTCACCTATATTTACAGGACGACCTTGCCAATCAATAAAATCTTCAACAACAGCAACGCCCGAAACCTCCGCTTTTATGACAGAATATTTTAATTGTTCCTCAGCATAAGCGACTTGCTTTTTTTTCAAAGCAACTTCAGTTGATAGTTCAACGAGTTTTGCTTTTGCCTCATCATTTGTAAATGAGGATTGTTTAGCCCTTAGTAATTCTGCTTCAGCAACTTCTAATTCTTGTAAGTTAATTTCGTATTGAGATTTAAAATTGAGATCATCTAATTTTATAAGCTCCATGCCAACATCAACAACATCATTGGTGTTTACTAATACTTTTTTCACTACACCATTCACTGGTGATGTAACAACTGAGGGATTTTTAGCGATAACCTCAACTGGAGCCACTGCGGATATATTAATTGGCATAAACATTGCAAGTGCGATTGCTGATAATATTAACCACTTTAACCAACCTGAAAAAATTCTACCAAAAAAGGATAAAATCGATCCTTGAGATAAAAATGAGTCTAATGCATGACTGAATGTTTCAGCAATGTGCTGCAGCAGTTCTTTTTCTGTATTTGAAACTTTAGCAGATCGTACAATAATTAGAGAACCTAAGTCGCCCTTTGTTCTTGAAATTAACGGGACAACCATTAATTCATTTGGAAAATTGTCAGGTAAGTCTAAATTTGAACCATCTTCTCTTAAATCACTAATTGAAACTTCTGAAAAAACTCCCGTTTCAACTTTCTTTTTATTTATTAATCTTTCAACAAATGTGACTGTCGGCGCAGTTCTATCAACGACTGAAATATCCGAAATTGTTTGGACTTTCTGTCGGCCTGTAGCAGATCTTGTGAGAAAAAATAAAAAATTATAATCAACAACACTTCTTAACTCATTTGCACAAACGAATCCGAGTTCGGATAAGTTTTCTGCTGTCCGAAATTTTTTCTCAAGAGTAATTAATCTTGCTATTTTTATTGAAGTATTATCATTCAAAACGTTGCTGTCCCACTCATGCCTGGCAGTAATGTATCATAATTTTCATCAAACTTTGCAGTAATGTCGATTGTTTGGCTAACAGGATCAATATCTACGCCAATGGTATGAATTTTGGCGCTATATGTTTGTCCATTTTCATCAATACTGATTTTCATTGGATAACCCTCATCAATCCAAGCCAGCCATTTACTTGAAACAATCAGTTTGGCCTCAAGAATGCCAGATCCAATGATTTCAACTAACGGCTGCTGCCTTTCAATACTTTCAAACTCGTTTACAAACACTTTGGATACTTTGCCATCATAAGGGGCTGTAATTATACATCGATCTGTATTGAGTTTAGCAATCTGTAATTCAGCTTCTGCACGCTTTACATCGATTTCTGATAATTGAACCTCATACTCACCAATGGATCTCATCAAGGCAAGGTCTTGATTGCTCTTTAGAGTTACTCTTGCACTTTCTAATTGTGCTTCAACAACTTTTCTTTGTTCTTCAAAGAATGAACAATCAAACTTAATTAAAATATCAGACTCTTTAAATTCAGATCCTTCATCAATTGGAATTGACTCAACTTTTGCAGCAAGTTCACTTGAGAGTGTTGCCTCTTCGGTTGCAGTTACTAAAACACGTGTAGAATATTCTTCTGCTGACAAATTATAAGGCAATAATATGCAGCACGCTGTTACCGCAAATGTTACAATTTTGTTCATAAAGGTGTTTATTAACTTACTAGAGATACAATCTTTTCGCCATAGCTATCTGCTGCTTTAGCATGTAGTTTTAATTGTTCATCAAGTGGAATAAAGGAGATTTCATCGTTTGTTGCAGAATTTTCCTCATTAGACTCAGTTCCTATCACTTCATTAAGATCAATCTCAACTTCAATAACTCTCTCTTTTCCATCTTCGTCTTCAGCAATAATTTTTAGTTCAAGAACTTGAAGGCTTTCAGTTAAGAATGCTGGAGCTGCTAAGCCTGTCCTACCTTTTGAAGGGTCAGCTGCAATTTTTCCAGTTTCAGGATCAATTGTAATCCAATCAGGAAGAGAGCCACCACCTTTTAACTCTGCTTTGTAAATTTTCACATTTGGTTGGTTGTCATCAATTACATCTATAGTGTATTGGCCTGCGTCCATTTGAAGACTGCTTATCTTCATTGTGCCCTCAAAGTCTGTTTGAGCATTTAAATTATTGTTAGTAGCATTACCGGAAGAATTATTATTTTCTCTAATCAAATTAACGTTTGAGTCATTATCAACTACTACTCTTGCTTGATCGACAGCGCCTCTCGTAAAATCTTGGTCACCTTTAATTTTGGCTTTATCTAAAATAATGTTGATATCCCTTGTATTCCCATCTTTATCAAGAGCAACTAATTGAACCTCAACTGCATCAACCCCTTCAGGCATGTCTGCTGTTGTTTCTCCTGTTTCAGGATTGACTTTGATCCATTCAGGCAATGCCTCACCGTTTGATAGCTGGCCTGAATATAGCTCAACATTTTTTTGATTATCATCATTTAATTTAACGCCAACTTTTAAATCAGATGCTAAATCCCCGGAAACTTCATTTGCAACAGCATCCATTAACCTTAATCCGCCATTAAATTTTAAAGGTTTTGATAGAGACGCTGTATCAGCAATTGAAACTGTATCAAGTGAGAACCCCTCATCACTGATTGATACTTCGTTAATTGTTTCTTTTATTGCCGCTAAATAATCTTTCTTAGGTTTAATTACAACTGTTTCAGTGTAAGGGTTTATCTCTTCATTAATAAATTCGTTCTCTGCAATTTCACCTGGTTTTGGATTCACAGTAATTGTAAAAGTATGATCAGCGTATAGACCTGCACCGTCTATTGCTCTTATAGTTACTATATACACTCCTGGTGTGCTTATCGATCCAGTAATTTTATTTTGTTTTAGTCTAAGACCCTCTGGAAGACTTGTCTCTGCACCACTATCAGGATCAATAATCTTGTATTCTGCAATGTCGTAAATACCACTATCTGGATCATCAAAAATCTGTTTGTGTTTAATAACGATTGATGCTCCAGTAACTGTATTTGGATCTTGGACAGGATATAAAACTTCAGGTGGGTCATTTATACCAGTGACTGTCACTGCAATTTGAGCTTCAACAGAGGAATCGCCATCAGTTGCTGTATAAGTGAAATAATCTATGGCTGTTTCCCCGGGATTAAGTCGTCCAGCATTGTTTGCCTTGTACTCATAACTACCATTAGAATTCATTGTAAGATCACCGTATGCTCCAGACAGAGCTGTGCCGATTGTTCCTGACGTGCCTGTTTTATTTTCACGACCAGTTCTAATGCTATCTACAGATAAAGTATCTCCGTCTGGATCGGTATCATTTATTAATACTCCCTGAGCTGCATTTTTAGATGCTGTTGCAGCCGCATCGACTTCTAAAACATCGTTTACTGGCTCAGGTGGATCACTTATACCCTCAACTGTAAATGCAATTACTCCAGTATCTGTTCTACTTCCATCGGTAACAGTATAGTTGAAATAATCAATAGCACTGTCACCTCTTTTTAAGCTATTCGCGGCATCCTGATCTGCTGAGTATGTATAGCTACCATCACTATTTAAAGTGAGCGTACCGTAAGTGCCCACAAGCGTCGACCCAACGGAACTACTGCCACCTTTGCCTCCGCCTTCAGCTTGACCTGTACGAACCGCGGCAATTGTCAAAGTATCACCATCGTTGTCAGTATCATCAGAGTCAATATCAAATGCTGAACCAGCATCTCGGGTAATTGACGAGTCACGTTTAACAGTATCTGTGTCATCAACAGCGACTGGATCGTTATCATTGATACCTGTCACAGTGAACGTTAGTTGTCCGGTTGACGTTGCAGTGCCATCACTTACTGTGTATGTAAATATATCGGTTCCTGTTTGGTTTGTTAACAATTGATCAGATTTATCTTGATCAGCAACATAGGTATACGAACCATCTGCATTAACAGTAAGAGTTCCAAATTCACCAGTGAGTGCCACACCAACTGTACCATCAGTTCCAGTTCCATCCTTTGGACCAGTTCTGATATCTGTAATTGTAAAGTTTCCACTTGTATCATCCCCATCAACATCTGTGTCATCATGATCAAGTTCTTGGTCATCACTAATTAATCTTGTAACCGTTGCATCCTCGTTAACACTATCTGTATCATCAACGGCAACAATTGCATCGTTTGCTCCATTGATTGTAAAGGTAAGCGTTGCAGTGGATGAGTTTTTATCGTCATCATCCTTTACAGTATAAGTAAATACTTCGGTAACAGTATCACCTGCATCCAATGCCTCTGCGGCAGCTGTGTTTGGTGTGTATGTGTAACTTCCATCAGCTGCAATAGTTAAAGTACCATACGTACCTAAAACACCTTGACCAGCAGTGCCTGTATTACCCGTACCACCTGACTCAATATTTGTAACGGCGAGACTTTCCGTATCTCCACCAGAGTCATTTGTTAATACTCCATCTGCCTCATTGACTGTTAATGTCTGACTTTCGGTTGCTGTAGCTGTATCTGCTGAACCAACAGGCCCCTTACCGGTTACCGTGATGGTCAGAGTTGCCGTAGCAGTAGCTCCCTCATTATCTGTAACCGTATAAGTGAATACATCATTAGCCGTTGCGTTATGTGCCAGTGCATCAGCAGCTGTTTTGTCAGCAGTATAAGAATAACTGCCATCAGAATTGAGAGTCAGAGTACCATAAGTTCCATCAGTTGATCCACCAACTGAACCTGCTGATGCTCCAGTAATTCCTGTCACCGTCATGCTTGAACCCGTGTCAGCATCACTATCGTTTGAAAGTACTCCTGCTCCAGCATTTTTTGATGCTGTAGCATCTTCATCAACGGCGTTCGTATCGTTGCTTGCACTTGGAGCATCATTCACACCTAAAACAGTAATGGTTATTGTGGCAGTATCAAACCCACCATTGCCATCACTGACTGTATAAGTAAAGACATCAGTTGCTGTTGCATCTTTTGCTATCGAGTTTGCATTGTTTGCGTTGTAGGTATAACTACCATCACTTTGAATAGTTAATGTTCCGTATGTTCCTGTTGCGCCACTAGCGCCAACTGATCCTCCCGAGATATCTGAAACAGTAAGTGTGTGTCCATCAGCGTCGGTGTCGTTTTCTAGCACATCCCCCGTATTATCTCCACTTTCATTATTATTATTGCCGTCAGATCCTGTTTCTCCAGTAGAACCATTCGTAACTGTCAATGTTTGATCTTCTAGGATGTATCCTGTTCCAGCATTGCCATCAGCATCTGCAACAGGTGGGTTGTTGTTTGAACCGGTAATTGTGATTGTTAGTGTCGCAGTATCTGTATCATTTGGACTGCTCGCATGATCACGAACTGTATAAGTAAAGACATCAGTTGCTTGAGCACCGTTTGATAAGCCTGTTGAACCGCTTTGATCAGCTACATAAGTATAAGAACCATTTTCATCGACTGTTAATCTACCTTTTGATGTCGTAATTTCTTGACCAGGGTTATAATCATCAGAACCATGTCTGATATTTGTAATAATAAAATTGCCTGGTACATCATCGCCGTCAGGGTCAGTATCATCGTGATCTAATTCAAACGTTGATGCCTCGTCTCTTGTGATCGTCGATCCAGCACTTATTGTATCTGTATCTGCAACCGCAGTAATATCATCATTTTTACCAGTAACAGTAATGGTTAAGGTTGCTGTGCTTGCATTCTTGTTATCATCATCCTTAACTGTGTAAGTGAAGACATCAGTAACAGTTTCTCCCTCATCCAGCGCATTGTTGGTTGCTTCATAAGAATAAGTACCATCCGAGTCCATAGTAAGAGTACCGTGTGTACCAGCTGTTTCACCTCCAACTGTTCCAGATGATGCTCCAGTGATAGCAGTTACTTCAAGACTTTCTTGGTCGTATATCGCATTATCATCATCGTTGGAAAGTACCCCATTTGTAGAGGCGTTACTCTTCGCTACTGTTGAATTCTCATCTACCGACGCTGTATCATTAACACCTTGTGGTCCTTTACCTGTAACCGTGATGACTAAGTTCACAGTACTTGTTGTTCCTGCACCGTCACTTAAAGTATAATTAAATGTATCTGTTGCAGTTTGTCCTGCGATGATTGCATCGGCACCAGCTTGGTCAGCAATATACGTGTAAGATCCATCTGCATCTAAATTCAAAGTACCAAGAGATCCTGTAACATCTTGACCAACGGCTGCTCCATTACCTCCAACAGCTGAAACCACTAACGTTTCTCCGGCATCTACATCTGTATCATTGGCTAAAACACCAGTAGCAGCAACTGATACTAGTGGTCCATCTTCGTTGGCTGTTCCTGTATCTGCGGATGCGACAGGATCATCATCTTGACCTTGTATTGTAATAGTTAAAGTGGCTTGAGCTTCGTTGACCCCATTATCATCTTTCATTTTATAAGTGAATATATCAGTTTGACTATTATCGCCTGCAGCTAAAGCCTCTGCTGCAGCAGTATTTGCGATATATGTGTAACTTCCATCAGCTGCAACCGTTAAGGTACCATAGGTTCCAAGTACGCCTTGAGTAGCATTACCACTGTTTCCTGTGCTGTTGGAGGAGATCTCTGTGACAATTAAATTTTCAGAGTCTTTTGCTGCATTATCATTGTCATTGTCAAGTACTCCGGCAGCTGCATTACGATTAAGAGAACCATTCTCAGCAACGGTATCAGTATCATTGACAGCAGCGGGTCCGACACCTGTAACGGTGATGACTAAGTTTACGGTGCTTGTTGCTGTGCCATCACTAACAGTATACGCAAATGTATCTGTTGCAGTTTGTCCTGCGGTGATTGCATCAGCACCAGCTTGGTCAGCAATATAGGTGTAAGATCCATCAGCATCTAAATTTAAAGTACCAAGAGATCCTGTAACATCTTGACCAACGGCTGATCCATTGCCTCCGACAGCAGAAACTTGTAGACTTGAACTGCCGTCCTCATCTGTATCATTTGATAAAACCCCACTTCCTGCACTGACTGTAACCTGTTTATCTTCATTGACTGATCCAGTATCCGCGACTCCAACAGGAGCATCATTTACTCCTTCAATAGTGATGGTGATTGTAGCGTTAGCTGTTGTGGTTCCATCAGTTACAGTGTAAGTGAATGTGTCAGTTTCTGTATCTCCTGGGCTGCCAGCATCTAGAGCATCAGCAGCATCTTTGTTGGCGTTATAACTGTATGATCCATTTGGAGACAGTGTCAACTGTCCATAGGTACCATCAACTGGCGAACCAAGAGATCCTCCGGCAATAGCACTTACGTATAAACTTGCAACTCCACCAGTATCATTGAGCAATACATCACCTGTATGTTCGCCTGATGTATCTGGTGTACTATCATTTGCACTTGCTCCATCAAGAACACTTAATATGTCATCTTCATTAATGTAACCTGAATCATTGTTGCCGACGACAGGATTGGATACTGGTGCTCTCGTGATAATACGAATAAAGTCACCTTTCTCACCATTTTTAGTACCAATTCTAATCGTCTTGTTGCCATTTGATATTGCAAACCAGTCTTTATTCCCTTCTACACCCGGAGGATTTTCATTCTTGTATTCCAACTCCCTCTTACCAATTTTATCTGATTCCAATGTTGGATAAATCCCGCCATCCATTGAAACCCCTGTCATTTCAATCAAATTTTCAGGTTCCGCAAATACGCCAAGTATTTCATAATCAAAAGTTACTTCACCTACTCGACTACCAGTTCGTCTAGAGTTACTATTAGTGTCATCATTAGAGAAAAGTAAATATACATGAACAGGCTCACTCGTACTTGGTGTATGTGAGCTTTTTGCTCCAGAGACATCGAAGTTTAGGGCCCCTGTACCACTTTTAACATCTGCTCTTTCTTGGACTATTATAAATCGATCTGAAGTAGTATCCTGCACTCCTCTGTTATTAGTATCATCAGTAGTAACTTGTGCCCTAAAGTCGGTTGCAGAAGAGGAAAGGTTAATGACACTTGTGTTAGTTTCAGTTATATCGTTAGCAAGTGAATAATTATAGTGTTCAACATCAATATTTTTAGTCTCGATAATACCTGTATGCTTTTCAAGATCCCAGTCACCACCCTTACCGGTTATATCGTCTGATGCAGCAATATCAGCGTCGGTAATTTGAGCAATTTGCTTAATTAAAATCTCGCCACTTTCATCAGCTGCAATGTTACAACCGTAGAATAGAATATCGCCATCAGCACTTAAGCTTGCACCAATATCTTTTAACGTTTGTTTGTACTCATTTAATGTTTCACTATTTAAAATCGCATCGCCGAATGCTATCTGACCAATACTACCGTGACCAATAACATGGATGCCATCAATGTTTTTTTCATCAGAAAGAATGCTTTGCATTTCTTTAAAACCATCAACATCACTTTGAATGATATGCACTTCAGTGTGGTCATCAAAACTTTCAATTAAAACTTCAATGTCATCAACTGCACTGTCAATGAATACAAATTGTTTTGTTCTTGTGTTTTGATTAATGCCCTCTCGATTTACAAATGGAAGTTTTGTATCTTGGTCGGTTTTAAAATTATTTTCTTTTGATTTTTTATCTAAATCAGTCTTGTTCAAATTTGCTAGATCGTCGATGGTGTCGATTGCAGTTGCGACTGCTGCTCCATCGAGCATCATGCGTGGTTCAAGTGCCTGAATTAGTTTTTTGGTCATGATAATTTATATAAATAAAATTTATTAATTTATTGATAAATATAACTTTTCTATATACAGCAGTTATACTACTAAATGTAGCAAGATCGAAAAAAAAACCCAAAATGAGCGGTTATGTGTACACTGAAATTGCTAAAGTTTGGTATTACTTGCGCCGGATACGGTTAGCCGATATGACTGTATCTGTTTTTTTTAGATACAATTAAATGGTCAACTCAATAAAAAAATTATTTATAGTTTTCATATGTTTGGCACTCGTTGCTTGTGCGCGATCTCCAAAAGTAATTGATGAAGAGTCTTTAAGTTTTTCAATTGCTGAAGATATAGCTCAGCTTGAAGTTGATGCGACTTTACAAAATATTGATTTACACACCGCAATTGCAATTGCAGTAAGAAACAATCGTGACCTAAGAATAAGTGTAATGGAGTCTGCACTTTCACAGCGTCAAAGAGACTTGCAAAAATTTGATATGCTTCCTGATATAGCGCTTAACGCAGGTTATTCAAAGTTTACTGAGCTTCAACCTTCTACAAGTGTTACAGTTTTGAATGACTCTGAACCCGCACCTGACTTAGAGGGTAATGAGTCATATACTATTTCAAGAGACAGATCTCAAACTACAAGAAATATTGAATTTACTTGGAACGCCCTAGACTTTGGTCTTTCATACATCCGTGCAGGACAACAGGCTGACAGGTATTTAATTGCTAAGGAGCTTGAGAGAAAAGCTATTCAAAATATAACACGAGATATCATTAGATCTTATTGGAAAGCTCAGGCTTCTGAGAAACTTCTTGAGAAACTCAATCCTCTTTTAAAGAGAGTTGAAGATGCTCTTGCTGATTCTCAGTATATAGAAGAGCTTTTAATTTCTGCGCCAATGGACTCATTGCTTTATCAAAAAGAACTGCTCGATGTTCAGCGCACACTTCAAACCCAGCAACGTGCACTCATAAATTCTAGAAACGAACTTGCTTCTCTGATGGGTCTAATGCCCAGTCAAAAATTCACACTGGCAGACGAAAATACATTTTTAACAAATTTAAACATGAATATTCAAGCTATGGAGGAAATAGCCCTTCGTTCGAGACCTGAACTTATGGAAAGCAGATACCAAAAACGGATTTCAAGTAAAGACACAAGAGCTGCTATGCTAGCACTGATACCAAGTTTAAAATTTAATGCAGCGTATGGATATACAAATAATAATTACTTATTAAACCAAGATACTACTGAGTATGGCGCATCAATTGGCGGGAATTTATTTGATATATTCTCTATTGGAGCATCAAGAAAGGCTTCTAAAGCTAATCAAGAAGTCATTGCTGAGAGACATTTAGCGATAGCAATGACAGTTATTTCGCAAGTACATTTATCAAATATAAACTATGACCTTGCTATCGAAGAATATGATACGGCGCAAAGGTATTTAGATGTTGCGGAAAGAATAAGTAAGCAAGTACAAAATGCACAAAAGGTATCAAGGTTTGGCGAACTGGAAGTCATTAGAGAAGAAGCAAGCCTACTAGTTGCAGAATTGAGAAAAGACTTAGCTTTCTCAGAAATGCAGCACAGCATTGGCCAAATTTACGCATCAATTGGTAAGGATCTGCTTCCAGAAAATCATCAAAATATGACAATTGAAGATTTAAGCAGCAGCATAAAGACTAATTTAGCTGAATGGGGTACTTCATACCAAGCGTCTGTAAATATTCCTTTAGAAGAGCAAAACCCACAACTTTTAATCATCAAAGACCCAATCAATACAAAACAAAAAAACAATAAATTTAAAATATCAAAAAATACATTTAATATCTCGGGTCCTGGTAAATTAAGATATTCAGTTACTCAACAAGACGGCAGTGATTTACCTCGATGGCTTGCATTCTTGACTTCAGACTTGTCTATAGTTGGTAATCCGCCCGAAGACGTGACAGGTATAAAACTAAAAATTAGCGTTGCTAATGCGTTAGTTTCAACAGAAGACCAATTCATACTTAAGTTTGTTGATGAAGAAACATTCTTAGCAAATGAAGGTGAAAGAGCTAGAAAAGAACTGGCACAAATGTCCAAACTGAGCAATCAAGAAGAAACATTGCCGGTTGAAGAAGTTGACGAAAGTACAGTTGAGTCAGCCGAGATTGATGAAACAATAGAAGTTGAAGAAACTCCACCAGAGCCAATTGAAACAGAATACGAGTTTAGTAATGCATCAGCTGAAGATTTAAACAGTCTTTTGGATTCGGTTGACCAATTACTTGAGGGATCAATTGATAATTTGAATGAAGAGCAAGATTCACTAGAATTTAATAATCAAATTTTTGATGAAAGTGCTGACGCAAATACTGAATCGGAAGTTGTAACTGCAAATGAAACAATTGCTAATGCAGTTGAAGAAAATAATATATTGCCAACAAAAAAGATTATTCAAGAAAACGAGCAGCTTCTAGCTGATAATGAGCAGCTTCTGGCTGATAATGAGCAACTAATCACTGAAGCAACTGAAGCAAGAGAAGAATTAGCTCAATTAGTTGAAGAAAATAAACAGAAAGAAATTGCAGAAAAAAAAGCTCAGGAAGAGCTTGAAGAAAAGTTAGCTAAAGAGACTGAAGAAGCGTTAGCGAACTTAAATGAGCTTGTGGATACAACTATTGATACTGAAACTAGTTCATTCAGTGCTCAAGCAAATGAAACAACAACTACAGAGAGTAATAATCTATCTGAAAGTTCATCTAATGCTGAATATGTATATATAAAAATTGGCTCTTATACGCGAGGAAATTCTGCAAACAGCCTTATGAATTACATATATGAATTGATGGGCTTTGATACGCGTTTCCTTCAGTATGATATAAATGTGGAAAAATTTGATAAAAATGACTTCTCAGTAGTAATCGGTCCAGTTCCAATGATTGAGGCTAAATCGATGCTCGAAGAACTTGATACTCAATTAAGTTCAGAGAATAGCTCAATTGTTGACGCTGAACTTACTTGTAATGAAGAAGTCATTCTAATGTGCTCAATTTAATTCATTAAATCCTCATAAATATTGAAATAAAAGTTCATCATTTCAGTAAAAGTTAATTCTTTAAATTTTAAAAAAATATCTACCTCTCCATTGAGTTTTGGATAATTAATCCGATAAATATTCCTGCCTTTTTTTTCAAGATGTTTCAATTCAATTAATTTCTTACTTGATCTTCTTACAGTTTCACGTGGCATTTTTGCTGCTTCAGAAATCGAAGAAAGATTTGTTGGAAGAAGATGTTCACTCTCGTATAAATCTTCAATTGATTTATACTTTAATATACCGTGTCTGTTTTTAAAATATACCGCAGCTGAGAGTATTATGCGATCGGCCGGCAAAAGTGATTGGTCGCTTCCCTCTAAAGTAAGTATTCTTACCCAGAAGTGATATAAATGTAATCGCACTCTATTCCATTTTGGCTGAGAAAATTTTTTTGCATTGATTGAAGTTAGAGGTTTTAAATTAAAATTAATTTTAAAATAATCTTCTAAATTCACTATAAAATCATTTAATGAGCGCATGACTGATTTATAGATATTACTTAATGAATTGGTAAATATATATGCTTGATATGCTTCAAAATTCACAAGATATCCATATTTTGGATCCTTAGTTATCAAATCACTTTCTAAAACTGAATTTAAATATCTTCTCATACTTTCTTTTGGAATATTGAAATAAGTTGAAAGCGAACCAATGGTAATTTTTTTTCCAATGAATTGACTAAAAGGTGACTGATAAATTGAATTATTCAGAAAGTCTTCCGGACGCATTGCTAAAATTTCAGCTCTATGATCTTTAAATAAATCTTCATCATGATATGCATTCGTAAATGAAAAAAGTATTATAAAAGACAAAATAGCAATTACTTCATCTTGCAGTCTTTGATCTTTTGTAATCCAACCTGTTGGACTATCTTCCCAATCTGACGGTTCGTGAATAAATAGATTTTGATGACGAGAAAGTTGAATTAATAATAAAAGTGCAAGTTGATCGTTGTTCAACTTTAAAGTGTGCTCGATGACAGAGTCTCGAATTTTTTTTAGATTATGATCCATTTTTAGTTATACCCAATATGGGTTTTTTGCTCAAATATCAATAAACATTTACCTATTGAATAATCATCAATGCTGCGCATAATTCTTTAAATGGTAAAAAACTTAGAAAAAATCGCAAAGCAAAAGAAAATCAAATACTTCCTTGTCACATTTGTAGACCTTTTTGGAGTACAAAGGGCTAAACTCGTGCCAACTCGAGCTATCGGAGATATGCAAATAACAGGTGCTGGCTTTGGTGGCTTCGCAACACATTTAGATCTCTCATTTTCAGAACCCGATATGTTTGCTTTGCCTGATCCAGATAGCCTCATTCAATTGCCCTGGCAGCCGGATGTTGGCTGGTTAGCAAGTGACCTGGTCATGAATAATAAATTTATGGACCAATGTCCTCGTGTGATTTTAAAAAACCAAATTAATAATTTAGATAAACTAAATCTTAAAATGATGACTGGCGTTGAATGTGAATTTTTTATTTTAAATGAAGACGGTACTGAAGTTGCTGACAACCGTGATGATGCTCTAAAACCCTGCTACGATGTAGCTGCGTTAATGAGACGCTTTGATGTGTTGAGTGAGATTTGTGACTCTATGATTACACTAGGCTGGAAGCCTTATCAAAATGACCACGAAGATGCGAATGGTCAATTTGAAATGAATTGGGATTTTACAGATTGTCTCACTACTGCTGATCGACACGTGTTTTTCAAATTTATGGTAAAATCAATTGCTGAAAAACACGGATTGAGAGCGACGTTCATGCCAAAGCCATTTGCTGAACTTACGGGTAACGGTTGTCATGCACATGTGTCTGTGTGGGACAAAAAAAAGAAAAAAAACTTATTTCAGGACTCTTCTGACCAACTAGGTCTATCAAAAATGGGTTATCAATTCATTGGTGGTATTATGAAATCAGTAGACTCTTTCGCTGCGTGGCTAAATCCGTGTCTAAACAGTTATGAACGATTAAATGCAAAAACAACAAACTCCGGTTCAACTTATTCTCCAACTGCTGTGACATACTCAGGAAATAACCGTACACATATGATACGAATTCCAGATGAAGGACGATTTGAATTAAGAGCTGCAGATGGTGCTGTTAACCCGTACCTGCTTCAATCAGGAATTATAGCAATGGGTCTCGATGGAATGAAAAACAAACGCAGCCCTGGAAAACGCCTTGATATAAATATGTATACACAGGGTCACAAACTAAAAAGAGTGAAAAAACTACCTAACAATCTAGTACAAGCTATAAAAAAATTTAGCAATGACACAATTGTTAAAAAGTCAATCGGTGCAAAAGTAGTCTCGAAGTATGTAAAATTGAAGAAACGTGAGTTAAAGGAATTTAGTCAAGTAGGTGAAGCAAACAAAGCGAGCTGGATGCGTAAAAATATAATTGATTGTTAAAATTATTTTGTTCCTAGAACAGTAGCTACCAAGTGAATTCTATCCTCTTCACCGCCATTAATAGCTGTATGATATTTAGTATTATCAGTTAAATAAATGTTTCCATCAGCAGGTATGTGATGGCCTGTATGTTCAATGAACATTCGAGCGCCGTAATTGGTTTTGATTGCAATATGAAGTCTTCTTTCTGGATCTCTATGCCAGCTTAAAGTGGTGCGTGGTGGCATTTTAATCACACGACATCTCCCTATTTCAAAAAACTCATTTATTTTTTCATATACATACTTGAAGTAAGTATTGTTTAATTTTGGATTAAAGAGCGTGTACCTTGTTTCATCAATGTATGGCTCTCTCTCCATTTCTTCAAATGAAGAGTCTGGTTTTGTCCAATATTTACCTCTAATATTGCCCCCAAACCATTCATCAAGCTCTTTCTCATCATAATTAAGACAAATAGCATTTGATTTAAGCATGCCTGGTTTTTGTTCAGAATTTTCAAAAGGTCTGATCTTTACTAAATCGCTAACAGCCTCATTTAATTTATCAACATCAAATGAGATATTTTCAAGCCTTTCAATATATTGGTTAATGGGTGTGTACATATTTTTTTTTAGTATCCAAGTTTAATATAGTATTTTCTATGATAATTAAAAGATCTACAGAGAACGAACCATGCTTAAATTGTCGCAGTTTTCTTGTTAGAATAGAGAAAATTCAGTAAAAATTGCAATTTATTTGTTTGCATTGGACCCTTGGTAAGAGATAAGTAAGAGTTATAACTCAAAAGCTACTTTATGAACTATAGAATCGATAATCTTCAATATTGCAATTGGAATGAGGAGATATTTAAGATTAACAGACAGGCAAAATTAGACGCTGTTCACGTTACAATTGCCTATCATGAAGACTATGATGAGGTTCAAAAAAATATTGATAAATGGAATGCTTATTTTAATAAATTTAATGAATTAATATTTCACGGCAAGTCATACAAAGATATTGAGAAAGCTAATGAGGAAAATAAAACTGCTGTATTCTTTGGTTTTCAAAACTGCTCACCAATAGAGGATGATATAAATTTGGTTGAAACTGTTCACAAAATGGGAACAGTATTTATGCAATTAACATACAATAATCAGTCTTTACTAGCTACAGGATGCTACGAAGAAAATGATAGTGGCGTAACAAGAATGGGAAAAGAAGTTATTAAAGAAATGAATCGTGTAGGGATTATAGTAGACATGTCTCACTCAGCAGAAAAGTCTACGCTGGATGCGATCGATATTTCAGAAAAACCAATTGCTATCACGCACGCTAATCCTTCTTTTTGGCATCAAGCAAAAAGAAATAAATCTGAAACTTTATTAAAAGAACTAGGCCAATCAAATGGGATGATAGGTCTCTCACTTTATCCACATCACTTATTAAATGGTACCGATTGTTCTCTTGAAAGCTTTTGTGAAATGGTTGCCCGCACTGCAGACATTATGGGAGCAGAACATATTGGTATTGGATCTGATTTATGCTTAAACCAACCTGACTCAGTTGTAGATTGGATGCGAAACGGAACTTGGACCAAAACAAAAGATTACGGCGAAGGTTCTAAAAATAATGCAGCTTTTCCAAAACAGCCGGAATGGTTCAAAAATGCTACTGGCTTTGACAATATTGAGAATGGATTAAAAAGTGTGGGGTTTAATACAGATGAGATAAATGGCATCTTAGGCAATAATTGGTTTAATTTTTATAAAAATTATATTGGTTAACATATGAGAATAAAAGTTCAGCACAGAGATCCAAACCAAATCATGAAGCTCAGTCGATTAGGTTGTTTCCATCAATCTAAGCTATCATTTTTAAGAAGTTTCATAAGAGAATTTAAAGATTGGGAATTTAAAAATGAACTTTTTGAACTTAATGAAAAGGGTTATGGAACTGCTGTTTATTCTGTTTCAAATAAGGTGCGCACATACTCTCTTGTATGCTTTGCAAACAAATTAGATGACACAGAAAGATCTGATCGAGTGATAGCCACTAAATGGGATGCGGCATTTGTAATTCATGATGGACTTCCTAGTAAAGATGATATTGAAAGACTTCGTGAAAATGTCCCAAAACAAGAAGTGGGAAGATGTTCATTTAAGGAACTTGCTTTATCAAGAGCAAATCGCTCCGTAAGAGTTTTTAACCATGTAATTGATAGTCTATCAAATGGAACGCAGCCTGATAAAAAACTACTTTCTGAAGTAGGTTATTTATATAGAACCACTGCGGTTTATGGGTCAGGCAAATTTGGATTAGCTGATAGATATAGAATTAAAGATCGTCCTGAAATAAATGGTCCATTTAGAATTGAAATGATGCTTGTTTATCTGGTTCGTCAATTTACTTTTGATCAAGTTAATCACATTGCTAATAAAAAGAATCCAAATCAATCTGTTAAACTAGATCTTGAATTAGCCAGACAGCTTGGTATTGGTAATTCAACTGGCCTTGGCATGGCTCCCTTTATTATCAATCACCCAGCTCTACTACATCAATGGATTTATGTGAGAGAAGAAGCTTTAAAGCAAATTAGAGAAACTAAAAATGTATCAAACGATGATATTGAAATGTTTAAAAAATTCTTAGAACTTTCAAAGAAAAATATAAATAATTGGAATACAGATAGCAAATATCAAAATATAAAAATTACTCAATTAAAAGATGATATTAAAAAATTTGAGGAGAACTATCTCTGGAATATAACTTTTGATGAAGAACATTTTTGGGATGAAATGTATAAGTGGGTTGAAAAGAATTTAACTCATGAAGGCGTAGAATATATTGTTTCTCTCATGATGGAACCATACGAAAACCTTGTTAATTTACTAGTTCCTCAAATGAGTTCTGACGAAGATCAATATTTTCATATACCTACAAATAGACGCACAGAACAATTAAAATCATCAATTGAAAAATCTTATCCAGATATAATTAGAATGGACTTCTCTCTTGATAAAAGTAATGAAAATTTTTGGTATATTTCAAAAAATAAGGAAGAGCCTCGACTGGCGCGTCGCTTTGATGAGCCGGGATCGGAATTAGAGCAACCTCTAGCAATTGCGAGAGATATTAAAGAACTTCATGCAAGATTATCATCTTATAAAAATGAAGAATTATCTAAATTTTTAGAAGAAAATAGCGACCTAAGACATGTTGTTAGAAGATGCCACATTGTCGAAAAGTTGCCTTACGCAGAAATTCAAGACAACTCCATTGGTGCAGAGTTGATGCCTATTGATATGCTAAGACTAAAATTATCTTTTTTTGGAGCCCAAAAATTTGATCCTCGATCAGACAAGTGGCTGAGAATTTGCATGTATCAGGGAGCACCATTGATGCACGAAATAAACAAATCAAATGACACATGGATTTACAATTAATGCAATCATCAAGTGAAATTAATACCATATCAAAGAGAGCTGCAAGAGCGGTTGGTTATTCATGGGGAGTAGCAGAAGAAGTTGGTAAATGTATAAGTTCAATAGAGATGTTTGGAATTTCTGGAGTAGAAAATTTAAATAATTATTTTAAAACCATCAAAGGCATTGAACCAGAAGGTCCAAAGCAAATTGAAAAAACTAATAAATTGGATGATAAAAGTCTCTGCCCTATCTATACAGGATTAAAATTAATTGATAACTATAAATCTGTAGATGGAATAAAAGCATTAAAATTTATAAACCTGGATTACCCATTGTTACTTTTACCTTTTGTAAATAAACTTTCATATTTAATTGGTAAGAGAATTGAAATTTCTATTGATGATATTAATGTGGAATGCAATCTAAACACATGTGTACTTGCTGATCATCAAATCAAATCTTTAATTATTAAAAAAGCTAGTACAGTGAAAATCAATATTTTAGAAAATGAAGATAGTTTTTCCAGCAAAACTTGGAATGAGCTATATGAAATGTCAACAGAGACCTTTGTTGAGGAAACAGAACAGTCAAAACAAACTGGGGCTGGGGCCGGTCTTCGAGATAACGATTAATATTTAAAGTTGTATACCAACGTTCTTCAGCTGCAAGTAGCTTTTAATTGCTTGTTGACCTTTCTCACGGCTGTAACCTGATTGTTTATAACCTCCAAATGGAGTTGCGATACTTCCTGTGAACCAACTGTTCACATAAACTTGACCACCATTTAAACGTGAAGCAGTTTTTGTAGCCATATCAACATCTTTTGTGAATACACCGGCTGCTAGACCATAATCTGTGTCATTTGCAATATGGATTGCTTCTTCATGATCTTCATAATCTAAAACAGATAAGAATGGTCCAAAAATTTCCTCCTGTGCGATTGTCATATCTGGCTTAACATCTGAATAAATTGTAGGTTCAAAGAAAAAACCTTTTCTATCTACTCTGTTACCACCTGAAACAGCTTTTGCACCCGCTTGTAATCCAGAACGTGCATAATTTTCAACTTTTTGTAACTGTTCTTCAGATATAACAGGCGTAAGATCAACACCTTCTTCATCACCAGGGCCAACTTTAATTGAAGCTGCTAATTTTGATAACTTTTCAAGTACTTCATCCTTGATAGATTTATGTACTATCATTCTCGACATTGCAGAACAAATTTGTCCAGCTTGGCTAAAAATTCCAATTTTGGTTGCATTAACAACTTTATCAATATCTGCATCTGGCAGAACAACGGCAGCAGATTTTCCTCCCAACTCAACAACAGCGGGTACAGCTCTTTCAGCAGCAGCATGTAAAATTGCTTTTCCAGTTTTTACAGATCCAGTAAAAGTTATTTGTGCAACATCTGGATGGGCAGTAAGTGCTGCTCCAGCTTCACTTCCATAACCTGTAACTATATTTATTAAGCCTTTTGGAACTTCAGCATTATGAATTGCCTGAGCGAAAAAAGATGTTGTAGCTAAAGGTGTCAGTTCAGCAGGTTTAATGACTGTAGAATTTCCAGCAGCAAACGAACATGCCAAAGAACGAGCAATCATTGAAATTGGAAAGTTCCAAGGAACAATATGTCCTGAAACACCGTAAGGTTCATAGATCGTGTAATCCATGACCTGACTATTCACGGGAATAGTTTGGCCTTCGATTTTATCTGTTAAGCCACTGTAGTAATCAAAGTAGTTTGCTGCATCAACAAATTCATATTCTGAAGCAGCAAGTAGTTTCCCATTTTCAGCACAAAGTAATGCCCCACCCTCTTTACTGACCTTGCGAAGCTCTTCAGCAATGCGTCGCATAAGTTTTGCTCGTTCCATCGGATTCATATCTACAAGTATTCGAGACTCGTATGCTTTTTTAGCAGACTCTACAGCTTGATTAATATCTTCATCTTTTGCGCAAGTTATTTCACCAATGACCTCTTCATTCGCAGGATTAATAATTGGAATAAGGTCTTTGCTTGAGGCATCGGTCCATTCACCGTTTATATAGTGCTGGTATTTTTTCATAAGTTAGAGTCTTTCTTGTTAAATACTGATCTATTTTTCTAATAAGGTCAGTCTTAATTTAGTTCAAAAATTCCTAGATTCCCAACTATTTTTACCTTAGTCTTACCAACATGAATTCAAAAAAGTCTGATTTTGTTAAATTTGAACAAGTCGATAAAAGTTATGATGGAAAAGAGCTTGTTGTTAAAGGTCTCGACTTAGATATTGCAGAAGGTGAGTTTCTTACCTTACTTGGGCCATCTGGATCTGGCAAAACAACAACTCTCATGATGCTTGCTGGTTTTGAAACTCCAACGAATGGAGAGATATATTTTGATGGACGTCCGATAAACAATATCCCACCTCACAAACGTGGAATAGGAATGGTTTTCCAAAATTATGCTCTATTTCCGCATTTATCAGTTTATGAAAATTTAGCTTTTCCTCTCAAAGTAAGAAAAGTAGATAAATCAGAAATTGAAGAGAGAATTAATAAAACTTTGAAAATGGTTTCATTAACAGGTTTTGAAAACAGAATGCCTGCACAATTATCTGGTGGCCAGCAACAGAGAGTTGCTGTTGCCCGCGCGCTTGTGTTTGATCCAAAACTTGTATTAATGGATGAACCTCTTGGAGCTCTTGATAAAAATTTACGAGAGAGTATGCAATATGAATTAAAGCACATTCACGAGTCATTAGGGGTGACTGTTGTTTATGTTACACACGACCAGGGTGAAGCATTGACCATGTCAAACCGAATTGCTGTGTTCAATGACGGTAAAGTCCAACAGCTTTCTGGACCAAATGAATTATATGAAACACCAGTGAATTCATTTGTTGCAAGTTTTATTGGAGAAAATAATACTTTCACTGGAACTGTAAAAGAAATCGCGTCTGGATCAGCAAAGATTGAAACTGAATCTGGTGAAACTATTGTTGCTAATCCTATTGCTGTGAGCTCCTCTGGAGAAAAATCCAGAATTTCTCTAAGACCTGAGCGAGTGAGTATTGACCCAAATGAACAACTTGAAAATAAATTCACGAGTGAGATACGGGAAATTATCTACCATGGTGACCATACAAGAGTACGTGTAAATCTTCTTGGTAATGATGACTTTATTTTGAAAGTTCCAAACGCGAGCAGTGATTTAAAGCTTAATGTCGGCGACAAATTGGACCTTGGCTGGTCATCTCATGACTGCAGGGCTCTAGATTACTAATCCTTTGATACTACATGTAGATTCAACATTAATATGTTGAAAAATAATATTTTTTTTTGTTGCGTTTTTACTCTAGGCCTTGTGTAATATTTCTTTATATAAAAAAAGGAGACGATTAATCATGTCTAGATTAACTAAACTAATCTCTTTGGCTGCTTTATTGGTGGCTCCATCTATGGCTACAGCTGCGGAAGTAAACGTGGTGTCATGGGGAGGTGCTTATACTGAAAGTCAAAAGCTAGGTTACGGGGACCCATATCAGGAAATGAGTGGCGTTCAAGTAAACTGGATCGACTACAGTGGAGGTTTGAGTGAAATTAAAGCTCAGGTCGAGTCTGGAGCAATTACTTGGGACATTATCGATGTGTATGCACGTGATACAATTATCGGTTGTGACGAAGGATTGTTTGTAGAATTCGATTTCGATAACGACTTCCCTGCTGGTGTTAACGGTATGAAAGCAAGTGACGATTTCTTTGCTCCAATGCCTAGTGATTGTGCTGTGGGTAACATTCTTTACTCATGGAACTACGCTTACAACACTGATAACGTAAATTTTGATGGTAGTTATCCAGATTCAATGGAAGACTTCTTTAATCCAAGTAAATATCCAGGAGTTAGATCTATCTACTCTTCAGCAATGTCAAACTTAGAGTTTGCACTGGTTGCTGATGGTGTTCCTGCATCTGATGTGTATGACTACATGGAAGACAACGGAATTGATAGAGCTCTTGATAAGCTTACAGAGCTTTGCACTCACCCAGATGGTGGATGCATTTTCTGGTCAGCTGGTGCACAACCGCCTGAGCAGTTAGTTTCTGGTGAAGCTTTAATGGCTACTGGTTGGAATGGACGTCACTTCAATGCCATCGTGAACGAAGGTTCACCAATGAAAATGGTATGGGATGGTCAGATCCTTGACTATGAGTACTTCGTACTTGTTAAAGGTGGACCAAACCAAGAAGAAGCTATGAAAGCTCTTCAGTACTTTACTAGTTCTGAAGGTTTAGCTGGAAGTGCTAAGCACATTGCTTACGCTCCTTTCCGTATCTCATCTCTTGATGTGATCATGGCTGATGAGCCGTGGTTCTATTCTGAGCAAGCAGGTGCTGTTGAGATTATGCCTCACATGCCTACTGCTCCAGCAAATACTGAGAACTACGTTCTTATGAACCCTGAGTGGTACGCTGATAACAACACTGAAATCAACGACGCTTGGGAAGCTTGGAAAGCTAACCTATAAGGTTTAAACTTGGGCAACCTATGGGTTGCCCAAGTACCTCAAATTAAGTATCCTTTTAAATATGACTGCCGAAATAAGAACCTCGGATGGAGAACTTCTATCCGTCAAACTCAAAAAAGTTGAGAGAAGACGCAGAACTACTGCTTTTTTACTGGCCGCTCCACTCCTATTCTTCATTGTTTTTGCATACGTAATTCCTATTTTTCAGATGTTGGGGCGAAGTATTGATAACGCTGAAATGAACTCGTTTCTTACAGAAACACACGAGGTTATGCAGACATGGGATGGCAGTGAAATGCCTGGCGAGGATGTAACCTCAACTTTTTATTATGAATTAAAGACTGCTGTAGAAAATAAATACCACGGTAAGATTGCAACTCGTTTAAACTATGAAAAAGGTGGCTTTACAAGTCTGATTAAAAAGACGTCACGTAAACTTAAAAACTTTGATGAAAATGCTAACTTTCTAGACCAATTCATTGATGTTCATAAAAAATGGGGTGACATTGAATACTGGCAAGCATTAAAGAGAGGAACTGACGCTTATCATTTTCGAAAATATTTAACCACATTTGATTATGAACAAAAGTTTGATGGCTCAATTGAAAGGATTCCTGAAAAGCTTAGAATTAATGTAACCTTGTGGCTGCGAACAATATTTGTTGCCGTTGGAGTAACTTTCTGCTGCTTTATTTTAGCTTACCCGATTTCACACTTACTTTCAGTCTTACCGACTCGTTATTCAAATCTATTGATGATTTGTGTTCTATTACCTTTTTGGACGTCACTGCTTGTTAGAACATCCAGTTGGATGGTTCTATTACAAAAACAAGGAGTGTTAAATGATACCTTAGTGTCGCTTGGATTTGTTGCAGATGAATCGAGACTTGAGCTCATGTATAATATGACAGGCACATTCATTGCAATGACACAAATCCTATTGCCATTCATGGTTTTGCCTCTTTATAGTGTAATGAAAACAATTTCACCAAGTTTAATGCGCGCTGCAACGTCAATGGGTGCAACACCTTTTCACGCTTTTAGAAAAATATATTTTCCTCTGACATACGCGGGAATTAGTGCAGGATCAATTTTAGTATTTGTTTTAGCGATTGGTTATTACATAACACCTGCATTGGTTGGTGGAGCAAAAGGAATTTTAATTAGTAATAGAATAGCATATCACATGCAGCAATCACTAGACTGGTCTCTTGCAACGGCGATGGCGACAGTTCTTTTAATAGCAGTGCTAGTGGTATACTGGCTGTACAATAAGATTGTTGGCATAGATAACATGAGGCTTGGATAATATGGCATTACCAAAATATACTGAAATGAGATACAGAGTTTGGCACTATTCTTATTTAGTAATTTGTACTGCAGTTTTCGTATTTTTGATTGCGCCTCTTTTTGTGATCATACCACTATCATTCAATGCCGAGCAGTATATCCACTTCTCTGACGGCATGCTTGCATTACAGCCTGAGGCATTTTCACTTAGGTGGTATGAAGACATGATTTATGGAACTAAAAATCCATGGGGAATCGCAGCTCGAAATAGTGTTTATTATGCTTTTTTCTCAACAATAGGTGCAACTGTACTTGGAACTATTGCAGCATTGGGTCTAAGTAGTCGTTACATGCCTTACAAACAATTGATCATGAGTGTATTAATTTCGCCGATGATTATTCCACTAATTATTTCTGGCTCAGCTATCTTTTTTTCACTTGCAAAATTAGGATTAGCTGCAACTTTTCCTGGCATCGTCATTGCACATATTATTTTAGGCACACCATTTGTTGTAATAACAGTTACTGCAACTTTAAGTGGATTTGATGACAGTATTACGCGTGCAGCATCAAGTCTAGGCAGCACACCAACTAATACTTTTTTTAAAATTACATTACCTCTAATAACGCCCGGTATAATCTCTGGTGCCTTATTTGCTTTTGTAACTTCTTTTGATGAAATCGTTGTAATTCTTTTCGTGGCTGGAGGAGATAGAAATCTTACAACTATACCACTTCAAATGTGGACTGGTTTAAGAGAACAGCTTAGCCCAACGATCATGGCTGTTGCTACATGCTTAATAGTGCTTTCAACATTAATCCTGATTGTGACTGAGTTGTTAAGGAGAAGATCTGAGAGGATAAGAGGAATTTCGGCTCAATAAAAGTTACGACAAGTCGTTAAATATACTATAACTCAAGTCCATCTTTTTTTAATACTCTTATAAGATCATTAAATCTGTCTTGCCCAAAGAAAAACTTGTCTTTATAGACTGTTAATGGGACTCCATGATGACCTGCCTCTAATTGTTCCTTTTGGTTTAATTTTATTTCATCAATCAAACTTTGCTCAGCTTCTGTTCGTTTTTTTTCAATATCAATATGATTTAAGCCTAATTTTGATGATGACTCAGAAATTGATTTTTCAGAATTCCAATTCTTCATGCCACTCCAAATCTTACTTGAAACTTCCACGGCAAAATCAAGTTGTCTATCTTTTTCTATTGCCTGACAGTAATGACATAATTTAAATATACGTGGCTGATCATCAGAAATTTTACCAGTTAGCATATTTTGTTTTATTGGATCTGGATTTGGTTTTTTAAATACCATACCTAGTTTTTTTGCCTGTAAAAAATAATCAAATCGTTTTAGAAGAAAATATGTAAATAAGTTCTTACCTTTAAAGAATTCTGGTTCTCTTATTGCTAACGGATAGACTTGTTTAAAATTTATATCAACACCGTATTTATCTCTTAACAAAACGATACGTGGTAAGATTAAATAAGAATATGGGCTTCTAAAGGAGAAATATAAATCTACTTTCATATCTAAAATATTAACCTTTCACATCCAGTGTCTTTAAGAAGATCATTCACTTTTATCTGATCATTATCTTCAAGCATTTTATATTCTTCGTTAAGCCACTTTAAACACTTTGCCTGGTAAGGAAATGATTTTTGTTTCCACAAACATCCATCAATCTCTGTTTGCCATTCTTTATCGCCATTTTCTAATGCTTTAGCGTTTGCTAGCTGTGCAGGCACATAACCCTTACCGATTTCTGCAAGTAATTCCTTTACCGTTGACGGTAAAGTATCAATTGATCCCCATTGTTCATCATCTACCTCAATACCAGATTGATCTTCAATTAAACCAACCCACGCGACTGTCCTAAGAGATACTTCATGACAAATTTCTCTAGGCGTGGGATCAAAGTTTACAAGTTGAGACAGTTGACCATACATTGCAAAATCGCTTGATGAGGGTCTATTGCTTATCAAATAAGGTGTTGATGTGAAATGTTTCTCAAGTATACCCAATAAACGTCTGAAACTTGCATCTATGATAGGAGCTGTGTCGTTGTTGGAACCCACTACCCATAACCTATCTATCTGCCTTTTGCTTATCATTCCCTTTAAATTATCTAGCATTTCATTTGGCATCATTCCTACGGTTTGAAGAGGTAAAATTGTTCCTGCATTTTCAGCATCTTTTTGATCATGCCATCTGTAATGAAACATATATTTAGTCCCCCACTCATCAGCAAAATCTTCAATTAAATAATTTATAAACGCAAGTGCAGGATCAGATGGAATAGTGCTTCGCTCACTAACCTCTTTATCAATCCTTCTTATTAACGGAGTCGAATCTGTTACAGCTTTTAAATTTCCATTTTCATCAGGTAGGACAAATGTTGGCAGTAATCCAGGCTTGGGCTTTTCAATACCCTCTTGATCAAGATATTTTGAAGGGTCTCCCCAAATCATTTTATGAGGAATACGTTTATACCTAAGATATGAGAGCATCTTACGTGTATAGGGTGAGCCCACACCGCCAAGAACAACTAATGGATTTGGTAAACTCATCTTTATTCTCCTACTTCTGAATTATTTTTGAACCGGTATCGGTTAGATCTTTTGACTGTTTCATATTTCTCATCAACTCCATAATATCGATTGGTACTGCAACACCTTTTTTGCAAGCCGGTCTATCTTCCATCATCTGCATCCATCTTTTTACACCTTCAAGACCGTCGATATTC
The DNA here is from genome assembly GCA_902524285.1 of uncultured Pelagibacteraceae bacterium. Classification (GTDB taxonomy): domain Bacteria; phylum Pseudomonadota; class Alphaproteobacteria; order Pelagibacterales; family AG-422-B15; genus CACNXQ01. Next base: position 164,340 of record CABZCR010000001.1, on the reverse strand, counting down.
ACACCTGACCATTTATATGTTCTTACCCAACACCAATTTGCAATATCAGCTATACTAAAATCATCAGCGAGAAACTCATTATCTTTTAAACGAGTCTCCATAACTTCAAACAAGCGTCTTCCTTCGTTTTGGTAACGGTCAATTGCTGGCTGTAATTTTTCACCAGGCCAATAACGAAAGAAAACATTGGCCTGCCCCATCATCGGACCAATTCCTCCCATTTGAAACATTAACCACTGAATAACTTTTGAACGTGCAACTGACTCTGTAGGCAGTAGTTTACCTGCTTTCTCAGCTAAATAAATTAGTTGTGCACCACTTTCCATGATTGAAAGGTTATCATTTTCAGTATCAACTATGACAGGGATACGCCCGTTAGGATTCATTGCTAAAAATTCAGGCTTCTTTTGATCACCAGCTTGTAAATTCACAACATGAACATTGTAAGGTATTTCCAACTCCTCAAGAGCTACTGAAATCTTATATCCATTTGGTGTAGGTGAAGTATATAATTCAATCATTAATTTCTTTTGTTTCAATGTTTAATTGGCCTGCTAATCCTGCTTCGCGATGCTGATAAGCTTCAAGATATTCTGGGTCACTGGGCATCATATTTTCACCCATTATTTTTCTTGAAGGCCATTTTGCAATAGCAACAACGTCCCATAATTCTTCAACTTTACCGACCGCTAAACGTTTTACATCTGTATGCAAAACTAATTCCCCTCCAATTTCCTTTAGATGTTTATCCATGAACTCAGCATAAATTGTGTAAGCCTCTCTTCCAGTTAAGTTGGTTGCTCTCCCATCTTTATATTCCGCTTTCTCTTTAAACTTAAGAAGATTGAGCATGTAGATTGGTTCATTGTCATCCGTATTCTCAAAAAAACCTTTCATTTGTTCTCTATTTGGAAAAACACGATTCTCTACTTTCATTTCTGTTTCCTTTCAATGGTCGAGATAAAAAACATTAAAAGTGTAACAAATAACATGACGCTTGTCCCAACTAAACCCCCTGGGGCGGTTGAAGTGAGATAATCCTGATCTAAATTATGCATCGTCATCGTTATAATTCTTAATATATTATCGAATACGAAAACTAGCCAGGCTAATGATAAGAGGCTTTTATATTTAATAAGAATTATAATTGATATAAAAAGTACTATGATCTGTGATCCACCCCATAAAGAACCTATAAGATAAATTACACTATTAGGATTTAAATTATTAACCTCTGGAAAAATTATAATTGATGCAATTGAATTTAAACCAGCATCTTGAGCAAACATATGGGTAAACGATCTGAACGCCACTAATGCGAGATATAAATAAAAAAACCAAAGTGCAAACTTTAAACCCCGATAATTGTTGTTTGCTTCTGTTGGCAAAAGGCTGATAAACTTCATTTAATTAGAAAATTTGTGATTTCCCATTTTTTTACACACTTCATTAAACTGCAAAATAGTTTCATTGATAATTTCTTCAACACCTTTGATCTCATCAATTAAGCCCATCGATTGACCTGCCAATGCTGGTGCTGCGTTCATGTCACCCTCAAAATAAAGTTTCTTAATACCGAACATTGCGGACATATCCATTTCACCTTTTTCATAAATACCGTGAGTGAAGTCAGTTTTAATTGCACGAACACAAGGTTTAGATTTTTTATTTAAGATGTAAGTTCCCTGTTCGTCTGAATCTAAAATTGCTTGCTTGTAATTTTGATGAACCGGACTCTCTTTAGAAGATACAAACCTAGTCCCCATTTGTATTCCCTCAGCTCCTGCTGCAAATGCTGCGGCCATTCCTATGCCATCAACTATACCACCTGCCGCAACCATTGGTATATCAGAATGCTTTCTAATAGACTGTAATAATACGTAAAGTCCAACTTCTTCAGGATTTTTAAATCCGCCTCCCTCAGTCCCTTCAACTACCAAGCCATCTACGCCAGCTTTTATTGCTTTTAGTGCGCCGGCTAAACTTGGTACAGCATGAAACACTTTAATGCCTGCATCTTTTAAAATGTGAAGATATTTTGCTGGATCGCCTGCAGATGTAGTTACAAATTTTACTTTCTCTTCGATAACCAAATTGATCATACTTTCATCACGTAAAAAAAGAATTGGAAGATTCACGCCAAAGGGTCGATTGGTAAGTGTACTCATTTTTTTAATTTCTTGCTTACACTCCTCAAGCTCACCTGATGAAGTTTCAATAATTCCAAACCCTCCAGCATTAGAAACCGCTGAAGCTAATGCACTTCTTGCAATCCATCCCATTGGGGCCTGTATAATAGGATATTTAGAACCAAGTATTTCTGTAATTCTATTCACGAATTTTATATTTTTAATAAAGCCTAAAGTATTGACATAAACACTGTCAATAGATAATTTTTATCTATGGTAATTACACCAATTGTTAACGATGGACGCATCAATAGAAGTAAAACAACATTAAATAAAATTGTTGCAGCCACTATTTCTTTATTAAGAAAAAATAACAATGGTCAAATACCAACCGCTCAGGAAATTGCTGAAAAATCTGGAGTTGGAATAAGAACTGTTTTTAGGCACATTGACGATATGGAAGGATTAATTGAGGAAGTAAATCGTCGTTATCTAAACGATCTTGAGAGCTATATTGCAAAAAATAATCCAAAACAAAACAACAAAGATCAGAGAATTGAACATGTAATTAAAGAGCGTTTTTATTTATATAACACATACCAACACGTATTTAATTTAACCATTACAAGTTTAAATAATTCTAAAGCAATAAGAACTGGATTTATAAAATTTAATCATATTTTGAGACAGAGATTCGAAGATTTAATACCTGAAATTAAAATGATTAACGAAGATAAACAAAATCTTATTGATGCCCTAATTTCATACGCAGCATGGTTTCGTATGACCAAATTTAATAATACAAAAGAAGAAAGGCTTATTGAAGAGTTAAAGTTACTATTTTTAATGAAACTTAAGTAAGAAAATTATGTATCAATCAACAGTTAGAAAAACTTTATTATCTCTAATTTTTATTGTCATTACAGTAATTATTCTTTTACCATATATTCTTAAAAACTTGGGTTTACATCCAGACTATGAGGGAAATACATTTGATTTGGCTGGAAAAAAAGCTCTTATAATTGCAACAAGTCATGGGGTTTTAAATTATCCGGGAGAGTCATCTGGTAAACCCTCGGGCCTCGCGAGTTCTGAATTAACTGCTCCCTATTTCGAATTTATAGATGCTAACATAAGTGTTGATATTGCAAGCATCAAAGGTGGAGAAATTCCAGTGGATCCACAAACAACATCATATTTCGTGAGGTCTTCATCTGATAAAAGATTTTATAAGGATGCTGAGGCGGTAAATAAACTTAACAATTCAATCAATATTAATGAAATAGATTTCTCTGTGTATGATATTGTATTTCTTGCTGGTGGATGGGGAGCTGCTTATGACTTGGGCTTTTCAGATACCTTAGCTGCAGGAATTTCTAAAGCATATTACTCAGGGAGTATAATAGGAGCAATTTGCCATGGTCCTTTGGGGTTAATTAATTCAAAAGATAAAAACGGCAACATTCTCATTGCTGGAAGGAAAATGACTGGTGTAACTGACAAACAAGTTAAAGAACTTAAGATTACAATGACACCATTACATCCAGAAGAAGAATTAAAAAAAGCAGGCGCACTGTTTGAAGCTAAAACCAAATTTCTTGACCAGTTTGCTTATCACGTAGTTGTTGATGACGAAAAACGATTTGTAACTGGCCAAAATCAAAATTCAGGCCATGAAACAGCACAAAGAATTATGGAAATAATAGAGGAGTCATCATGAATAAATTTTTAATTATTCTAAATACAATAAACGGATTTATATTTATTGTACTTGGTCTTGTTTGGATAATATCCCCTTACGATGCTGGAGCAAATTTTGGAATATTAGTAATTCCAGAAGGATTAGGTCGAAGCAGTCTAATTGGCGATGTTGGAAGTTATTTCTTTTGCATTGGTTTGATGATGATACTTGCAGCTTATACTCTAAAAAATATTTGGTTTTATGCTCCTGCAATGCTTTTAAGTGTTACAGCAATATTTAGAGTCATATCTTGGGCAGCGCATGATGCAACTTTTGCAACACAATTTATTATTATTGAAATTGTAATTGTTGCAATATTGCTTATTACATCCAGAAAGGTTTCTGGTAATTAACTATGAGGAAAATCTATTTTTTCTTAATAGTTGTAATCTTAATATTTGCTGTTGGGTTCTTTGGAATAAGAAATACGTCAGTTCAAAATTTCTTTATCGACTTAATTTTTGAATCACAGTTAAATAATCAAGATAAATTAGTTACCTTTGAAGGTGATTATATTATTGGACTTGTCTGTGGATCACGAGGTCCATTACCTGGTAAAGGAAGAGCTGAGCCATGTATTATGATCAAAACTCCAGACCATATGTTTATTGTGGATACCGGGGATGGAAGTAGGCAAAATCTAATAAATTGGCAGATAGATCTTGGTAATTTAGATGCCGTACTGTTTACTCACCTGCATTCAGACCATATTTCTGATTTGGCTGATTTTCATCTTTATTCATGGGTGACTCAAAATAGAGAAGGAAAACTTCCTGTTTATGGACCAGAGGGAACACAATTAGTTACAGAGGGCATAACAAGGGCTTACGAGCTTGATTATGAATGGAGAACGCTGCATCATGGAGAGGAAGTAGCCCCATCTGACATTGCTGGCTTTGATACAAAAATAATAGATTTAAATAATCCAGTTATTTTTGATGATGGCAGTCTGAAGATAACAGCATTTGAAGTTGAACATCTGCCAGTTTATCCCTCATTGGGATTTCGCTTTGATTATAAAGGAAGATCAATCGTAATTAGTGGAGATACGGATTACAGTACAAATTTGATTGAACAATCAAAAAATGCGGACTTACTTTTTCATGATGCATTGTCATATAATATGATAGGTAGAGCTGAGGATATATCAGAGATTATACAACCTCAACTTTCAAGAGTTTTTTATGATATTCAGGGATATCACGCCTCACCTGTTGAAGCTGCGCAAGCCGCAAATGAAGCAAATGTAAAAGAGTTAATTTTTTATCACCTGATACCAGCTCCTGATAGTTTTATTGCTAAAATAATTTTCGTAAAAGGGGTAAGCGAAGTTCGACCTGATAACTGGACATTAGCTGATGATGGTACTATAGCAATTTTACCAGTTAATTCAGAGGATATTACAATTACAAATATTGAATAATGATAAAAAAAATATCTCTTTCAGTTTTTTTTATTCTTATTCTTGCTTTAATCCTATGGACCTACAAACTTCAAATATTTCTTTGGTCACTACCAACTATATTTGAGTTCACAAGACCAGTTGCTGAAAACCGTGAGGTCATTTGGCCAGACGGTCCATCAGAAAGAGACCCTACCTTAGCTAATAAACCAAATATAATTTTAATACTTGCTGATGATTTGGGCTTCAATGATGTATCGCTTTATAATGGTGGTGCTGGGGATGGCAGTTTAATGACACCAAACATGGACCGTATTGGTTTAGAAGGTATAAAATTTAATAATGGTTATGCGGCAAGTGCAAGTTGCTCTCCTTCACGCGCTTCAATTATGACTGGTCGCTATTCAACAAGATTTGGATTTGAATTTACCCCTGCATTTAAATCACTCATTACTATTGCAAAATGGGGTGAAGAATTAAACGATACGGGGTTGTCTATAATTTTTGATGATGAAGCTGAACTCACTGCTTTAGATAATGATGGTAATATTGGATACCCAGGCATGCCATCTAGCGAAATAACTATTCCAGAGGTACTAAAAAATGAAGGATATTACAGTGCAATAATTGGAAAGTGGCATCTTGGAACTGCTCCAAGTTATAGTCCAACTGATCAGGGATTTGACGACAGCCTTCAATTAATGGGCGGACTTTATCTTCCAGAGAATCATCCGGATGTTGTAAATGCTAGAACTGGGGAAATTATTGACGAGATGGTTTGGGCCAGTACTCAATACGCTGCAAGAAACAATAAGAGTGAACCATTTGAACCTCGTGGATATATTACTGACTACTACACAGATGAAGCAATCAAAGTTATTGAAAAAAATAAGAACAGGCCTTTCTTTTTATACCTATCTCACTTTGCACCTCATAATCCACTTCAAGCTCTTAGAGACGACTACGATCATTTTCACCATATCGAGGGTGAATCCAGTGAAGAATTAAAAGTATATTCTGCAATGTTAAAAGCTCTTGATAGGAGTGTTGGCAGAATATTAGATACACTTGAAAAGAATAATCTAACGGATAATACATTAATTGTATTAACCAGCGATAACGGTGGAGCTAACTATATTCATTTATCTGATATCAATAAACCTTATCGTGGATGGAAACTAACTCATTTCGAAGGTGGTTTGCATGTCCCTTTTATGGCTAAGTGGCCAAATAAAATTGAACCAGGAATAGAATTTAACGCTCCTATTCACGCAAATGATATTTTACCAACATTTGCTGCTGCAGCTGGAGCGGAATTACCAGATGATAGAATCGTCGACGGAGTAAACTTATTGCCCTTTTTAAAAAATCACAATTCAGACATGCCGCATGAAACACTATATTGGCTACAAGGTCGCCTTCAAACTGTTCTTCACAAAAATTGGAAGCTCATTACTGATCACCGAACTGGTAAAGACTGGTTATTTAATGTTGAGAGTGACCCCTATGAGAGAATTAATCTTGCAAGCGAAATGACGTTGAAAGTTGAAGAGCTGAAAAGATTATTAAATGACCATAAAAAGGTTCAACCTCCTCCACTATATGATAACACAATGTCTGCTCCCATATTAATTGATAAACACAATGGGTATGCATTTCAAGATGGCGATGAATTCACTTATTGGGATAATTAAATAGTAATTTTTATAAAATTTAATTAGACGATCGCTGTATTTGCTGTAAAATTTTTTTCTATATGAGCGCAACAAATTCACTCCTAAGATTTTGGGAAGAACAAATGGGAACCTCACACCGTTCTAGTAAGCACTTTTTCAGAAAGACCCCATCTCATTATCATATGATGCTCCTTGTGATGTCAGCCCATCAAAATAAAGAAAAGCTATGTGTTGAAGAATTAAAGACAAAGCTCTTTCATACATCTCGCCCTAAGTCATCTATGATGATTAATGAGGCTTGTGACAGAGGTTTTATACATTTAGAGAAAACAGAGAACGATAAAAGACGAAAAACAGTAAAACCAAGCTCAGAATTGATAAAAGAATTTAAAAATTATCTTAATTCAATGAAAAATATCAATTGGAAGTCCGAATAATAATTTAAGAAAAAATTTTTTCAAAGAAATTAGACATTTCTCGCCATGAATGCTGATCGGCATGTGCATCATAGAATAATCCTGAGTTTCGATCATTAGCTTCAGGATTTGTAAAAGCATGTCCAACATTGCCGTAAGCATGAATTTGCCAATTTGCTTTTTTTGAATTTAATTCATCAGCTAAATCAATCATATTTTGTGGAGTGGCCATGGGATCATCGTATCCATGTAGAATTAAAATCGATGAGTTAATTTTTATTGTTCCTTTTAATTGCTTTCCTGAACTTGCCGTTGGTGCGTCATATAATCCATGAAAGCTAACAACCCCTTTTACATCTTCGCCTGCCCTAGCCAGATCAAGTGCACATTTTCCTCCAAAACAAAATCCAATTGCTCCGGTTTTGTTTTCATCAACTTTATCAAAATTCTTGAGGGTTTCAAAAGCATGGATCATTCTTTGTTGAAGCAATACCCGGTCAGAATTAAATTCATTCATCAACTCCATTGACTCTTGGGGATTTGAACCTCTTCTTCCCTGTCCATATAAATCTATAGCAAATGCAAAGTACCCAAGCTCAGCAAGTTGTTCTGATTTCTTAATATCAAAATCAGAATGGCCTCCATAAGCATGACATACAAGCACCCCTGGTCTTGGTGTATCAGAACTATCTTCATAACTTATTGAACCTTCAAATTGAACACTAGAATTAGCAGAACCATAAACTAGTTTTTCAGTTTTGATCATACTTATAGAATACCCTCATATGAGTTAATGTAAAGTTGCTTCATTTCATCAAGACTTATATCACGTGGGTTTGGTCCAGTGGATGGATCTTTCAAGGCCATTTCACTAAGTAATTCAAAATCAAATTCTTGATTAAGCTCCTTCAGAGTATGAGGAATAGCGAGTTCATCTCTAAGCTTCAATATCCAAGACAGAAATCCATCAAATGTAGAATTCTCTAATTCTAAGTATTTTGTTAACAGTTGTATCCTCTGATTTATTATTGGTTCATTAAACTTAAGTACATATGGCATAAATATTGCATTTGAAAGACCGTGATGAATATCATTAACTGCATTTATAGGATGTGAAAGAGAATGTATAGCTCCCAGTCCTTTTTGAAATGCAGTTGATCCCATTGATGATGTTACTAACATTTTTGATCTTGCAAATATATCATCTGGATTTTTATAAGCACTTAGAAGACTATCTTTTACGTTCTTTATTCCTTCTAGTGCAATACCATCCGCCATAGGATGAAAACCTCTAGCACAATATGCCTCTAAACAATGAGCTAAAGCATCCATACCTGTTGCAGCTGTGAGATGAGGTGGAAGAGATAAAGTTAAATTTGGATCAAGTATCACCAGGTCTGGTAACAACGAAGGATGAAATATTATTTTTTTTGTCTTATCACTTTCGTCTAAAATAAGTGAAGCGCGACCTGTTTCCGAACCTGTCCCAGCCGTAGTTGGTATCGCAATTACTTTTGGAAGTTGATCTGTAATTGCCCTTTTCCAATTATCCCCAATATCTTCGAAAAACCATAGGTTTTCCTTTTGTTTCGTCATAAATGCAATTGCCTTACCGGCATCAAGAGAACTGCCTCCGCCAATCGCAATTACACCATCATTTTTGTTAGATAAAAAGTGTTCAACGCCGTCCATTACGTTCTTGCCTGTTGGATTTCCTTTTATATTTGAAAAAATTGAGTGTTTGATTTTATTATTTTTTAATAATTCAATGATTTTTATAAAGTTTTTATTGGACGTAAATTCTGGATCGGTAACAACTATAGGATTTTGCATACCTTGAGCTTCTAAAGCATTTGGAACCTCTAGGGAACGGCCTAAACCAAACCATATTGGGGTAGGATAATTCCAGCTAACATTATCAATATCACTCATACTTTTTTATAGCGTTGGCGGTATAGATTTTTTTGTCGTACCAAATGCATAAAAACTTATAGCGATGATAATTACCAAGCCGCCCATTAAAGTTATGTTTGAGGGAACTTCGTTTACTCCGAATAAAGGTATCCAACACCAAATTACACCTCCCACAACTTCTGTTAAAGAGAGTAACATAAATTCTGCTGCAGGCAGATAGCGCGCACCTAAACTTAAAAGTATAAGTCCAATCCCGACTAAAGTTCCATGTAGCATACTTAATAAAATATTTTGTAACGGCATTGAGTAACTGTCAGCAAATAAAACAATCATAATCATTGAAAAAAGTGAACAGGCAATTCCAGCAATAATGATTGTCGTAAATTTAGGTGTGTCTGGTTGCCATCTGAGCGTTGTTGCAAATATTGCAAATCCAATAGAACAGAATAAACCAAATATCCAACCTAAAAAGGTTCCTGCATACCAGTCATTATAAGCCATTAGAAAGATTCCAAACAAAGATGCAAAACACGCTATCGCAGTTGTGATGCCAATTTTTTCTTTTAGAAAGATATATGCAAAGAGCCCAGCAAATAATGGTTGTGTGCCAATCATAAATAATGTGGTAGCCGCAGAGGTATAAGTCATTCCAAAAATAAAAAATATAAAAGCTGCGGCAAGACCAATACCACCCAATAAACCAGATGATCCAACTCTATTAAAATTATGATAGAAAGAAATTCCTTCGTTATGAATCAAATATATCAACAAAATTGTTGCTACAACTATACCTCTATAAAAAAGGTAATGCCATTGATAGACCTGAGCATCTACCATATACCTAACAGTAGGAGCTCCAAAACTCCATATCAAACCAGCAGATAGTGCCAGTATAAAACCTATTAAATATGTTTTGTTATTCTGCTCTGTCATATAATCTACTGCAGAATATATAAATAATAGCCTTATGACACTATAAATGACTACAGAAAATGAGATAACAGCATTGGGTGAGTTTAATAAAAAGTTCGAAAACACTTACGAATTATTCAAGAAAAACTTAGAAAATGATGAGGAGGTGGGTGCATCATTTGCCGTTTATCAAAATGGGGAAGTTTTGGTAAACCTTTATGGCGGCTATCGGGATCGTGATAAAAAAAACAAGTGGGACCAAAATACAATAGTAAACATCCATTCGACCAGTAAGGGAATTGTTGCGATGATTGTTGCTAAATTGATTGATGAAAACAAACTAGATTTAGAGAAAAATGTTGCTGACTACTGGCCTGAATTTGCGAATGGTGGAAAAGAAATTATAAAAGTAAAAACATTACTCTCGCATCAAGCAGGGATGTATGGATGGAGACAACCTATAGATGAAACCGATTTTTACAAATGGGACTATGTGGTTGATCTGCTAGCAAATCAAGAACCATATCACAAAGCTGATGAAAAAATATGCTATCATCCAAAAACGATCGGTTTCTTAATTGGCGAATTAATTAAACGGGTGACCAATAAATCAGTCGGTAAGAACTTGGAAGAGTTACTGAATAGTCCTCTTGAAACTAAATGTTTTATAGGTACACCTTCAGCATATCATGACAATATTGCTGAGCTAATTAGCTCTGAAAGCCTAAGAAAAGCTTTTAGTGATCCTACAAATGTGGATGAGTATCTAATTACTGCGTTTCTTAATCCTGCAAACAGAACAAAAACAGCAAACACAGCTGAATGGCGACTTGCAGAAATTCCAGCTATGAACTGTCACTCTAATTCAGGATCACTTGCAAAAATTTATGATTTTTTCTTATCACATTTATCAAATAATTTTATTTCATCAAATACCTTTGATACCCTTACGTCAGTTGCAGTAAGTGGAGATGATCACGTAATGAAGTCACCTATGCAGTGGTCACATGCAGGTTATAGTGTTGGTGGCGGAAAATTATTTGGTAAAAGCAGTAAAGCATTTGGTCATACTGGATGGGGCGGTTCTATGGCATTTGGAGATCCTGAAAATGGAATTAGCTGCGCATACACTATGAATTTATTAACTGGATCCATGCTCGGTGATCAAAGAGCACTTAAATTAGTTGAAACAATATATGATGCCCTATGAAACTAAGTTTTAGATCAAAATTGTTTTACGGTGGTGGTGATTTTGCCATCAATATAATGTGGCAACTGACTGTCTTCTACTTACTATTTTTTTATACAGATATTTTTGGATTATCGCCTGCAAACGCTGGCTTAGTTTTCTTTTTAGCGAAAATCTGGGACGCATTTACTGACCCGATTATGGGGTACATTGCAGATAATACTTCGACCAAATGGGGGAAATTCAGACCTTATATTTTGTTTGGATCAGTCCCTGCACTTATAATGATTATTCTATGTTTTACCTCACCTGATTTATCACAAACGGGTAAATTTTACTGGGCACTTTTTACATACATCACATTCACCACTTTATATACAATCATTGCTATTCCAGTTGGATCGCTCATCCCAGCGATGACTCAAGACAGAGACGAAAGAACATCACTCGCATCATTTAGATATTTAGGAGCCAGCTCTGGATCAATTGCTGTTGCAGTTCTAACATTGCCTTTAGTTGGCCTTTTTAGCTCACCACAGTTCGGATTTCCGATTGTAGTAGGTTGTTTGGCAGTGCTTGGAGCTATTTTTGCATTTCTATGTTTTTTTAATACTAAAGAAGTTTATTCAAAGCCATACAAAGAAACCATTGGTATTAAAAAAGTTACTAAAATGGTATTTAACAATTATCCATTACATTTTGTAATATTGGCACTTTTAACAACTTGGGTTGCAAATAATATAAAGCAACTAACAGTTGTCTATTTTGTAAAATATAATCTTCAATTAGAGGCTTACTTTAGTCCAATTTTGCTTGGTGTGATTTTACAAATTATGTTTGGTGCATATTTAGTTAACTTAATAAAACATAGGTTTGAAAAAAAGACTCTATTCATGATTGGAACATTTCTTTACGTAATCACAGATTTAATAATCTATTATATTACTGGTTATGAAAACTTTTGGTTGTTAGCTTTTATTGCAACCTTTGGCTTCATTGGTTTCGGTATGGCAGGTGTCATGGCCTGGTCAATGATAGCTGATACAATCGAGTACGGAGAATGGAAATCTGGATTTCGTGCTGAAGGAGTCTTAAACGCAGCTCACGTATTTGTTTTTAAATTAAGTGTTGGTTTTAGTGCATGGCTTGCTGGAGTAATTCTGGAAAGTACAGATTATGTGGCAAATGCAATAGATCAAAGCCCAGAAACATTGAACGGTCTATTTATTATGGGGTATATTTTTCCAGCCGTAGCCGGAACTATAGCAATAATAGTTACGTACTTTAATAAGTACGATAGTAACTTTTATGAAAGAATATTTTCTGAATTAAAACAAAGACAAAGTTAAGTTATGAACACAGTCTCGATTGGTGAAGGCTTTGGCAGAGTTAACCTCATTGGAGAGCATTTAGACTATAATGGTGGACATGTTTTACCGTTACAAATCAAGAACTCAATTATCTGTGAAATCGTTGAAAATAAAAATAGTGAGTCTATTACAATAGTTTCAGATAAATATAAAGATTCTTTAGCTGTTAAGAAACTCGAAAAAAGAAATAATTGGGCAGATTTCGTTATTGGATCATGTCTTTATTTTGAAAAGAAGTTTTCAGTTAAGATTAACAATATCTCAATTTTTATCAAAAGCAGCCTTCCATTGGGAGTCGGTCTCTCTTCCTCTGCTGCAATCACCGTTAGTACTTTAAGATCACTAAGTGATTATTTTCAAAAAAATTTGGCAGATGAAGATTTAATTAATTTAGCATTTGAGGTTGAAAATGATTTTGTTGGTGTGGGCGGTGGAGTTATGGATCAATTTGTATCGGTCTTAGGAAATCATTATGAGGCTCTTTTTCTTGATACTTTTAATAAAAATTATGAATTGATACCAATTTTTCCAGATTATCAATTTCTAATAATTGATAGCAACACACAAAGGATTTTATCAGATAGTGAGTTTAACAAGAAAAAAGAATTATGTCTCAATGCTGCAAAAAAAATGAAAATTCAAAACCTCTGTGCAAAAACAAAAATTGATGAAAATGATATTCAATTGCTTTCAGATGAAGAGCTTAATGTTAGTAAACATGTAATTGAGGAAAATTTGAGAGTTGTAAAAGCAGCTCAATATTTAAAAGATAATAAAGCTGAAGAATTTGGAAAATTAATGACAGAAAGTCATATTTCGTTAGCACAACACTATAGAGTTTCAACTGATAATTTGAATAAGTTGGTTGATCTATCTAATTCCTTTGGCGCTTTAGGATCCAAACTTACTGGAGCTGGTTTTGGTGGGGCAATCGTAACTTTAGTAAAAAAAGAGCTGGTTGAAGAACTTAAAAAGTATATTCTTGATGGGTATCCAAATGCTAAATTTATATAATTATGAAACTTAATTTACCAAAAGACTTTATATGGGGTACAGCGACTGCTGCGCATCAAGTAGAAGGAAATAATACAAACTCAGATTTTTGGCTGCTTGAAAATACAAAAAATACCACATTTGCTGAACCGTCAGGAATTGCTTGTGATCAATTGAATAGATATGAGGAAGATATTAAGCTTATGTCATCTCACGCAATACAGTCTTATAGACTATCTATTGAATGGGCTCGTATCGAAGAGTCCGAGGGAGAATTTTCAAATGAGGCAATTGATCATTACAAAAAAGTTTTAGATTGTTGTCATGAAAATAATCTTCAAACGTGCGTCACATTCCAACACTTCACTTCCCCACTTTGGTTTACAGCTAAAGGAGGTTGGGAAAAAAAGGAAAACGTAGATTTATATGTTAAATATGCTGAATTTGTAACAAAAGAGCTGGGTGACCGTATAGATACGGTTTGTACAATAAATGAGGCGAATCTAACTGCATGTTTTGCACATACATTTCCTAGCTACCCTGAACAAGGGATGAAAACTATCATGCCATTTGTTGAAGATGCAGCTAAATCATGCGGGTCAACTCTAGACAATTTTGGCCCATTTCTATTTGGCCATCCCTATAAAATACGTGACTGCATGATGGCAGCGCATGTAAAAGCTTTTCCAGTTATCAAAGGTCTACTTACAAAAAATCAGCCTGTTGGTATTACACTTTCAATTATGGATTACCAAGCAGCAGAAGGAGGTGAACAATCACGCGATATTGCTCACGCTGAAACTGTTGATGTATGTTTGGATCAAACTAAAGACGACGATTTCATTGGTATTCAAACTTATACACGTCACACCTATGGTCCAGAGGGCATCATGAAGCCTAACGTCAACGATGAAAATATGCTTGTTATGGGATATGAATATTATCCTGAGTCATTAGAAAATGTATTGAGATATGTTGCTCCAAATATAAATTGCCCGATGATTGTAACTGAAAATGGGATTGGAACAGATGATGATAATCAAAGAATAAAATATATCACTACAGCATTAAAAGGGCTTCAAAGCTGTTTAGATGACGGTTTAGATATTCGAGGTTATTACTATTGGTCATTTCTTGACAACTTTGAATGGATATATGGCTACAAACCACGTTTTGGTTTAATTGAGGTGAATAGAGATACTTTAGAGAGAAAAAGTAAAGAAAGTCTAAAATTCTACAAACAAGTTATCAAAAACTCTCAATCCTAAGTTTCACTACTTTCAGCTTGAGTAAGAAAACAACCATTAATTAGCCATTCTCCATTTTCTTGTTGCTGCATCGAATAAATTGCAGTTACGAATTCACCATCAGGATCAACCAAATATACTTCTAAGGAAGGTTCTCCGTCTCTAAAAGATACGTTGCCAAAATTCACACTTTTAGGACGATAAACAGCCTGGTACTGACCTACAACCATTTCACCAAACGCTTTTGGACTTGGAAATATTTTCTTAATAATTGGCGATGCGAAAGAATAAGCTTTTTCGAAATCATCGTTTTGAAATGCTTGCAGCTGCTGACTTACTACAGAAATAATCTCTTGTTCATCCTCATCAGTAAGTGAAAACGCAGATGTGCTTATTAAAAGGACAACTAAAAATGGAAGTATTAATCCTTTGACAATCTTAATCGTCAACATCAGCAAATATTTTAAGCTTTCTCGCTTTTAATATAAGAACAGCTATAGCAATCAATAAAATAGCTCCTCCCTCGTATAGCAGCATGCTTGGATCCATAGTCTTGCCCTGTAAGATTATTAAACGTGCAACAGCAGTAATAGCGATAAACAGCGGTATGCTGATCCTGATTCTATTTAATGTCCAATATTCTCTGATCATCTGTATAACTTCGAGATAAATAAATAATAAAAGTAGATCAGCAAGTTCAACGAGATTTTTTTCATACATTGCATATATTTCATAGCCAATAGCTATTGCTGTGGCGAAGATAATTATTACCAGAGCTATTTTCTCAATGTATTTAATTGTATCTATCATAAAATCTCAAAAAGGCCTGCCGCTCCCATTCCGCCACCAACGCACATTGTTACAACACCGTATTTAGCATTTCGTCTCTTACCTTCTATTAAAATATGTCCTGTCATTCTAGAGCCGGTCATACCATATGGGTGTCCAATAGAAATTGATCCTCCGTTAACATTTAATTTCTCATTATCAATTCCTAGCTTATCTCTACAGTATAAAACTTGAACAGCAAATGCTTCGTTCAATTCCCATATATCGATATCATCTACCTTTAAGCCGTGTTGCTCTAAGAGTTTTGGTACAGCAAATACTGGTCCTATACCCATCTCATCGGGCTCACAAGCTGCAACGGAAAGTCCTCTAAAAATTCCCATAGGTTCAATATTTCTTTTTTCTGCTTCTTTAAGATCCATCAATAAGCATGATGACGCTCCATCTGACAGCTGACTAGCATTGCCCGCAGTAATATATTTATCAGGTCCCATTACTGGCATTAAACCAGCAAGGCTTTCAAGTGTAGTTTGTGGTCGATTACACTCATCCTTATCAACTGTCACATCTTGTTCTGAAACCTCTTTTGTTTCTTTATTCATTACATCCATTTTTGTCGACAAAGGAACAATCTCGTCTTTAAATTTTCCTGCAGTTTGAGCTGCAGCTGTTCGTTGTTGGCTTTGCAGTGAATATTCATCTTGGTATTCTCTGCTTACTTTGTATCGATCTGCTACAACGTCGGCAGTATTGATCATAGGCATCCATAATGCAGGACAAATTTTTTGAAGTTCAGGCTCAATAAGGTGTTTCATATTCATGTTTTGCTGTGTCATGGAGATTGACTCTACTCCCCCGCCTATAGCTACTTTAATTCCATCGACAATAATTCTTTGAGCAGCTACCGCGATTGATTGTAAGCCTGATGAACAAAAACGATTTATTGTAGTACCTGGTACAGTTACGGGGCATCCTCCTGCAATTGCAACATTTCTTCCAATATTATGTCCTGTTGCTCCCTCTGGTTGTCCACATCCAAAAATTACATCTTCTACTTCACCAGCTTCAACTCCTGCTCTTTCAATAGCGTGTTTAACTGTATGGCCACCCATCGTAATGCCGTGAGTTTTATTAAATCCACCTCTCATAGCTTTTGCTAAACCAGTTCTTGCAGTTGAAATTATTGCAGCTTCTCTCATACTATGTTGCCCTTATAAATATTTAGAAAACCGTAAGATAGACTTTTTATACAAAAAAAAAAGTTTAATTTTATTTAAAAAAAATATATCAAAAATACCCTCAATTTTGGCAAATATTTTTCTTTATTCTTCTTGACCATATTCGAATTGAAGTCTAGAAATTCGCAATCTTTGAATTAGGGAGATTCTCTATGGTCATGTTAAAGACAGAAGTTTCAGCGCCAAGTTGGGTACCAGAAGGATACAAAAAACTTGGATGGCATGCTGGCTTTGATGTTTTAATTGGACCAATGTATTTTAAAAAAGAAGAGAATAACCAATATAAATTCATTACAAAAATTCTGGATAAGCATCTCAATGCTCATGGTATTGCACATGGTGGCTACTCTATGTCATTAGCAGACATTTTTCTCGGATCCATGGTATTTGCTGCATGTGGCAAAAAACCTTGCAGCACCATTTCACTAAATTGTAATTTTGTAAGTCCGGGTCTTCAAGATGATATTGTAGAATGTGATGCTAAGGTTACAAGAACAACGAAGTCTCTCGTATTTATTGAGGGTAATTTAATCTCACAAGATAAAATTATTTTATCTGCCTCAGGTATTTGGAAAATATTAAATCAATAATAATTCATAAATCGATCAAGGCTGATATAAGTTTTCATATCATTAATCTTATTAGTTTTAAGTAGTCTTCTTACTTCTTGAACTGAATATATTTTTGTCTCTAGAACCTCATCTTCGTCAAAATTTGTCTCACTCTTCTTATAGCAATGAGTTAGATAGCAGTGCACTAAGCAATTGTTATATGCTGGGGTTGAAAAGTATTTGCCTATCATTTTCCAATTTTTTCCATGATAACCGGTTTCTTCAATTAATTCTCTTTTAGCGCAACTTAATGGCCTTTCTCCTGGATCAATAGTCCCTGCTGGGACTTCAAGCATGATTTGATCTGATCCGTATCGATATTGTTTGAGCAAAACTATAAATTTCTTATCAATTATTGGAACAATACAAGTTATGCCATTGTGTACTATAAGATCCCTAATAGTTTTGTTTCCATTTACCCATTTAACTTCATCAAAATGTAAATCAAAAACATTCGCTTTAATTTTTTTCTTGGTTTTAATAAATTTTGCTTTTCTTAAAGTCATTTTTGAAAATCTCTCATATTAATAAATTCGACTTTTGAATGATGCTGTTCAATCAGATTTATCAGGTCTTTCGGAGCTATCGACACTGTTGACGTATTGATTAAAGGATGAAAATTCACAATTTCATAATCCATAAACTCTTGATCAAAGAAAAATTTAACTTTTTTTTCTTTATCGTTCAATAATCCAAATGGAGATACTGATCCAGGTTTGATACCTAGAATATTCATTAAATAATCTTCATTTGCAAAAGACAGTTTTTTGGAGTTAAAAGGTACTGATGCTTTTTTTAAATCAGCAATAATATCCTCAATAAAACTTACTAGAAAAAAATTATTTTTTTTATCTTTCAAAAAAAGATTCTTTGAATGTGCACCATCAATTGAACCTCGAAGATTTTTAGAATCTTCGACTGTAAACAGTGGTTTATGTTCAGTAATTTTGTAACTAATAGAATTTGACTCTAACAAATTTATTAATGAATTTTTATCAAACATTAAGCAAGTGAACTTAATTTTTCTTTATACTTTGAGTCCGGCATTTGATTAATAAGAATTCTAAGTTGTTTTTTTGTAATCCATCCACTTTGATATGAATCCATTTCGATAGATCCAAATAGCTTTTTTTCTTTTATTTGATATTTGTTAATATAGTTTGAAGCTTCAAGCATTTCTTCAGCATCACCAGTGTCAAACCACTTAACATCTTTTTTTAATGTAAAAACTTTTAAAAGCTTCTTTCTTAGATAAGATTGATGAACATCAACTATCTCTAATTCTTTTCTTTTGGAGGGCTTTAAATCCTTAACAATTGATATGGAGTCCTTATCATAAAAATAAAGACCGGGTATTGTAAGATTGCTCTTTGGTTTTTTTGGTTTCTCAATAATTGATTTTATATTTTTTTCTCTATCGTATTCAATAACTGCTGATTTGTGTGGATATTTTGTTTTTACAGCTAAAACAGCAGCTCCATCCTTGAGCGACTGAACTTTTTTTAAAGTTGATGTGAAGCTCTTACCAACAAATAAATTATCAGCTAAGGCTAAAACAAATGGTTTTTTATTAATAAATTTTTCGGCAACATTAACTGCATCAGGAATTCCAACTTGTTTTTTTTGAAATGTGTAACTGAATTTCATGCCAAGCTGTTTTCCCGAGCCAAATAGTTTTCTAAATTCTGGTATATTTTTCTTTTGAGATATAAATAGCACCTCGCGAACACCAGCCTTAATTAAGTTTGATAACGCGTAATAAAGTAAAGGTTTATCATATAAAGGCAGAAGAGGCTTCACTGTTACTTTTGTTGCAGGCGAAAGTCGAGTTCCCTTACCGGCAGCGAGAATAATGCCTTTTTTAAATCTCATTAAAATTTAATTTGTTAAAAATACTATTTACTTGATTTATGTTTCAAGAAATTTTTATCTCTTAGATTTCTATACTCTGGCTTTTTCTTTTGCATTTTTGACATCATTGTAGTCATTACATCTTCTTTATGCAGCGTAGCTGCATTCCATAGTGCCACATTATCCAAGCCCTCTTTAACAGAGTGATCTCTTGAATAATTGAGAACTTCTTTTGTAACCCACATCGCAAGTGGTGTTTTTGATGCTAATTTTTCAGCCATTTCAAAAGCACTATCAATCATTTCTTCATGACTCTCATGCAAAGAGCTCACAAGACCTACTTCTCTTGCTCTTTCAGCAGATATCTTTTCTCCCATCATAGTCCACTCACGCGCTATACCAGCAGGTATAATTTTTGGTAATCTTTGGATCGTTCCTATATCTGCTGCTAAGCCTACATTTATTTCCTCAATTAAAAAAAATGCATCCTTTGTACACACTCTTATATCAGCGGCAGTGACTAAATCGATACCTCCACCAATACATCCTCCTTGGACAGCGGCAACAACTGGAAATCTCGCATCCTCCAAACATGAAGCAGCACGTTGCAGAAACTTTAACTGTTGAATAAAATACCCCCTACTTCTGCCAAGCTCTTGGTTTGTTTCGTGTTCAACAACATCATCTTTAAACATGCTAAGGTCTATTCCTGCAGAAAAGTGTGGTCCCGTGGAAGATACAATTAAAGCTCTAATCTCACCACTATCATCTAGCTCTTCAACTTCCTTTGGAAATAATCTCCAGAAATCCTCGTTCATTGAATTTCTTTTTTCAGGCCTATTGAACCTGATATGAGCAATTGAATTATTTATTTCAACATCAAAGGGTTTTGGCATGTTTTTTTCCTCGCTTTAAATAAGTGATCTATATAAAGTATATATACATTTAAAAATTAGAGAAATACATAAAAAATGGCTATTAATTACGAAGAAATAATGTCCATGACTTCAGAAAACATTGAAGTTTCCTATACTGATAAAGATTCAATTCTCTATAGTCTAGGTGTTGGTTTTGGGAATGACCCAATGAATTTAGATGAATTAAAGTTTGTCTATGAAAATTCACAAATTGCATTGCCATCAATGGCTACTAATTTTCAATATCACTCTCCATTATTGCTGAAGACAAATATTAATTTCATTATGGTTGTTCATGGTGAACAGAGATTATCAATAACTAATCCTTTACCTGTCTCAGGAGATTTTATAACCAACGCAAAAGTTATAGGTTGTTATGATAAAGGTCCTGGTAAGGGTGCAGTTATTGAGGTTGAAACAACTGTAAATCTTAAAAAAGATAATACGGAAATCTGTAAGCTCGTTAGTACAACATTCGCAAGGGGGGATGGTGGCTTTGGTGGACCTGAGTCTCCAAAAAAAGAATTAGTAAGACCTGAGGGTAAACCAGATTATGTGCATGAAATAAATACCAAACCTGATCAAGCATTAATTTTTAGACTTTCAGGTGATTACAACCCATTACACTCTGATCCAAATTTTGCAAAGTCTGCTGGTTTTGAACGGCCAATTCTACATGGCATGTGCACATACGGTATCGCATGCAGATCAATTATTGAAAGTGTCTGCGATAAAGATGTAAAGAAACTTAAAAGATTTGATTGTCGTTTTTCTTCACCTGTATATCCTGGAGAAACAATAGTTACAGAAATGTGGAAAGATGGTAATAATGTTTATTATCAGTGTAAAGTAAAAGAACGTGATAAAATGGTAATTAAAAATGGAGTGGGTGAAATAATATGATACCAAAAGTTGGAATTTCTAAGGGTAAAGAACCTCTTTTTTATAATGAGTCTCATCATGCATGGAGAGAAGAAGTAAGAAAATTTGTTTCAAAGGAAATAGCTCCTTTTGTTGAAGAATGGGAAGAAGCTGGTGAGTTTCCAAGAGAACTCTATAAAAAAGCTGCCGATGTAGGTCTAATGGGAATGGGCTATGATGAAAAGTATGGCGGTACAACAGAAGGTATTGATATTTTTCATGGCATCGTAACAGCTGAGGAATTCGCCCATGGATGTGGCGGTGTTTCAGCAAGTCTTTTATCGCATAATATTGCAATACCATTGATACAATCTTTGGGTACAGAAGAACAAAAAGAAAAATTTATCCCCCCGGTGGTAAGAGGGGAAAAAATAGCAGCTCTTGCAATGACAGAACCTTCGGGAGGATCAGATGTTGCAAGTTTGAAAACCAAAGCAGTTAGAAAAGGCGACCATTTCATTGTTAATGGCTCAAAAATGTTCATCACGAGTGGAATGCGTGCTGATACATATGTAGTTGGAGTAAGAACTGGTGGTGAAGGTGCTACTGGAATATCAGTTCTGGTTATTGAAAAGGATACGCCTGGCTTCACGCAAACACCTCTAAAAAAAATGGGATGGCTAAGCTCTGATACAGCTGTACTTTACTTTGATAATTGTAAAGTGCCTGTAGAAAATTTGATTGGTGGAGAAAACAGTGGCTGGATCGGCGTAATGAGCAACTTCAGTCAAGAAAGACTTGGTATGGCAGCTGGTATGAATGCGTACTCTCAAATTTGTATTGATGAAGCAGTAGCTTGGGCAAAAGAGCGAAAAACATTTGGTAAGCCATTGATTGATAATCAAGTGATAAAACACAAACTCGTTGATATGAACAGAGCAGTTAAAACATCAAGAGCTTGGACTGAATTGCTATCTTGGAGAGTAATGAATGGTGAAAGCCCGATTGCAGACTTGGCGATGCTAAAAGTACATGCAAGTAAAGCGATGGAATTATGTGCGAGGGAAGCGATGCAAATATTAGGTGGTGCAGGATACCTTCGAGCTAATAGCGGGCCTGGAAAAGTTGAGAGGATTTATAGAGAAGTAAGAGTTAATGCCATTGGCGGTGGATCAGAAGAAATAATGTACGATTTAGCTGCAAGACAATTGGGATATAGATCTTAATTAAAACTCTGCAACTTCCATTTCCATCATTGATGACTTGCCTGCTTGCACTTTTTTTGAGTACATAGTTAACTCTGGCATAATCTTTTCAACAAAATAAGTTCCAGTTTTTATTTTATTTTTATGAATAGGTTCATTTTTTCCAACTGAGAACTTTGCCATGCGTGCCCACATATATGTCATAGAAGATAGAGCTACTAAATTTAGGTAATCAGTAGCGGAAGCAAGAGCATTTTCAGGATCCTGCATACCGTTTTGCATTAACCACATTGTTGAAGCAGTAACTTCATTGAGAGCATTCTCGAGAGGTTTAATAAATGAGGATATTTCCTCATTATCTTTATTTTCAGAAAGAAATTTTTGAACCTCTTTTTGGAAATTTTGTAACAGCCGTCCTTGGTGCATTGTTAATTTTCTTCCAACTAAGTCTAAAGCTTGAATACCATTTGTACCTTCATATATCATTGTAATTCTTACATCTCGCATGTACTGCTCAAGAGGATATTCTTTTGTAAAACCACTACCACCTAAGACTTGTAGAGATTCTGAACAATTTAAAAAACCTCTATCAGTACAGTAAGCTTTAATTATTGGTGTCATTAATGCAGCAAAATCATCAGCTTCCTGTCTTATTTTTTCATCAGGATGATCTTCTGCAAGATCAATTTTCATTGCTGTATAAATGCATAATGCACGCATTGCTTCAGTTGTTGCTTTAACATTCATTAACATTCTTCTTACGTCAGGATGAACGATTATGTTGTCAGCTTTACTATCTTTGTCTTGCTTATCCTTTACAACTGACCTCATTTGTTTTCTTTCTTTTGCAAATTCCAAGGCGTTTTGATATGAGATCTCAGACATTGCTATACCTTGGAGTCCAACTTTTAAACGTGCATCATTCATCATCAAAAACATTGCTTCCATACCTTTGTTTTTTTCTCCAACAAGCCAACCTTTTGCATTTTCAAGGTTCATAACGCAAGTTGGCGAAGAATTAATTCCAAGCTTATGTTCTAAGCCACCGCAATAAATTGTATTTCGAGAATTATCATCCAGTCGCTTTGGAACAAGAAATAAACTTATTCCTCTAATACCCTCAGGTGCATCTGGTGTTCTTGCAAGAACAAGATGAATAATGTTTTCAGTCAAGTCATGCTCACCGAATGAAATCCAAATTTTTTGGCCTGTTAATTCATAATGATCATCTTTAGGAATTGCAGTTGATTTTATTAAACCAAGATCAGTTCCACACTGTGGTTCTGTAAGGCACATCGTACCCATCCATTCACCAGAAGTCATGTTAGGTAAATATTTATCTTTAAGTTCCTCTGTAGCTTTTTTTAAGATGGTCTTCATTGCTCCATGACTTAATCCCGGACCCATGTAGAATGCCATATTAGCAGCAATGCCAATCTCTCCTGCAAGTATTGCAGTCGTGAAAGGAGCTCCACCACCACCATATTGAGTGGGCATAGTGGCGCCAACATAGCCTGAGGCCTTTACTGCATCATACAACTTCTTAAATCTCTCAGGGGTGTGCACTTCAGGACCCTCTGCTCCATTAGTGACATATTTTAAGCCCTCTCTATCTCCAATTTTATTACTATCTAGTACTTCTTGCTCATTAAGGCGGCCAATTTCAGACACAACGCTCATGAGTGTTTCGGAGTCATATTCCTTGAACTTCTCTATGCCAGCAATGATCTCATCGTAGTTAAGCATAGCAAGATTGTATTTGAAATCTTCTATTGGACTTTTGTACGACATAGGTTTAAGAATATTTATTGTAGTTTAAATATATATAACCTTTGTCTCATAAATTGCAAATTTCTAATTTTGTTGGCCATATCGATGGGGAAAGTCTGAAAAGTTTAGAATTATGAGTATTTATCTGCCTATTGCAGAGCTCTCAGTTAACATTTTTCTATTATTGTCTTTAGGCGGAGTTGTAGGATTTCTATCAGGCATGTTTGGTTTAGGTGGAGGCTTTTTAATGACCCCATTACTAATATTCATAGGCATACCTACCAATGTTGCAGTTGCGACTTCAGCAAACCAAATTGTTGCATCCTCAATTTCTGGAACATTAGGACATTGGAGACAAGATCTTGTAGATTTTAGGATGGGAGGAGTATTGCTTGTTGGCGCCTTCTTTGGATCAATCTTGGGTATTTGGATATTCAGTAGACTTGTTGCAATTGGTCAAATTGATACTGTGATCTCAATTCTATATTTTGCTCTTTTAACAGGTATAGGTTTATCAATGCTCATTGAAAGTTCTAAAGTAATAAGGGATAGAATAAGAAGAAAAAGTGTTAAACGAAAGATTCATTATCATAACTGGGCGCATAGATTGCCCTTCAAAGTTAGATTTTATAAATCTAAATTATACATAAGTGTTATTCCTCCAATTATAATTGGTTTTGTGATCGGTATCTTATCAGCAACAATGGGAATTGGTGGTGCTTTCATATTAATCCCTGCAATGATTTATTTTTTGGGAATGCCAACCTCAAAAGTAATAGGTACATCGTTATTCCAAATTATTTTCATAACTGCGCTAGTTACTATTCTTCATGCAACTACTACATTTGCTGTAGATGCTGTACTAGCTTTCTTTTTAATACTCTCATCCGTAATTGGTGCTCAAGTCGGAGTATTAGCAGCTAATAAATTAAGAGGTGAAGAAATAAGGGCTTTACTAGCCATTATAGTACTTGGTGTAGCAACTAAAATTGCGCTAGATTTGTTAGTAGAGCCTAACGAAATTTTTAATTTATCTGTAATTCGATTAGTTTTCTGATGATCAAACAATTAATTATTCTATTTTATTTTTTGACTGGAGTATTGACGCCTTCAATATCAATTGCGCTTGTTATTGGCTCAGATCAGGAAGAAATATATATAGACGCAAATTTTTCAGGTGAAGAACTTCTTGTTTTCGGGGCGTTTTTTTCTGATCCATCTCAGTCAAGGGATAGTAAGAGTGACATACTTATCGAAGTTGTTGGTCCTCTAGAGGATGTTGCATTAAGAAAGAAAGACTCATATTTTGGATTTTGGTTAAATTCCAAAAGTGTAACTTTCAGGGATGTACCAGGATTCTATTACCTTTCAAGTACATCTGAACTCACGAACGAATTTTTAGAGAATAATCAAATTGGACTACTAGAGAAAAAGAAATCAGAGATGATTGATTGGAGCTCACTGACTACTGATTGGGGCAGCGTTATAAATGAAAAGGAAAAAGAAGAATTTTATAATGCTTTAATTAGAACAAAAAAAAATGATAGTTTGTATAAACAAGCATCTGATGAAATTGAAATAATTGATGGAAATCTCTTCAGATCATATATTGATATTCCTAATACGGTTCCTGTCGGAGAATACAATGTTAATCTCTATCTAATTATAGACAATGAAGTATCACAGGAATATTCATATAACTTTATGGTTACTAGAGTTGGAATAGAAGAGGCAATCTATTCAATTTCAAAAAACTATCCGTTCTCTTACGGATTGATTTCTTTAATTATTGCAATAATTATTGGTTGGAGTGGTGCTGAAATATTTAAAAGATTTAAAAAAGTATAGTGACTGAAATTTCATATTTGTATGTAGTTCTTGCTGGACTCCTTAGTTTTCTCTCCCCATGTGTATTACCAATTGTGCCTGGTTATTTGTGTTTTATGGCAGGAACTAGTTTAGATAAATTACAATTGGGTGAAGGTGATGAAATTAAAAAAAAGGTTTTTAATTTTTCATTAAGCTTTGTACTTGGGTTTTCAACTGTGTTTGTAATACTGGGGGCTTCCGCAACTTTACTAAGCAGCTTGGTTTATGAATATCTTGATATTTTACGTATTGTTGGGGGAATAATAATTATCATATTTGGTATTCATTTTATGCAAATAGTACAAATACCATTTTTAAACAGGGAAATGAGATACCAAATTGAGAACTATCGACCAGGTGTAGTTGGCTCTTATGTAATTGGTTTGTCATTTGCATTTGGATGGACACCTTGCATTGGACCTATTCTAGGAAGTGTCTTATCAATAGCCGCAAGCTCAGAAACAGTAACGTATGGAATAATTTTGTTGATGCTGTATTCGGCTGGCTTAGGAATACCTTTCTTAATAGCTGCCTATGCGATAAATGGCTTTATGAAATTTTTATCAAGGATAAGAAATTATATAAGGGTAATCGAAATTTTTACTGGTCTTTTACTAATTTTATTTGGTATCCTGATACTAACAAATAGAATTCAAGAATTGGCTTTCTTTTTTATAAAGTATTTTCCATTCTTAGCGCAATTTGGATAAAGGAGTAAATATGTTTCAAAAAGATTTATTAAAAAATAAGAGAATTTTAGTTTCCGGTGGAGGATCGGGACTTGGCAAAGCTATGGCAACAAGATATTTAGAACTTGGTGCTGATGTCTATATCTGTGGCAGAAGAAAGTCAGTACTAGATGAAACGGCTAAAGAGCTTATGGATATGCATGGGGGATCTGTAAAATCGATCTCATGTGATATCAAAGTTCCTGAGGCTATAGAGGATATGGTGGATGAAATTTGGAGCGAAGGGCCTCTAACTGGGCTGTTAAATAATGCTGCAGGGAATTTTATTTCGAGAACAGAAGATTTATCTCCAAGAGCATTTACTGCTATTTCTAATATTGTTTTCAATGGAACCTTTTATATGACAAATGCAATTGGTAAAAGGTGGTTAGCTGAAAATTTAAATGGAAGTATAATTTCTATATTAACTACATGGATTGATAGCAGTGGACCATATACAGTTCCATCAGCAATGTCTAAATCTGGTTTAGCAACAATGACAAGATCTCTTGCAGCTGAATGGGGGAATAGAGGTATAAGATTAAATGCTATATCGCCTGGGCCATTTCCTACCAAAGGTGCTTGGGATAGATTAGCACCAGGGGGCAAAGGCGCAAATATGATGGAGTCAATTCCAATGAAAAGAACTGGAGAGCTCAGTGAACTCGCAAATTTAGCAACTTTTTTAATGGCTGATGGAGTTGACTACTTAACTGGAGAAATCATTACAATTGATGGGGCTCAATGGTTAAATCATGCGGGTAATTTCTATGAAATGTTAAAAGATGTAACTGATCAGGAGTGGGAACAACTCAGAAATATGATTAAAGCCTCAAATGATGCTGATAAAGCAAAAAGGTCTGTCTAGATAAAAGAGTCTTTAAAAAGCTTTTTGCTCAAACCTCTTATGAGTGACGGAAGGTGTCTCATAAAAAAAGATGCAAATTTTGCTTCAAATCCAACTGGATGATGGATTCTACTTGAATTATAAGCGGACCAAACTGAGCTTACGACCTTTTCAACTGGATAAACTTTTGTTTTTTGATTTACAAATTCACGATCTAATTGACTTTTTGTGCCAGAAGTAACTGCTTCAGCATCTAAGATGGGTGTTTCGGTAAACCAAGGGTTAATTTCAGACACTTTAATTCCATATCGCTCAAACTCAATACGAAGGTTTTCAGTTAGAGAGCTTACGGCATGCTTTGTTGCTCCATAAACTGATATGCCTGGAGCTGTAATAAGTCCCGCAACTGAACTTGTGTTAAGTATCATGCTATTTTCCGTACTTTTCAAAATTTCAAGCATTGTAAAACATCCATTAACAACACCTTTAAAGTTTACATCAATTATTTTGCTCATTTCCTCAATTTTTATATCCTCAAATGCTCCTGCAAAGTTTGCTATGCCTGCATTATTAAAAAATATATCACACCTACTACCTGTATACTGTGAGAAACTTTTCTCTGCTTCAATCCAATCTTCAATATTTGTTACATCTAGCTTTTGATACATACATCTATTATGACCAATGATTTCGGCTACTTCTTTCAAGCCTTCTTGATTAATATCAAAAAGTCCTACATTCCATCCATTTTTAGCAAACGACATTGCAGTTGCCTTCCCGATTCCCGATGCTGCACCTGTAATAAAAATACTTTTTGTCATCTTAAGTTATAGTCCTTTTAAAAATAATTTAGTTGCAAATAAGCTTACCTCAGACGGTTTCAAATCATTTCTTTCCAATAATTGGTCGCCAAGATTAACACTAACGGCAATGACAGATGTTACCATAAGTGAAATATCGTTTTGAGGAAATTTAATAATTTTTGAAATATTTACTGTTACTTCTAGCAGTTTTTTATTAAAATTCTGGTATTCTCTCGAATTTTGACCCAACCACTTAAGATCTAATATATATTTCTTATTATTTTTGAAAAAAATATAATTTTCTGCATCATTAGATATCCAATTAAACCAACTATTAAAAGCAATACTTACTAATTCATCAAAGGTTTTAGCTTTATTAATTTCAGGAATGATAAAGTTACTAAATTCATTAATAAGCCTATTTACAATAACTAAAAAAACTTCAACTTTATCATCAAAGTAATTATAAAATGTTCCAGAACCTAAACCAGCCCTAGATACAATCTCCCTTACATTAGAATTATCAAGACCCCTTTCAGTAAAAACTTTTCTTGAAGCTAAAATTATAGAGTCACGATTCTGTTGCTTGTTAAGCTGCCTCTTTCTTTTGTTAAAAGGAAGATTAAGGGTTTTATTCATTTATTATTTACACCGACAGCTTCTGAAATATTTATAAATCCATCATCTTTGATTAGTTTAACAAGATCAATCAAAATCTTATTTATTATTTGCGGGCCACCATAAGTGAGTGAAGTATACAATTGTACTAAAGATGCACCTAGTTTGATTTTATTATATACGTCTAATGCGCTGCTAACTCCGCCTACACCAATTAAAATGATTTCTTGATTAGTCTCTTGATATAAAAATTTTAAAACTTTATCTGATAAATCTTTTAACGGAGTGCCAGATAACCCACCTTCTCTTTTCTTATTGAGATCTCGTAAAATTTCTGGCCTTGAAAGTGAAGTATTTGTAGCAATAATTCCATCAATTTTATATTTATCAACAAGATTAAGGATCATACTGTAGTGATCATTTGTATTATCTGGATCAATTTTTAACATGATAGGTTTTCTATTTTTTTCCTGATCCCTAATTTGAGATACTTCTCTTAAAAGAATTTCAAGATACTCTTTTCTTTGTAATTCACGTAGGGCTTCAGTATTTGGAGATGAAACATTAATGGTAACGTAATCACAAGAAGCTGAAATCTTTCTGTAAATTTTTAGATAATCATCAATAAAATTTTTAGAGTTTTTATTTGGTCCAATATTTG
Organism: uncultured Pelagibacteraceae bacterium; assembly: GCA_902524285.1. Lineage (GTDB taxonomy): Bacteria > Pseudomonadota > Alphaproteobacteria > Pelagibacterales > AG-422-B15 > CACNXQ01. The sequence continues at coordinate 134,583 of CABZCR010000001.1, read as the reverse complement.
ATCCAACAATACCTGTCTTTTTCGCAGACATAAGATTCTTTACAAATCTCTTTTCTCCTTTGTTGTTAAAGCCTAATCTATTAATTATAGCATTATCCTGTTTTAATCTAAAAACTCTTGGCTTTGAATTTCCAAATTGTGGCAATGGTGTAACAGTCCCACATTCCACAAATCCAAATCCAATCTTTAATAAAGGATCTATTAATTCAGCATTTTTATCAAAACCAGCAGCCATACCTAGTGGGTTACTGAAACTTAGTCCTTTTATATTTGTATGCAAACTTTGATCCCTAAAACCTGGACCTAGTAAGGAGCTTCCATATTTTGTTAACTGAATTGTGAAGTTATGAGCAGTCTCAGGTGGCAAAAGTTGAAGCAAACCAGTTAACAAACTCATCACGTACTCACTTTTATTCTTTCTCTGATGAGCTGTATGGTTTCTTTAATGCCGTAAATAGCAATAAATGTGCCGAATCTTGGTCCGTCACTCTTACCAAATAGAACTTGATAGATAAGTTTGAACCAGTCCCTTAAATTATCGAAATTATGATCTTTTCCAATTTGATATATTTCAGTCTGTATAGTCTCAGCATCAACATTATCTGGCAAAATATCAATTCGATTAATTAAATCTAAAAAAATATTTTTCTCCTCTTCATTAGGTACTTTATACTGAATTTTGTCAGCATTAACATTCTGTTCAAATGAAATTGCTCCAGTTATTAACTCTAACATGAAATTATGATCAGAATTGATAATGGAACCATCATATTTTTTTATAAAATCAAGAATGAATTCTGGATCATTTTTTCCACTAGCTGAAACTAAATTTAATATTAAATTGAAGGATATTGGTATCGAACCAATATAATTTTGACTATTCATGATGTGCCAAACTGGATTTTCAATTTTTTCATCATCATTTTGATCATTAAATTTATTTAGATGATTCAAAAATTCATCAACTGATTTGGGAATAACATCCAGAAATAGTTTTTTTGCTCGTCTTGGGTTTTGGTACATAAAGTAGCTTAATGTTTCCTTAGGCGCATAAGATAACCATTCTTCAATACTCAAACCATTTCCCTTTGATTTTGAAATTTTTTCACCATTTTGATCTAGAAACAACTCATAGAAATAATTTTCAGGAGGTTGATGTCCTAATGTACGGCATACTTTGGATGAAAGTTGAAAAGTTGGTATCAAGTCTTTACCATACATTTCATAATCAATATCTAGAGCACACCACCTCATTGCCCAGTCCACTTTCCATTGTAGTTTGCAATTACCATCTAAAATTGACTGTTCGATTTCCTTATTGTTCTGAAGATAAACAATCGTATTTTTTTCAGTATTAATTGAAATAATTTCAACTTCGAGTACATGTCCTGTTTCTGGGCAAATCGGCAAAAATGGGCTGTACGTTTTTTTTCTTTCCTCTCCTAGTGTAGGTAATATTATTTTTTTAATCAGATCATAAGAATTCAAAACTTTAATTAATTGGTCGTTAAAAAAACCCGATTTATAAAGCTCTGTCGCACTCTTAAACGAATATTTAAACCCAAACTTATCAAGAAACTCTTGTAACATTTCATTGTTATGGTTTCCAAAACTCTTGGATGTTTCAAAGGGATCCGGAATGGACGTAAGTGGTTTGTGTAAATTTTTTTCCAAAATTTCCTGATTTGGAACATTATCAGGAACTTTTCTTAATCCATCCATATCATCAGAAAAAGCAATCAATTCAACTTCATAGTCAGATAACGCTTTTATAGCATTCAGCACCATAGTGGTCCTTGCAACCTCTCCGAATGTCCCAATGTGTGGAAGCCCGCTTGGTCCATAACCAGTTTGAAGTCTTATTTTTTTCTTATTTTTTTTTTGGATTTGATTAATAATCTTTCTAGCTTCCAAAATTGGCCAGGCTTTAGAGTTTTCACTAATTTCGCTATTTAGTAACATGATATTGACATTAGCATATATATCGTACAATTCGCTGAAAAATAAACAATTTTTTGATGATAATTATTTAAATTTACTGATTAATAAATCTATCAAATAATAAAACTATAAATTTTATAGTTTTTCATATAGTACTCACACTGCATTATGAAAAAAAGAAAAGCAGTCAAACCAACAAGGCAACAAGCAGAAGATGCCGTTAAAACCCTTATGGCATTCGTGGGTGAAGATGTTAAACGCCCAGGAGTGCTTGAAACACCAAAAAGAGTTGTGAAAGCTTACGAGGACTGGTTTGCAGGTTATAGAGAAGACCCAAAGGAAGTATTAAAAAAAACTTTCGATGAACTTGAGGGATATGACGAGATAATAATGCTCAGAGACATTAGGATTGAGTCTCACTGTGAACACCACATCGCACCATTCATTGGTTCAGCGCATGTTGCATATCTTCCAAATAAAAGAGTAGTGGGTATTAGTAAACTTGCTAGAATTACAAGGATATACATGAAAAGAATGCAGATCCAAGAAAAACTCACAGCGCAAATTGCAAATTGTATACAAGAAGTCTTGAAGCCAAAAGGTGTTGCTGTAGTTGTCGAGGCTCAACATCAATGTATGACTACACGAGGTGTTGGTACACCAGGTATTTCAATGGTTACTAGTCAATTATTAGGTAAGTTTAGAACTGATGCTTCTACAAGAAGAGAATTCTATAGCATGATCAACCAAGGATCAATTCTCAAAAAAAATTAAAATCTTAAGAATGATAAATTTTAAAATAATACTTAATGTATTAGGTTATTTGCTGATTGCATTAAGTTTTATATTACTAATACCAGCATTTCTGGACCTAGCTTTTAACAATGAAACATGGCAATCATTCATAATCAGCTCAATAATTACTCTAGGATTTGGTATTACTTTTTTTATTTCAACTAGAAATGCTGCAGAAAATAAAATCCAAACTCAAGATGCATTTTTAATTACTACTTTATCCTGGGTCTTTATTTGTATTTTTGGTTCCCTGCCTTTCTTTTTAGCAAATCTTAATATTAGTTTCATAGACTCAATTTTTGAGTCTATGTCTGGCATTACAACAACAGGATCGACAATTCTTAGCGACATTAAGTCTATGCCTGAGGGTATTCTGCTTTGGCGAGGACTTCTCCAATGGATCGGAGGAGTCGGTATAATAGTCATGGCTATTAGCATACTTCCTGTGTTGCAAGTCGGAGGTATGCAGGTCTTCAGAACAGAATCATCAGATACAACTGAAAAGATCTTACCAAGAACTGCGCAGGTCTCTTTTGCGGTAATCATAATATACTTATCATTAACCGTTGTTTGTTTCATATCTTACTGGTTAAGCGGCATGAGACTTTTTGAATCTTTAGTTCATTCAATGACAACGATAGCTACAGGTGGCTTTTCAACAAGGAATGACTCCTTCGCTAGCTTTGATAATCGGTCAACGGAATACATTGCAATCTTATTTATGATTTTAAGTAGCCTTCCAATTTTAATTTATCTTGAGGTTACACGTAATGGTATCAAAAGTTTTTTTAGAGATACTCAAATAAAAACTTTTTTAATCATAATTTTGGTAAGCTCTTTATTAGTAATTTCTTACTTATGGATATTTGATATTAAAAATTTTGAACAGTCTTTAAGGTATGGCGCATTTAATGTTGTCTCAATTATTACTGGAACAGGTTATACTTCCGATAATTACAATTTGTGGGGACCATTTCCAATTTACTTACTTTTCTTTGGCATGTTTATTGGTGGCTGTGCTGGTTCAACTACTTGCGGGATCAAGGTTTTTAGATTTCAGATATTATTTGAAACTTTAAAAATACAAATTCAAAAGCTCTTACATCCCCATGGTGTATTTGTTCCACACTATAATCATAGAAAAATTCAGGACGAAGTAACATCTTCAGTCATGAGTTTCTTCTTTATATTCATACTCAGTTTCATAACTATTACTCTGCTTTTATCTATGACTGAGCTTGACTTTGTAACTTCATTATCTGCAGCTGCGACTTCTCTTGCCAATGTTGGGCCAGGACTTGGAGCCACAATAGGTCCAGAAAATTCTTTTTATGCAGTTTCTGATCCTGCTAAGTGGATACTTATATTCTCAATGTTATTAGGGAGATTAGAGATCTTAACTGTATTAGTTATCTTTCATCCTACCTTTTGGAAGAAATAATTAAAATATTACTTTTAAAATTTCTTTTTGAACAAACAGTCTATTGCTCGCTTCATGCCAAACCCTTGAATTATTTCCATCTATCACACTTGCTTCAACTTCCTCATTTCTGTTTGCTGGAAGACAGTGCATAAAAACACTGTCCGGTTTAGCCATATTCATAATCTTTTCGGTAACTCTGAATTCTTTCATTAAATCATAATCCTGATTTTTTGTATCCTCTCCCATTGATTTCCAAGTATCTGTCATCACGGCATCAGCATGAGCAAGAATTTGGCCATTTATATGATGATGTACGATATCATCGAGATCAGTTGAAATGTCGTATTCCTTCATTTTTTTTTTATACTTTTCAAACCATGCCTCCGGACAAAAAATATTTAGTGAGAAGCCTAATTCTTTTTTAAAAGCCTCAATCCAAGAATTTGCTACATTTGTAATAGGTCCCATCCAAACAATATTCAATTTTTCTAAACTGCCCCTCTCCTCTAATAACGTCATCAGTCCAGCCAGGCACTGACAAGGATGTGATAAATTTGATAGTGCATTTATCACAGGCAAATGAGATAGCTTGGAAGCACTCATTATAGTTTTATGATCGTTGACCCTAAGAATAAGTCCATCAGCATATAGTCCAAAAGTGTTAATAGTATCACTTACGCTTTCTTTGTCATTACCCAGATGAATATCTTCTTTATTTAAAATTGTTGTGGAACCGCCCAATTGTTTTATTGCAATATCAAATGATAACCTTGTTCTGGTAGATTTTTTTTCAAAAAATAAAACTAGGTTTTTACCATTCAGATGATTCTGTATTGTTGTTTTTGACCTCTTATTTTGCAAGGCATCATCTAATAAGCTAGTTAACTCACTCTTTGAAAGTTCTTTTATATCTATGAAATTTTTCATTATTTTAACTCCTTGCAAGTAGCTCTTATTTTATCTATTGCTTCATCGCATTCGGTTAATGTAAGATTTATCGGAGGCAAAAGTCTTACTACATTGTCTGACGCTTTTACAGTTAGGATATATTTTTCTCTTGCTAGATTAACAAACTTATCATTTTCAACTTTACACTTTAGCCCTAAAATAAATCCTCTTCCTCTGATATTTTCAATAACGCTTGGAAAATCAGAAATCACATTTTGAAGTCCTTCATAGAGTTTTTTTGCAACAAAATTAATTTCACTAAAGAATTTGTCTTTTAGCATTATATCTAAAACAGCATTTCCGACTGTACATGCAAGTGGATTACCACCGAAAGTTGAACCATGCGAACCAAAATCCATTTTTTCACCAACTTTTTTTGATGTCAGGCATGCACCTAATGGAAAACCATTTCCAATAGCTTTAGCTATTGTCATAATATCTGGATTTACTTCAGACCATTCATATGCAAATAACTTTCCTGTTCTACCCATACCGCATTGCACTTCATCAAAGATTAGAAGGCAGTTATTTTCATCACAAATTTTTCTTAATCCTTCAAGGCATTGCCTAGGAACTTCTCTTATCCCGCCCTCACCTTGTATTGGCTCAATAATTACTGCAGCAGTTTTTTCACTTATTGAATTTTGAAGTTGCTCATGATCACCAAATTCAAGAAATTTAAAATCATTTACTTTGGTATTAAAAGAGCTGAGTTTGTCTGGACCTCCCGCTGCAAGTGCCCCTATTGTTCTGCCATGAAATGATCCTGAAAAACTTAAGATTTCTGTTTTATGTGACAAATTTTCTGAACTGTGAAAATATCTTCTAGCAATTTTTATGCTTGCCTCAATAGCTTCAGTCCCTGAATTACAAAAGAATACATAATCTGCGAAAGAATTATCACATAATCTTTTTGCGAGTTTTTCTTGTTCTGGTATCTGATATACATTTGATAAATGCCATAATTTATCAATTTGTTCTTTTAATTTATCGTTTAGGTATGGATTTGAGTAACCTAGGGAATTAACTGCTATTCCTGTACCAAAATCTAAAAACTTCTCCCCTGATTTTGTATACAAATAGCTACCAGCTCCATGAGTAAATTCTAAGTTTGATCTAGGGTATGTCGGAAGAACATTGGTCATTTTATGGTCTCAATTTATAACCTGATTTTAACATCAAATAATTTATCGCGATAAGAAATATAAAAATTACTAACAATATAAAAATAGCTGTAAGGTATGAGGAGTCACTTACACCTAAGAAGCCATAACGAAAACCATCAATCATATAAAAAAATGGATTTAATAAACTTGCCGTTTGAATGGGTCCGGGTAACACAGTTATCGAATAGAATGTGCCAGACAGAAAAGACAATGGAACAATTACAAAGTTGCCTACCGTTCCAAGATGATCCCATTTCTCAGCCCATATTCCTGAAATAGTTCCAATTAATGACATGATTGCTGAAGCTATTATAGCAAAAATAAGAATTATATAGATATTATAAATACTAACATCAGCAAAAGGGTACATCATGAGAGCGCAAGCAACTGCAACGACTAACCCCCTAGTAATTCCAGCTAAAGTAAAAGCTAAAATTATTTCAATATTATTAAGAGGCGGCATCAAAAGATCAACAATATTGCCCTGTACTTTAGACATCAATATGGAAGAAGAATTATTCATAAATGCATTTTGAATGATGGTCATCATTATCAAGCCTGGGAATAGAAAACTTTTAAAGCTATCGAGTGGATAATTAGTTCTTACAGAACCAATCGCTGTAGTAAAGATTACCATAAAAAGCAAACTAGTTGCTGCAGGTGCAACAATCGTCTGGAGTGGGATTTTAGTAAATCTTTGAACTTCTTTTTTGTATAAAGTAATAATACTTATTGGATTGTACCGCATAGCGTCTGTTTAATTAAATTTCTTAAAATGTCATTAATATTCAGATTTCAGTAATTATTCTATTCAACTGATATTTATAGATAAATTTTTATACTCACAGATTGAGCAATAATATCAACATTTAGTATATTTATATTGAATTTTATCAAAATGTAGTGGTAACATCTGCCATCTATTAAGGAGAAATTATGCCCTGGACACATGAAAGAATTGAGAAGCTCAAACAGCTTTGGGATGAAGGTCTAACAGCTAGCAGAATTGCAGCGGAATTAGGTGAAGTCACAAGAAATGCAGTGATTGGAAAAGCGCACAGATTAGGTCTTTCAGGCAGGATGGCCTCGAAAAGCAAGAATAATGGTATATCCATAATACGAAAAAAAAGAATAAATGTATTAAGAAGTCAAAAAGTAATTGATATCTCACCTGTTATTGATGAGCCAATGAATCCAACATCATTTCAAGATATTAAGGATGGCTTATGTAGATGGCCACTCGGAGAACCAGAGGAAATAGATTTTAAGTTCTGTGGGAGAAATACGAATGAAGGATTTGTCTACTGTCAAGCTCATCATAAACAAGCTTATCAACCACTGAGCAAAGTAAGAGAACGAAAGAAAATTAAAAAGAAGTTTAGAATTTCTTAGAATAAAAACTCAAGAGAGAGGCTAAGACCAAAAGAAAAGATCAATAATATTACAATTACAAATATTACTCCGTTAATTAAGTTCATTTTTTATTCCTTTTTATACGATGGTATAAGTTTTTCGCCTTTACTTATTTTATCTTTAATTTCTTTTATTGTTGACTCCATTCTGACATATCTTTCTGCAGTTGATGGATGAGTTCCTCCAGTTGAGTAAATTGAATTAGGAACTTCTACAGCAAATCTTCTCCAAAAATTTACAGCGTCATCTAAGTTATAACCTGCCTGTGCTAAAATATACATGCTAAGATAATCAGCCTCGTTCTCGTATTCAATTGAATAAGCTGTAGCACCAATGCTTTGACCCATCTCCATCATGTCTTGTGGCAGACCAACGTAAATTCCAACCAACAAGCCAAGCAAAGCACCCGTGTTTGCATTTTGAATTTTGTCTGCAACGTGCTTATTGGCATTATGACCTAATTCATGAGCGAAAACAATTGCAGCACCAGTTTCATTTTGTATTAGCCACTTTGCCATTCTCAGTGAAAAAACCATAATCTCACCATTTGCAAAAGCATTAAAAGTATTGTTATCAAGATCAATGACAAAATTGAAACGACATCTTTGTTCGCTTCTGATTTTTATATTTTTAAATTCATCTCCTCTAAGAATCTTGAATTCATATAATTTTTGGTATTCTTTATCAATCTTTTCAATATAAGATTTAAATGCATCTTCCCCCTGGATTAAGCTTTCACCATCTATTTCTAAAATCTCATCACCAACAAAGACACCCGCTTTACTTGCAGGCGAGTTAGTGCCTAAACTCACAACTTTTAGTTTTGATCCTAATGCAAGGCTCTTATTAATTTCTTTGCGAATAGTTTCATATGCCGAGTACTCATTTGCAAGATTCATTCCAAGGGCAAATATTCTGTCATCTTCAGCACATAAATCTGAAGCGCTGAACAATATATCTGTGCCCATAGTTGAAAATGGTAAATACGTATCAAGCCATGAGTCAGCGAACATTTGGTTTTGTATATCTCTCTCTTTTTCAGTTATTGTTGTACTGTAGTCTGGAAGCTGTATTTGCGGTTGAGCACAAGAGATGAGAGACAATAAAACCAAAATTGATAATTTTTTCATCATTTCCGTTCTGAACGTTCTTTTCTTATCATATAGTAAGAGTGAATAAATATAATAGTTATTATAAAAATGCCACCAATCAAGGTTTTTTGCGTTGGCGCTTCACTGATAAAAAACCACACCCATAAAGGTCCTAAAGCGGTCTCGAGTAAAAAGAAAATTCCTACTTCAGGAGAACTAATGAATTGTGGTGCAATACTTATAAATACAAAAGATACGCCTACTGTGACTATCATTAATGACAAAAGTATTAAATCAGTTGAATTAATTATAAAACTATTAACAAAGAATACTGCTACGCAAGCTGTTAAAAGTTTTCCTAATATATATGAGGGCACAAAATTGATATTTGGCGAACTTCTCATTACAGTTAAGCTTGCTCCAACAAAAGCAGCACATAGGAGTCCATAAAAATCACCAAGATCTCGATTAAGCTCGTATGACTCATAGAAAATATAAATTACAGCAATCAAACAACCAAGAGAGCAAATCCAAGTGATCAATTGAGGTTTCTCATTAAGAAAAATAAATGAAAATATTGACGCAATTATCGGAACAAGACTAATCATTATTAAAGCGTTTGCGACATCAGTATTCGCTAAAGCTAAAATAAATGTAATGTTAGATCCCATTATTAAGACTGCATTTAATAGCCCAGGTTTTCCGATACTCATAAAATCTGGGATAGCTCTAGAACTGAAGAAAATAAAATAGCCAATTAATAATGCAGTTCCAGGAAACAGAGATCTATAAAACAAAAGGTTCCATGTATCTATTGATACGAGTCTTATAATTAGTGAATCTGGGGTAACAATCATTACTCCAATGAATGCAAGTAGGGTTCCCTTTTTTGTATTTGATAATTTGTTAAACATAAATTTTAATGGCGCGCCGGGAGAGATTCGAACTCCCGACCCCCAGATTCGTAGTCTGGTGCTCTATCCAGCTGAGCCACCGGCGCATATAAGTTGATTATAGTTTATTTTCTTATAATCAAACCAAAAATCTTTTTTTTATAAATTTGTAAATTACAGGAACTATTACAATTATACTTATCAATAAAACAGGAAGTAAATACTCAATTTTTAAAATATCACTTGATGAAAAATTTTGCGTTTCCATAATATTTTGAATTCCATTTCCAATACTCACTAAAATGTATGCCCAGGGAATAACACCAAAGATCGTTGCTATAAAATAGTCTCTAAACTTCATATCCAAGACGGCTGGAAGTAAATTTTGTATTCCAAAAGGAACTCCACCTATAACTCTTATAAAGAGCAAGTAACTTATCGAATTACGATTAAAACCATCTTTGAACTTTTTAAATCTTTCACCGAATTGTTTTAAAATATAAGCTTTAAATAAATATCTACCATACAAAAATACAATTACTGCTCCCGTGATTTCACCAATTATCGCTATGAGTAATCCTACATATAGACCAAAGTAAAATCCTGCTAAAATACACACTGGTGTTATTGGCCCCATTAAAGAAATCATCACTGCAATTATTAAGATGCATATAACGACTGAGAGTGATGGATAGGAAAGTATATAATCCTGAATATATCCATGTTGGTTTATTAGAAATTCCATGGATATAGGGTTATATTTTCCCAGAAAATATAAAATTAGAATGATAGCGAGACCAATCCCCAGTAACCTTAATGACTTATTTTTAAACATATATCTTATTTAATGAATATTAATTGACTATCAATAGAATGCAATTTATAAGCCAATCACCTAACAAAATAGAATTATGAAAAGAACATTTCAACCAAGCAACTTAGTCAGAAAAAGACGTCATGGATTTAGAGCACGTTCTGCGACTAAAGATGGAAGGATTATTTTGGCTAGGCGCCGTGCTAAGGGCAGAAAAGTTCTCTCAGCTTAGAACAAGATATTCAATGAACAAATTAGAGACATTAAAATCCTCAAAGGATTTTCAGAGAGCTAAAAGTGGACGCTTCTTTAGAAGTAAGTCCTTTTTATTACAGGCTTACGAGGATAAATCGTGTAATAAGGTAAAAGTTGGATACACAGTTTCAAAACAAAATGGAAACGCTGTCGTAAGAAATAAAATAAAGAGGCGATTAAGAGTAATTGCAAAAAATATTATTGGAGAATATGGTATTAAAAATTGGAATTACGTAATTATTGGCAAGAAAAATTCGCTTATTGAAGATTTTAAAAATCTAGAATTTGAAATGAATGCTGCAATTAAAAAAATTCATAGTTAACAAATGAAAACAATATTTATATTTCTTATAGTATTATATCAAAGATTAATCTCTCCATATTTTCCCTCATCTTGTCGTTTTATACCAACATGCTCTGAGTATGCAAAAGAGGCAATTGAAGAGCACGGCCCAATTAAGGGAACATATTTAGGTATGAAGAGAATAACAAAATGTCATCCAATAAAACTTTTAGGTGGTTCTGAAGGGTACGATCCTGTTCCAAAAGAAAAGAAGTAACCTATGGAAAGTAGAAATCTAATACTTGCAATAATACTCTCGGTAGGTGTTCTGTTTATCTGGAGTTTTTTCTTTGAAGCACCTGAGCAAGAAGTGCTTAATGGAGAAATAGAAAGTGGTGATGTGTCAGAGGTTAATTCAAATGAACTTGATATGGAAGCCATTGATGAAATTGAGAGATCTCTCGGTATTGCCGAAAATGATAACATTGGTTTAGACGAGGCACTAAATGCTGATAAAAGAGTAAAAATTGAAACGGACAGTATTATTGGATCAATTAATCTAAAAGGTCTAAGGATTGATGACATCATTCTCAAGAAATATAATGAAACTCAAGAGGAGTTTTCAGAAAAAATTAGAGTTTTACAACCAATTGATACTTATGATGGCTATGAAGTAACATTTGGATGGATAAAAAATCAAGACGCTAATTTTGAAACACCAAATGCTGAGTCTATATGGAAAGTGTCTAATAGCAATGCTACTCTTAGATCGAACAACGAAGTTGAATTTGAATGGAGCAATACAACTGGTCAGACATTTATAACTACAATTGGCTTAGATGAAGACTATTTATTTGATATTACGCAAGAGGTTAAAAATAATTCGAATGAAGAAATTATTATAAATAACGCAAGTAAGGTAACAAGAAAACAAGCGCCTTCTTTATCAGGAATGTTTATTCTGCATGAAGGGCTGCTAGGTGTCTTACAAGAAAAACTTGAATTAATAGATTACGACGACCTTAAAGATGATGAAGAAACACTTAACTTTGAAAGTGATAATGGTTGGGTAGGAATTACCGATAAATACTGGTTAGCTGCGCTCATTCCAGATCAGAATAAATCATTCAAAGCTATTTATACTTATGATAACGGATACATTGCTTACTTCAGATCTCTAAATGCAACGAAAGTTGCAGCTGGTAGTGATCACATTGTTGAGAGTCAAATATTTATTGGTGCTAAAGAAGCAAAACTCATTGATCGATATCAAGAAGATTATGGCATTTATAATTTTGATTTAGCGATTGACTGGGGCTGGTTCTATTTTCTCACAAAACCTTTATTTAACGTAATTTACTTCTTCTCTGAATTATCAGGAAATTTTGGTTTGGCTATCATTATATTAACAGTTATTACAAGAATTGTTTTCTTTCCTCTTGCAAACTGGTCATTCATCTCCATGGCTAAGATGAAAATGCTTCAACCTGAAATGACAAGAATTAAAGAGCTCCACAAAGATGATAGAGCGCAGCAACAACAAGCACTAATGGCTTTGTATAAAAAGGAAAAAGTAAATCCAATCTCAGGCTGTTTGCCAATACTTATTCAAATTCCATTTTTCTTTGCGATTTATAAGATGTTATTTGTTTCAATTGAAATGCGACATGCCCCTTTTTATGGATGGATTCAAGACCTTGCTTCAAAAGATCCAACTACTATTTTCAACGCATTTGGCCTTATACCATGGGATCCTCCATCATTTTTAATTATTGGAATTTGGCCAATTTTAATGGGCTTAACGATGTACATACAACAAAAACTCAACCCAGCTCCCCCAGATCCAATTCAAGCAAGAATATTCATGTTCTTACCACTTTTTATTACAATTCTTTTAGCGCAATTTGCAGCTGGTCTTGTAATTTATTGGACAACAAATAATGTACTCTCGATTATTCAACAGTGGATAATCAATAAAAGAACCACGGTCAAAACAAATTAAAATGTCTATAAAAAATAATGTGAGTGAAAGCTCTAAGCTTTTACATAAATATTGGCCATCAGGAAAAAAGTATTTCAACAGTACAGATCAATTTATTAGAAGATATAAAAATCGAATTATTGTTATTAAATACGGGGGTTATGCTCTTACAAAACCTCATTTAGTAAAATCATTTGCAAAAAATATTGCTCTTCTGAACCAATTGGGAATGAAAGTCATTATTGTTCATGGTGGAGGGCCACAAATTGAAAATCAATTGAGAGAGAAAAAAATTAAGAATGAGGAATACCAAGGTTTAAGGGTTACAACAAAACAGATTTTAAGTGTTGTTAAGACGGTTCTAGCCAATGATCTCAATAAACTTATTTCACATGAAATTACAAAATATGGCGGTAAACCTAAACGTTTTGATGGTATTAGACAAAAAATCATCAATTCAAAAATAGCCATGAATGGGAATATTGGTTTTGTTGGAGAGCCCAAAAAAATTAATAAATCATTAATTCAAGCAGCGCTGGGTAAAAATCAAATACCAGTGATTGCACCGTTGGGATATGATTCAAATAAAAATACGCTAAATATTAATGCTGATACTGCAGCTGCGTTTATCGCGGAGACAGTCAAAGCCGAAAGGCTTCTGCTTTTGACAGATGTAGAAGGGGTAATGGATAATAACAAAAAATTAATTACCGAGCTGGACCGTAAAAAAGCATTTCAATACATAAAAAAAGGCACTATAAAAAGTGGTATGATTCCCAAAATAAAGGCATGTTTCAATACACTTAAAAATGGGGCAAAAGGAGTTGCTTTAATCGATGGTCGTAAACAAAATGCAGTGGTTATGGAGCTCCTAACCACGAAAGGTGCAGGAACACTGATAAAGAAATGAGTGATAATACAGAATTAAAAAATAAAATTGAAAGTGCTTGGGAAAATATTACTAAAATTTCTCCTAACGATGCAGACATCGCTGATGCTGTAAATGAAGTTATAAAAAAACTTGATAATGGACAATTTAGAATTGCAGAAAAAAATGGAAATGATTGGATTGTTAATCAGTGGTTAAAAAAAGCTGTTCTTATATCATTTCGAATAAATGATAATAAAATTTTAAAAGGACCCTATACGTCTTGGTATGACAAGGTGAAAGGTAAAACTGTTGATTGGAATGAGGATCAATGGAAAGAAGCTGGCTACCGACATGTTCCAAATGGTACCGTTCGCGAAGGATCTTTCATAGGTAAAGGCGTGGTGCTGATGCCATCTTTTGTAAATATTGGCGCTTACATTGATGAAGGCACAATGGTTGATACATGGGCAACAGTTGGCTCATGTGCTCAGATTGGAAAAAACTGTCACTTATCAGGCGGTGTTGGTATTGGTGGTGTTTTAGAGCCACTACAAGCAAATCCAGTAATAATTGAAGATGATTGTTTTGTTGGCGCAAGAGCTGAAGTTGCTGAAGGTGTAATTGTAAGAGAAGGATCGGTTCTCTCAATGGGAGTATACTTAGGAGCATCAACAAAAATTGTGAACAGGTCTACAGGCGAAATAAGTTACGGTGAAGTGCCTGCTTATTCTGTAGTAGTTCCAGGTAGTCTTCCTAATGAAGATCCAAAAAAGCCAAGCTTATATTGTGTTGTAATCGTTAAAACAGTTGATGAAAACACAAGAAAGAAAACATCGATAAACGATCTACTACGAGAATAAATTATGGAAGTCGTTGAGCTAACAAAATCACTTATTTCTTGTCCAAGTGTTACACCTAATAACGAAGGGGTATTAGACCTACTCCAAAAGGAGCTCACTGACATGGGATTTACATGCAATCGATATTTATTCAGTGATACTGATACCCCGGATGTAGACAATTTATTTGCAAAGATTGGGAGTGGTGCTCCACATTTGTGTTTTGGAGGTCATACTGATGTTGTTCCAGTTGGTGATGAAAATGCATGGAATTCAAATCCATTTGAGGCTACTGAAAAAAATGGAAAGTTATATGGCCGTGGTGCGAGCGATATGAAATCTGCTATAGCTGCATTTGTTTCAGCAGTAAGAGAATACCTAGAGAATAATGAGATGAAAGGCACCATAAGTCTCTTAATTACAAATGATGAAGAAGGTCCTGCAATCAATGGAACAAAAAAAGTACTTGAGGAAATTTATAAAAATGGCGAGAAGATAGATAGTTGCTTAGTTGGAGAACCAACATGCCCAAGTAATTTAGGTGAAATGATTAAAATTGGAAGAAGAGGGAGTATTACCACGACTATTAAAGTTTCAGGGAAGCAAGGTCATGTTGCCTATCCAGAATGGACTCTCAACCCAATAAATCCTCTGACATCAATACTCAATACACTGTGTAATTTAGAGCTTGATAAAGGTACAGAAGACTTTCCACCATCAAATATGGAAATTGTTAAAATTGAGTCAAGTGAAGGTGCGACTAATATTGTTCCACAAACCTCAACTGGAATATTTAATATTCGCTACAATATTAATCACACAAAAGAGAGTCTTCAATCAATGATCAATGAAGTTGTTTCAAAAAATATCAATAATAGTGACTATAAAGTTGATGTAACTTTTAACAATTCTGCAGAACCATTTTTAACTGAAAAAGGTAAATTTACAGAGATAGTGAAAAGTTCTGTTGATGAGATTACAGGAATGAATTCTTCACTTACAACAACAGGTGGAACATCAGATGCAAGATTTTTTAAAGATTACTGCGAGGTAGCGGAGTTTGGACTTATTGGAGAAACCGCACACCAAATTGATGAAAATGTAAAAACTGAGGACATAACTAAGCTTAAAGAA
This sequence comes from uncultured Pelagibacteraceae bacterium, assembly GCA_902524285.1. Classification (GTDB taxonomy): domain Bacteria; phylum Pseudomonadota; class Alphaproteobacteria; order Pelagibacterales; family AG-422-B15; genus CACNXQ01. The sequence continues at coordinate 118,736 of CABZCR010000001.1, read as the reverse complement.
ATTTACAGTCTTATAATCACTAAGTACTTTCAATAAAAATCAACTATATATCAATTTTAGAGCTATTTAGGTATTATACTATTAGCAACATTAGCATGATGGTCAAAGCTATATCCAATTTAAGGGGGGAAGGATTAAAATTCCATCTAGTTCCAAACATAATAAATACCTAAATAATTGCTCCAGCTATTTGAAAAAGAAAGTAAACAGTCAAGATTACTGGGAAAGCCCTAAGAAAGTAGTTAAATGATTGCTCAAAAATTTTTTTCATAATCATCAAATACAGATTATTTGCTGAATTCGGGAGGGGAATAACATGTCAATTTGGCAAAGGCATAAAATTAATATTGATAGCTATTTGATTAGTATGTGGCCATGTTTGATGAAATGTATAGCGATGATGCTCAAATAAGAAAGCACTACTTACAAGTAAATTCGTGGTTGAGAACTATGTCATCCACGGTCATTAGCCAAAAGAATTTTGAAGCAGAGTCTCATTTTAAAAGAATTGGTATTACTTTTTCGGTCAAAGATGATGATATGACTGAACGAATCATCCCTTTTGACCTAATTCCAAGAATTCTTACAAACAACGAATGGGTAAAGATAGAAAAAGGTGTTTTACAAAGAGCGAAAGCTCTAAATTCTTTTCTTCACGATATTTATAATAGTGGTGAAATTTTTAAGGCGGGGATTGTTCCAAAAGAAATTGTTTATAAAAAATCGTCATATGATCAGTCTATGATCAACTTTTCACCTCCAAGAAAGATTTATAGTCCAATAATTGGAGTTGACTTAGTCAGAACAGGAAAAGATGAGTTTTATGTTTTAGAAGACAACTGTCGGACACCATCTGGTGTTTCATACATGTTGGAAAATAGAGAAATCATGATGAAAATGTTTCCTGATTTATTTCACACGAATCGTGTTTTAAGAGTTGATGACTATCCTACTAGATTACTGCAGACGCTAATGAGTCTTGCCCCAAAAAAATGTGATAGCAGTATACCAACAGTTGTCTTGTTAACTCCAGGCCATTTAAATAGTGCATATTACGAACATACTTTTTTATCCGATCAAATGGGTATTGAAATGGTGGAGTCACAAGATCTTTTTGTTGAAAATGATTTGCTCTATATGAAGACAGTTGATGGACCAAAAAAAATAGATGTTGTATATCGAAGAATTGACGACGAATTTTTAGATCCTCTTTGTTATAACCCGGACTCAGTCATTGGTGTCCCGGGGATCACTCAAGTTTATAAAACAGGTGGTGTGAATATATGCTCAGCTCCTGGTGCTGGTATCGCAGATGACAAAGCTATTTATATATTTGTTCCTGAAATGATAAAATTTTACCTTGGTGAAACACCTATTCTAGATAATGTTGAAACGTGGAGATGTGAAAGAGATGACGAATTAACTTATGTATTAGAAAATATTGAAAAACTTGTGGTGAAAGAGGTTGATGGTTCAGGTGGTTATGGAATGTTAATTGGACCTAAATCAACTAAAGATCAAATTTCAGAGTTCTCTACTAAACTGAAAAGTAACCCTCGAGGATATATTGCTCAACCAACATTAGACTTATCATCCTCACCAACTTTAATAGATAATGAAGTTTCAGGAAGACGAGTTGATTTACGTCCATTCTGTCTTGTTGGAGAAAAAGTACAATTATGCCCAGGGGGATTAACTAGAGTTGCATTAAATAAAGGATCGTATGTAGTAAATTCATCACAAGGAGGAGGAGTAAAGGACACTTGGGTCCTCGCAGATTAACATGCTAAGCAGAACAGCAGAGAATCTTTACTGGATTAGTAGATATATGGAAAGAGCAGAAACTATGGCACGCCTTCTTGATGTGGGTTATAGAATGTCCTTGTTTCCTAACCCTAAAGGCTATCATAATGAATGGGACTCGGTATTATCAGCTGCGGGTGCTGCTCAAGGTTACTTTACTAAATATAATGAAATAAATCAGGAAAATGTTGAGGATTATATTTTTTTTGATGAAGAAAATCCTTCCTCTGTGTACAGCTGTATATCCAAAGCTAGAAATAATGCCCTATTAGTGCGGACTGCATTCACCCCTGAGGCATGGGTTGCAATTAATAAGTCATACAAAGAGATATTGGAGCTAAAAAATAAAAAATTTACTCGTGCTGATCTACCAAACTTTACTGAATGGACTATTCAACAAGTAAATATGTTTCGGGGATCAGCAAACTCATTATTACGAAATGACGGATATCATTTTATATTTCTTGGCACATTCATTGAACGAGCAGATAATTCTGCGAGATTGCTTGATGTAAAATATTTTGTACTACTTCCCACTGCTGATTATATAGGGGGAAATCTTGATAATTTACAATGGATTATACTTTTACGATCACTATCTTCATTTCGCGCTTTTAGATGGGCTTATGATGGAGACGTGACCTCAACAAAAATTGCTCATTTTTTTATACTTAATAATGATTGTTCACGTTCTTTAAGTTTTTGTATAAATAATATTGTTTATCATCTTAATTGTTTGAAATGCAGTCCTGATAAAATCAGTGATATTTACTCTGGTCTTAAATCAGTTCATAATTCTGTAAAAGACGAAACTGTCGAGTCAATTATTGAATATGGTTTGCATGAGTATGTGACCAATTTTGTATCGAAGATATCTTTCTTAGACAATCAAATTCAAAATCATTTTTTTAGGTAAATCATGTTACTTACAATCAATCATACAACAAATTATGAATATGATGATAACCTATTAGGTTTAATACAAACAACAAAGTTGACTCCATCACCCTACAATGGTCTTAAAATATTGAATTGGACTGTAAAAAGAAATAACAAATCTGGTGGTGAAATATTTAGAGATGGAGAGGGAAATAATATAATTAACTTCAAAGGCGAGCCATCAGAAAAGGAAATTAAATTTGTAGTTAAAGGAGAAGTTGAAACAATTGATACAAATGGGTTGTATGAAAGTTTGAATGATAAAATCGATCCATATGTCTACTTAAGAAGTACAATTTTAACACTGCCAAATGATAAAATAAAAGAGCTAGCTTCTATTGCCTCAAAAGATAGCTCAAATGAAGACACTGTAACTATTGCTCATGATTTAATGCTCTTAATTGCAAAAAAAATTAAATATGAACCGTATACCACCAATACAAACACAACTGCAGCTATGTCAATAGATCAAGAGAAGGGTGTTTGCCAAGATCAAGCACATATAATGATTTCCGCTGCTAGATACTTTGGCATTCCCTCAAGATATGTAAATGGCTACATGCATAAAAATAGAAATGACTCTGAATTTCAAGCTACACACGCATGGGCTGAACTTTATATAGATCAACTTGGTTGGGTTGGCTTTGATCCTACAAACCAATGTTGTCCTGATGAGAGATATATTCGAGTTTCATGCGGCTTAGATGCAAGTTATGCGGCGCCAATCAGAGGAATCTTTTATGGTAACACCGCAGAAAAATTAGATATAGATGTTCAAACAATTGAAAACTGCTCACAATAATTAGTATTTAACCTCCATAAAATATAATCCCTCAGGAGGAGCAAGCGCTCCACATTTAGAGCGATCTTTTGAATTAAATGCTTTTTCAAAGTCACCAAGTGACCAACTTTTTTCTCCAACTAACTTTAAACTACCAACAATTGATCTAACTTGATGATGCAGAAATGACTTTGCAGTGAAACCAAAATAGATATTTTCTTCTGATTGGCTAATTTTTAGGCTGTCTAAAGTTTTTATTGGACTATCAGATTGACAATGAGCTGAACGGAATGTTGTAAAGTCATGCTGACCCTCAATTGAAGGAATGCATTCCCTCATCAAATCAACATCAATATCTTTATGTACTTGCCAAGCTCTTCCCTTCTCAATAGTGAGTGGTGACTTTCTGTTTACTATTCTATAAAGGTATTTTCTCTGAGTTGCATCAAATCTTGCATGAAAATCATTATGTACTTTCTCCACTTCCAATATGGAAATAGGAAATGGCCTCAAGTGATCATTTAATGCGTTCTTAATCACATATGGTTCAAGTAATTTGTCTGTGACATCAAAATGAGCGACCTGCCCCATTGCATGAACACCTGCATCTGTTCTACCAGCCCCAAAAATGATTATGTTTTCCTCAAATATATTACTTATCGCTTTTTCAATACACCCTTGAACTGATTGTCCATTTTCTTGTCTTTGCCATCCGATAAACGGGGTACCATCATACTCAATTTTTATTTTGTACCTGTTCATTGAATATAAGATCCAACTTCAATTTTATGTCCTAGTAGAAAGTCATTGATTGTACAATCTTGTTTACCTTCAACTCTTAAAAGCAACGGTCTAATTGAATTAATACCACAACCAATTAAAAATTCTTCATTCATAATCTTTCCGGCCTCACCTTTCTCATGAATTACCTCAGCCTTCAATATTTTAATTCTTTTATTATTTAGTGAAAACCAAGCGCAAGGACTAGGGTTATAAGCATTTATGCGTCTATTTATTTTCTCAGCATTTTCAGTCCAGTCTATTAAAGCTTCTTGTTTTTGTATTTTCTTCGCATAACAGGCCTGCATGTCATTTTGCTTAGCAAACTGAATAGAGCCATCTAATCTATCAAGAAAGTTTATGAGCAATTCAGCTCCTTCATTTGCGAGTTCTTTTTCTAATTCACTGTAGTTTTGTTGTTCTATTTTTATTTCTTTTTGCAGCCCAATATCTCCTGTATCAAGGCCTTTATCCATTTTCATAATTGTAACGCCCGTAGTCTGATCACCTTCAATCATTGCTCTTTGAATTGGTGCAGCCCCCCGCCACCGAGGGAGTAAAGACGCATGTACATTAAAACAACCAAGTTTAGGTAAATTGATTACTTCTTCAGGTAATATCAGTCCATAAGCAACGACAATTATCACATCCAAATTCATTTTTTGTAGTTTTTTTAATTCCTCTGATGAACTAATCGAAGGAGGTGAGCTAATTTCAATATTTTCAGCTTCAGCAAATTCTGCCACTGGTGAAATTGATAATTTCATTCCTCGGTTAGCTTTTTTTGCGGGAGATGTATATACACCTACCAAATGATTGTTTGAAGAAACAATTTTTTTTAAAGATGGCACTGCGAATGGGGCTGTGCCCATGAATAGGATGCGATAATTTTTCATTCTATCTAAGCGACGATTCGTTCTTTTTTTGATTGTTTTCTTGTTTTGATGAGCTTCTTTACAATCATATTGCGTTTCATATTTGATAAATGATCAATAAAAAGAATTCCCTCAAGATGATCCATTTCATGTTGGATACAGGTCGCTAATAATCCTTTAGCGTTTAGAGTTGACTTTTTTCCATTATAATCAAGAAAGTTTATTTCACATTCTTCTGGACGATCAATTTCTGCGTATTGATCTGGGACCGATAAACATCCCTCTTCATACGTTGAAAGATTTTTTGTTTTTACTGTAATTTCAGGGTTAACAAAATAAAGGGGTTCTTTTATACCCTCTTCATTTCTCCAGCTTATGTCCATCACAATTACACGCAAAGGAACTCCAATTTGAACTGCTGCTAAACCTATTCCAGGTGCGTCATACATGGTATCCAACATGTCGTCCATTAGATCCTGGATCTCTTTAGTTACTTCATCAACTGGTTTTGAAATCTGTTTTAAAAACGGATCTGGAGCAGTTAAAATCTTTTTTACTGTCATAATCTTTAGATAGGCTAACTTAGATATAAGGTCAAGATTGAATAAAAAAATTGGGAAAATACAATAAAACTAAATTTTTTGTCGCGCACTGAGAGCGGCGGCAATAGTTCCTTCATCCATGTAATCCAACTCACCACCAACAGGCACGCCGTGTCCTAAACGACTCACTTCAACACTGTGTTTTGACAATCTATCTGCTACGTAATGAGCGGTTGTTTGACCATCAACTGTTGCACTCAAAGCCAGTATGACTTCATCAATTTTTTCGCCTTCAATTCGATCAATAAGTTTTTTTAGATTTAAATCGTCGGGCCCAATGCTGTTTATAGCAGATAGATTACCACCCAACACATGGTACAGTCCGTTAAATACTTCAGATTTCTCAAGTGCCCATAGATCTGCGATATTTTCAACAACACAGATTTGATTTTTAGATCGACCTTCATCTGTGCAGATCATGCATGGAGAATTTACATCTATGTTTCCACAAATTTCACATGTAACAATGTTTTCACTCGATGATAAAAGCGACTCAGCTAGTGGGACCATTAACTGATCTTTATTCTTTATTAAATGAAGTGCTGCTCTGCTCGCAGATTTAGGTCCAAAACCAGGCAGTTTACTGATTAAAAGTATTAACTTATCAATTTCTGGATTAGATATACGAGATTTCATACTAGAAAGGCAGTTTCATTCCTGGAGGAAGTTTTATTCCACCGGTAAGAGAGCTCATTTCATCCGCAATTTTTCTTTGAATTTTGTCTCGCGCATCATTAAAAGCTGCAACTATCAAATCTTCTAAAATTTCTTTCTCATTTTTATCTATCGCTGTTTCGTCAATGTTTACAGAAGTTACATTATTTTTTCCATTTATAGTTATTTTAACTATTCCTCCACCTGAAATACCCTCGGCTTCCAGTGTTTCCACTTTTTCCTGAGCCTCAGCCATTTTTTTTTGCAAGTCTTGGGCCTGCTTAATCATATTGTTAAAATTATTCATATTTATTTCTCTTCAATTTGTTCAACTTCAGTACCAGGAAAGAAATCAATAATTTCTTTTACTCTTGGATCCATTTCTGAAGATGTTTCTCCTGATTTATCCTGTATTTTATTATCATTTTTTTCAACCATATTATTTAGTTCACTTATTAATTCGTTAGGTTTTGGTGTATCATTTAAATAAATGATCCTAATGATCAACATTTCAAGAGAAGTTATGGGAGAAAATGAGTCTGTAACTTCATGCAATCCCTTATTAAGCATTTGCCAGATCATTGAGAGAGTGGATACATCAAGATTACCTGCTACCTCTTGCACTGCATTATATTCACTGTCTGTAAGTGAGCTTTTAACTCCCTCAGCTGCATCAATATTAATCATAGTCAAACTATGAACAGTTTCTATCAGATCTTTTACAATCATTGATGGATCAGCTCCATTGTCATAAAGTTCATTTATTTTTTCAAGTGACTGTTGAGTTTGACCGGCAGTAATGAATTTGATTAGTTCTAAAATTTTGGTTGGATCGTTTAAACCGATCATCTCTTTCACTTGCTCTTCAGAAATGTGCTTACCTGAAAATGCAATAGATTGATCGAGAATAGACAGGCCATCTCTTACAGATCCATCTGCAGCTCTTGCGATAATTTTCAATGCACCTTCTTCAAACTCAACTGACTCCTTTTCACATATGGATTTTAAAAAAATAACTAAATCATAAGGTTCAACCCTTTTTAAATCATATCTTTGGCATCTTGATAGTATGGTTGTTGGTATTTTTCTTACCTCAGTAGTTGCAAAAATAAATTTCACATGAGGTGGCGGCTCTTCCAATGTTTTAAGTAATCCATTAAAGGCTGCGGTCGATAACATGTGAACTTCATCTATAATATAAACTTTATACTTTGATGACACAGGCGAGTATTGAACGCCTTCAATCAGCTCTCTTATATCAGCTATTCCGGTTCGAGATGCTGCGTCCATTTCATAAACATCAACACTTCTGGACTCTGTTATCGCTTTACAATTATCACAAACCCCACATGGCTCGTTGTTGTCTTGCTCTATTATATTTAAACAATTTAGTGATTTTGCGATAATTCTAGCTGTGGTTGTTTTCCCTACACCTCTGACCCCTGTGAGTAAATAGGCGTTGGCAATTCTATTCATCTCAATTGCATTTTGTATTGTCTTAGACATGAGATCTTGACCAATAAGTTCACTAAACTTTAGTGGTCTATATTTTAATGGAATAGGTATGTTGGTTGTATCGGACATAAAAATCACTAATCTTTAGTGGGAGATCAACGTAACCCAAATATCTTCGTTACGGCTGCTTCTTTTCAGACCTGACCGGATTGGCGAATAACTTGTCTACTCAATCTCCCAAAATATTGTATCATAACGAAAATAAAATGTTGTTTAATAAATAATAAATTAATGAGCAAAATAATATTTGCAAATAATCCTCTCGATAGAATGTCAGGTTTTAGAAGCGATAAAGACTGGCAAAAAGCAAATTTATTGGACAATGAAACACGTTTTGTTGTTTTTCTCTCAGGAAAACCATTGATACACGTGAGCAGTGAACCTGGCACAAATTCAACAATTTTTTTAGCCACATATGATCAAATAAAAAATTTTATTGAAGATGCTTATTTGCTTTTCCTAGGCAAGTTAAAAAATAAAAGCTACTACGCCATTGATTTATCAAAAAGTAACAAAGACTTCGACAAAACTGCATTTCCAAACTGTAAATTTATTGATTTAAGATCGATAGCGCAGAGTATTTCCCCGGAAGACACAGGTATTCTTGCCCAGGCTAAGTCGATGGTCGAGTGGAATTCATCCAATATTTTTTGTACCAGATGTGAAAGTTCCCGACTTGAAACTGTTGATGCAGGTTGCAAAAAAATTTGCAAAAATTGTAACGTAGAATTGTTTCCTCGTGTTGACCCTGTCGTCATCATGCTTCCTATTTTTAAAGACAAATGTTTACTTGGTCGCCAAAAGATATTTCCACCTAGAATGTTCTCAGCACTGGCAGGTTTTTTAGAACCGGGTGAAACCATCGAAGATGCAGTCATTAGAGAAGTTAAAGAAGAAGTGGGATTAAATGTTACAAGTGTTGAGTATAAATTTACCCAACCATGGCCATTTCCTTCGCAGTTAATGATTGCATGTTTCTGTCAAACAGATGATGATACAACTGATTTAGATCAGGATGAAATTGAAGAAGCAGTATGGTTATCTCGAGAAGACTTAAATCGTATATTCGTTGGTAAAAGCCCTGACAGAATATGGATACCTCCTGCAATGGCTGTAGCCCATCAATTAATTGTTGCTTGGATGCACAATAAGTAAACTAATTGTTTCTATATGAATGTTTAGGATAAACGCCTAAGACTTTAAGTTTTTCAGTATAAAAGGATAGTTCTTCTAAAGCTCCTTTTACCGATTGATCCTCAGCATGGCCATCTAGATCAATATAGAATTGAGCCTTATTAAAATCACCATCAACAATAAAACTCTCTAATTTAGTTAGGTTGACCCCATTAGTAGCAAAACCTCCGAGTGCCTTATAAAGAGCTGAAGGAACACTCTTTACTTCAAATATGCAACTTGTCAGGTATGACAAGTTTTCTTTTCTTTCTTGTTGAAGATCTTTTGACATTATTAAAAATCGAGTTGTATTATTTTTCATATCTTGAATATTTGTATCTACTATATCTAATCCATAAGTATCAGCTGCAAGTGTTGAGGCAATGGCTGAATCTTCCATTGTCCCTTGCTCACTAATAAATTTCGCAGAACCTGCGGTGTCCGCCATTATGATGACATCTAAATTATATTTTTTTATCGCAGCATTGCATTGTCCAATAGCCATAGAATGACTACGTACATTTTTAATTTTATCTAAGGAAGCGCCGGGTTTTACCATTAACTGATGATTGATCTCTTGAAAGTGTTCTGAATATATTTGTAAATCATATCCACCAAGTAAGTAGTGAATATCCGCTACCCTGCCCGCGACCGAGTTTTCAATTGGTATCATGGCTAAATGACACTCTGATGCATTAACTTTCTCCATGGCAGACTCAAATGTTCTGCACGCAACAGGATTGTGATCAGGCGCAGCTTCAATGCACGCAAGATGTGAATAAGCTCCGAGTTCACCCTGGAAAGCTATTTTTTTCATTTGCTAAATATCTTTCTAATTTCTTCTAAGTCATCCGGAGTATCAACTCCGAGAGGTAAAAAGTCAATTAAACCAATTTTTATTTTCATATTATTATCAAGTGCTCTTAATTGCTCTAATTTTTCATTTTTTTCTCGATCAGTTTGAGACAGAGTGACAAATTTTTCTAGAGCATCTCTCTTAAAAGAGTAAATACCTATGTGATGAAAAAGGTTCTTAGAATCATAATCTCCTTGTTTTCTTACAAAATTCTCTGCATAAGATTCAGTTTCACTACCAGATAAATTACAGACTGCTTTTACAAATTGCTCTTTCTTTTGATCCTCCTCTCTTTCAAACTGGGTGACCAATGTGCCTATTTCATTATCTTCTGATGATAATAAATTTAAAACTTTCTCTAAAGCCATCGAGTTAATTGTAGGTAAGTCGCCTTGTAAATTAATGATGTAATGAATCATTTTACATGGATCAATTACTTGAAGCGCTTCATGCATGCGATCAGTGCCTGTCTGATGATTTTCAGAAGTCATGCATACATCACCTCCAAGACTTTCAATACACTTGGCGATTTCATCACTGTCTGTAGCAACCACTACTCGACCTAAATCAGAAGCAATGGCTGACTCCCAAACATGTTGGATCATTGGTTTGCCAGCAATGTCGAGCAAAGGCTTATTTGGTAGCCTGCTCGCTTGTAATCTGACCGGGATGATTATCGCTGTGTTTTCTTGGCTTATCATAAATAAATTATGCGACTAGAAGACGCATAAAAACTTGATTAAATTCGGTTATTGTTTAAATAATTATCTAATTACGTCAAGAGACATCATGGATTCATTTGAAATCAATAAAATCGTAGCCTGTGTATTAGTTGTGGCCCTTGTATTTATCGGTTTAGCAAATTTCAGTGAGATTTTATATCATGTTGAAAAACCCGAGGTAGCAGCCTATCAAGTTGAAGGTGCTGAAGATATGGTAGTGTCTGCATCAGCAGCAATGGCAGATGACGCTGCTACAGCGGAACCTGAAATACCAATTCAGACTCTGCTTGCATCAGCGGATATAGAAAAAGGTGCAAAGGTCTTTAAGAAATGTTCACAGTGTCATGTTGTGGAAAAAGGCGGAGCAAATAAAATTGGGCCAGCGCTCTGGGATATTGTAAATAAAGATATTGGTTCAAAAGAGGATTATAAATACTCAAACGCAATGGCGGCATATGGTGGCAACTGGACATACGAGCAGCTTAACGGTTACCTTTTAAATCCAAAAAAATATATTGAAGGTACAAAAATGTCTTTTGTGGGTCTAAAAAAAGAAAAAGATAGAGCGAACGTCATACTTTATTTAAGAAGTTTCAGCGATAATCCTGCACCCATTGAATAAGTTCAAATAATCTTCAATATATTGATTGACGTTAGTTAGCACTATTACCTATTCTAATATTTAATGACTAGAGAAAATGTAGGATTATCAATTTATTTTGATAATAGAATGTTGCGCATCTTGCTGCTCGGAGCAATTAGTGGCTTTCCTTGGGTGATAATTGGTAGCGCTCTTTCGCTTTGGCTAAAAGATTATGAATTATCGAGAAGTACAATTGGATGGGCAGGTCTAATTTTTAGTGTATATGCAATTAACTTTATTTGGGCTCCAATCATTGACCGTGTAAAAATTCCTATCTTAACTCAAAAAATTGGCCACAGAAAATCGTGGATCATTTCTTTACAAGCAATAATACTGGTATGTCTATTTATTTGGACGACACTCAATCCAATTACAAATTTAGAATTAATTATTTTACTTGGATTATTGATAGCTATTTCCTCGGCATCTCAAGATATAACAATTGACGCTTTACGAATTGAGCAAATAGGTGAGAATGAAAAAGCATCTATGGCAGCTGGCGCATCAATAGCTGTGGTTGGTTGGTGGACAGGCTATAAAATAGGTGGAATGCTCACACTTTTTGTTGCTGATTATTTTGAGCAGCAAGGCCTAGCTAATTATTGGCAATTAACTTTTCTGTTCATTTGCATAATCATTTTTCTTTTTAATATCGGACTTTTATTTATTCCAGAAGATTTATCGAATAAAAGACATGTTGCTCAAAAGAGTGATCAAGATCGTTTAAATTTAAATAAATTTTCAGCCTGGTTTGTAAGCACTATCATAAGCCCTCTAATCAGTTTCTTCAAAAAAAATGGTTTAACCATCAGTCTATTGATAATTGGGTTCATATTTTTATTTAAAATTGGTGAGGCATTTTTGGGACGTATGTCCATTATATTTTACGATGAAATGGGATTTTCAAAATCCAATATTGCAATTTACTCAAAGGGACTTGGATGGATAACAACAATTGTATTTACATTATTAGGCGGTTGGTTTTCGATAAAATCAGGTGTGGTTAGGGCGCTATTCATTTCAGGAATTGCAATGGCGATTACAAACATTATGTTTAGTGTAATGGCATGGTCTGAGAAATCGGTTTTACTTTTTGCTGCCGCTGTATTACTTGACGATTTAGCTGCAGCTTTTGCAACTGTGGCCTTTGTGACCTTTATTTCGCTACTTGTTGACCGAACATATACCGCAACTCAATATGCCCTTTTGGCATCGCTTGGAACAGCTGGAAGAACACTAATGGCATCATCATCAGGATCATTAGTCGACTGGTTGCAGGGTGATTGGGGAGTTTTCTTTATAATTACCGCTGTCATGGTAATTCCTTCATTGATTTTGCTTTGGTTTATTAGAAATAAACTTTCATTCAATTAATTTAAAATCTTCCAAGCTTTTTTATTTTACCATTTGATTTTAATATTCTTTTCTTCGCTGTACTTAGTGGCTCAATCGCTGTTTTCATATGAAATGCATTTGCATGAATGATATTTGAATTATCAATCATCATCGCAACGTGCCCTTTCCAAAATACTAGATCCCCCGCTTTGAGATCTTTTTCATACTTGACTTCATTTGTTACGAATATCTCTTGCATATCTGTATCCCTTGGAAAAGACCTATTATTAATCTGATGAAGATTTTGGACTAGCCCTGAACAGTCTATGCCCATTGAGTCTCTTCCGCCCCACAGATAAGGAGTATCTAGGTACTGCTTAGACAAATCTATATGATTGAATTTACTACTTTTAATCTTTGCTAGATCTAGACTTGGGCACCAGCCCAAATTTTTAATTAAAGAATATTTTCCCTTAATTTTAATTACCTCAACTAATGAGTTAAAACTTAAGTAACCTTTTGTAACACTTTTAATATCTGGTTTTGTATAAATAACTGTTCTTAAGGAGATAACTTTTGAATTAGGTTTATAGATTTTTCTCGTTAGATGAATTGTAGGAGTATATCCAACATAATTATCTCTTCGAGACTGAATCCAAGACCATCCATTTTTTGTTTCAAAGACATCGCATTCTTCACCATACAATAGTTGGGTGCTTAATTTTGAACCTTTATTTGAATAAAGTGGAGTAAATGCACTTTTGACTGTAGCCAGCTTTGCAGTTACATATTTTTTTCTTTTTACAATAGCCTTGTATGCAGTTGATGCTAAATCTCTTCTTATTGGAGTAATTCTTGTGTCAAATATCACTTCTATTGATTAAAGGGCTAGACCGAGATAGAGAAAAACAATTATTAAAATACCAATACCACCAAAGATCATGGTCGCCCTAATCGTTACATCTAACTCCCTAGCTGCAAATAGGTGATAGATTAATGAGCCGATTAGAGGAATGAACATGACGATAAATGTCCAAATTACTTTTCCAGTCGTGCCTCTGTATTTTGAAAGAAATAAATCAAATAATGCAGTAGACGTCCAAGTCGCATATAAAAATATGGGAAGATAGTAGCCATAAAAGTTAAAAAATAATGATAAAAACGGTACATCATTTAATGGAAAAAAAGTAACACCTGGCATCTAAAATCTCCTATAAATAGGTTAAACAATTAAACTATTAGTTCAAATAGTTTCTTGCTTCTTCAGGTAATTCAATCTCAGCTAAAACATCTTCGAACTGTTGAAAAACCTCGACTGCTGGCTTTACAGACTTTCTGATCATATAGGTAGGTAAATTTTTCTTATCATATCCTTGATTTAACAACTTTTCCATAATTGGCATATTTGGTTGATTTTCAGGTTTAGGAAAAGATCTCCAATCACCTTGTTGATACCCACCATCGCTTGCATGAATAATCCTTGCAAGTGACGACCACATTCCTGAGAGGTCTGAACTCAATGGAATGAAGCCTGAGTCACAATTATTTAAAGACTGCAAACCAGGTGGTATAGAAGTATTAAAATAGTTTCCCTTAAAACAATTACCAAGATTGGATACACCACTAATTGCCATATCTGCCCTGTTAGATGATAAAATTAGATTATCTTCAACTCTGTTTCCATGGGCCGGCCAATAATTTACATCAGCTGCCGCAGTAAGAATAACGCCGTATAGATCATGATTAGCAATTACATTATTTTTAATTATATTATTGTTGCCACCAGCAATAATAACCCCGTTGCCAAAGGATAAGTAAGTTGATTTTGTAGCAGGAGCATCATTATTGTTGTTATTTTCAATTAAATTCCCAATAATAAACGTCTCTCTTTCAGGAGGTAGCAATTCTGAGTCTAATGTATTTGGAGCTAGCCCCCCTTTATTATTTCTGAATACTGAACTAATAATGTATAGAGAGCCTCCCGAATTAGTTCCAGAATAACCAAGACCATTATTTTCTGAAATAACATTATTTACAATTGCATCGCAAGGGTAACATTGCCCAATATAAAAGCCTGCGTCAGGAGAACCTGATGCATACGAATGTTCTAACACACCATCAACTGCGTCAAATGCATAAACACCATAGTCACCATTGTTATAGGCTGTTAAATATGATCCCCTATAACCCTTAACTGTTGCCCAGTAAAAACCATTGAGCAATGCGTTACGTGCAGTGATGTTTTCAATCACAACGCCATCGACACCTGCAACAAGAACTCCGTTACCTCTTTCAAACTCACCATCAATTATTGTATTATTTCTATCCCAGCCACGAATTGTTATTGATGGAACATTCACAACAACTTCTTCATAGTAAACCCCAGGTTTAATAAGAATTAAGTCCCCAGGATTTGACGCATTAACTGCATCTTGAATTGTTTCATAATCGTCAGGTACATTTCTCACTGACCCAGAGAAAGATGGTACTACGTCCATTTTTGAAAAGTTTGTATAATCTTCATAATTAATATCGCCGACAACAACAGAACCTACCATTCCCCACTCACCGTCAGGCGATGCGTGAAATGAACATAAATATTTGTATAAACCCTCAGATTCATAAGTAATATCTAGGTAGTCACCTTTAGGTATTTCTTCGAATGAGCCCCAAGTTTCATCCACAGCAATAACATTATGCGGATTATTACCCCAATTATTAAATCTAACCTTACCTCCCTCATTTATTCTAACAACAGGAGGAGAATAAGAATTATCAATTACTCGTACTCCGGTAAATGCAGCAGACTGATTAGGATCATTATCGCATGAAGTAAAGAAAATAAAAGATGACAAAAAGAAAATTGTAATTATTAAACTTTTTTTAATGTTAAACATTATATCTAAAAACCCACTAACAGTCTTCTTGCAAGACCTATAATAGGCGCAAGAAACCCAAGGTTACCTCTTGTTAACATAAAAACAACTGCAATTATTATAACTGCAAATATAATTATTTTTATAACTCGAGATAATTTACCTGGCTCTGTATTAACAAGAGCTCTTATAATAAAGTATAGGGTTGCTGCTCCAAGCACAAAAAAAACTAAGACTTTTATCATAACAAAACTTTATTTATAAAAGATTAGTTGACCAGGCAAATAAATCAACAAGTTATAAATTATTCTCAGTTTCGTAATTTTTAATAGCCTCGGCCAATTCTTTTTTTTCTGAGCAATTAAACGTGCACAATTCAGTAAGTATAGCTAAATTTTCAAGTGCTTTTTCATATCTATTGGTCTGAAGATAAAGCTCACCTTGATAAGCTAGTATATCATCGTGCTGTGGTTCGATCTCTAGACCTGTATTATAATAAAGCTCAGCATCATCAAATTTCCCAAGCTTTCTACTTGCGAAACCAATCAGATTCCATCCATTAGCATTTTGAGGGTTTTCGTATACATAAATCTCAAGGTCTTTTAAAGCACCATCATAGTTTTCATTTTTTTCAATTTCAAACAAGATACGTCTAAGCTCTTTATCATATCCAGTGCTACTTGAATAATGGCCTCCCCCTCCGCTGCCGTTTGAGCTACCTCCAGAATTACTACCGGAATTTCCACCTGAATTACCACCAGAATTTCCACCCGAATTACCTCCTGAATTGCCCCCACTATTACCGCCTCCACCGTCATTTTTAGCTAATACAGTGACAGTCAGACAGAAGCTTAATAAAATTGTAAAGAATATATTTTTCATACTTTTCCTAAATAATTCTAATGATATATATTTCAATAGAGATTATGACTGAATTAGACGTATATGCTTACGGGGTACCGATTGTTTTACTGCTTATTACAGCTGAAGTAATTTATTCTTCTGTGAAAGGACTAAATTTTTACAAATTAAGGGATACCTTTGCAGGACTAGGTCTGTTGAGTGGAAATTTTTTGATTGGGCTTCTGACTAAAAGCTCAATTTTTTTAATATACATTTATCTATATCAATTTAGATTAATCACAGTCAATGATCTCCTTCCATTATGGGCTGTGTGGCTTGCTACATTTGTGATGATTGATTTTGTCTATTACTGGTATCATCGCTTCTCTCACAGAGTACGATTTATGTGGGCTGTTCATATGAATCATCATTCAAGTGAAGAAATGAATTTCACTGTTTCTTTGAGACAGGCCTGGTTTGGACCAATAACTAAAGTACCCTTTTTTATATTCATGCCATTAGTTGGGTTTGACCCAATTATCACAGCTGTAGCAGGTGTAGCCTCAACGCTCTGGGGTGTTATTGGGCATACACAATGGATTAGAAGATTAGGTATCTTAGAGTATATTCTTGTTACTCCGTCTTCACACAGGGTTCATCATGGGAGCAACGAGTGTTACATAGATAGAAATTATGGCAACTTACTAATCATTTGGGACAGATTATTTGGAACTTTTGCAGAGGAAATTGAGCCTGTAAAATTTGGAATTAGGGAAAATGTCAAAACATACAATCCTATCAAAATAACATTTATGTTTTGGGGACAAATGATATCTGATTTCAAAGTGTCAACAACCGCTAAAGAAAAGTTTCTTTCTTTTTTTGGAAGACCAGAGTGGAAACCCTAAAAATTCTTTATTTTGGGTTATCACGAATATAAAATATAAATTTTTCAAGTTCAGGTATTCGTTCATCTGAAATTTCATTATAAGACATTCCAAAATGGTTCTTAATCTCTAATGCTATGTGGGCGTATGGATTACGACCTTTTGGATGTGATGGGTGTTCGGGTAGTTTTCCTTTTAACTCGTCACCAGTTTTTTGTATTAGTTTCCACACTTTCTTTTTATTTTCTTCATTCATTAGTAAATGCTAATTATTTAAATCAATAAAAACAGTAGGTTATTAATCTATAGCATATTATATGCCGCCAAACTGGCAAATAATTATTATTAATAATTATCCATATTATTTAATAATACAATTCAAACCTATAAAGAGATTTATTATGAAAACTGAAAAAATTTTTGAGCAAGTTATCAAACAGATTAAAGTTTTTGAAAGTGCGGGTGATAGGAAAGTTTTTAGCCGTCTTAGCCATTTTCGTCGATCGGTTTATGGTATTAGAATATGTTACGAAATTATGAGACTTTATTTCGACTCTAACATCAACAAAATTGAGTGCACGAAAGAATATCTGACGAAGAATATGTCAGACCTTGCATCTAGAGCAACTATTATAAATTTTATAAACGATGAAATTAGTAAAGGCTCACTTGTCACTCAAGTAAGTTCTAAAGATAAAAGAGTAAAAATCATCCAGCCATCAGGTGAACTCATTGATGAATTCACGATGTGGCTAGATATGATAAATAAAGCTGCTTAATTATTCTGCTGCTTGTAAATTAACTGCTGAGACTTTTCCATCTTTTTCCTCAGCTTCATATGATAGTTTCTGACCTTCATCCAATTTTTTCATACCCGCAGCTTGAACAGCTGTGATGTGAACAAAGATATCTTTATCGCCTTCTTCAGGGGCAATAAAGCCATAACCTTTTTTTGGATTAAACCATTTAACAGTACCAGTAGCCATATTTGTTATTCCTTTTTAAGTTAGTTTAGACTTCGTATTACTCCAGAAAAAGGAACAAAAACGTAATCTTTAGACGGATCTTATAGCTACATATGGACTAAAAGTAAATTGTTTTAATAATAATAATTAAATTAACTTTATGTTTATATTTGTAAAATACTAATATCTAAATAGAAGGTATGACTTGATTTTATGGACTTAACTAAAGATAATATTCCAACTTTAATAAGGCAAATTGCAATACCTTCAAGTATTGGAACACTTTTTCAAACTCTCTATAATATAGTAGATGTTAAGTTTGCAGGATTAATTTCCCCTGATGCCATTACAGCAATTGCGAAATCATTTCCAATTTACTTTATAATAATTGGTTTTACGGCAGGTTTATCTATAGGCGTTACAGCATTAATTTCAAATGCTATTGGAAAAAATGACGAAAAAAAAGCATCTCTTCTTCTTGCGCAGGCTATTCTTACCAGTTTAATCATATCATTTTTGGTGACATTGGTAGGAATTTATGGAACCGGACCTATTCTGAAATTTTTAAAAACAAATCCTGAAATTATATTCTATGCAAAAGATTACATGGATATAATTTTTCTTGGTGCTTCTCTATTCTTCTTACAATTAACTATTAATTCATTTCTAGTTTCAAGAGGGGACACGAAGTCTTTGAGAAATGTTTTGATAATCACATTTTTTCTTAATTTAGTTTTAAATCCAATATTCATTTATGGATTATATTTTATCCCTGCAATGGGAATTAAGGGCATAGCTTTTGCAACACTGTGCTCACAGCTTTTCGGCCTTATATATATTATTATAAAAGTGAATAAAACGAATTTAAAAAAATTTCTAAATCCTGAATGTTTTATCCCAAAATATAATTTGCAAAAAGAAATATTTAGTCAAACAATTCCCGCTACAATTTCAATGATGCTTATTGGTTTAGGAGTTTTTGTATTATTATTTTATGTTTCAACTTATGGGGATTACTCCGCTGGCGGGTACGGTGCAGCTATTCGCTTTGAACAATTTTTTTTGTTGCCTGTATTAGGCTTAAATGCTTCAACTCTTGCTTTAGTTGGTCAAAATTTTGGTGCCATGAATTTTGTCAGAATTCATGAAACATATACTAGATCAATTTTTTATGGCACTCTATTTATGGGTATCTGCGGACTGTTTGTTTTTTTTTCATCGGATTACATAATGTATTTTTTTAGTGATAATGATGAAATTATTTTTTATGGATCCACTTATCTAAAAATTGCTGCATTTGCAGGACCCTGCTATCCAATTTTCTTTATATCATCAGCATTACTTCAAGGGCTTAAAAAACCAAATTATCAAATGGTAATTAATTTGATGAGAATGGTTATACTACCAGTTTGCGGGCTTTCAGTAGCAGTTCTTTATCTGCAAGTTAATTTTACTACAATGTTTTTAGTTGTTTTAACAATTAACTATATGTTCGCAGCAGCTGTTTACAAATTTTCAGTATACCAAATTGATCTTATGCGAAAAAATTATAAACCAAACTTAGATGCAGTTTGATTAAAAAAACCTTTATTTTTTTGATCTGAAATCCAATGATTAATAAAGTTTATCCATTCTTGATCACCTCTTGGTAATAGAATTGCAAAAAGCTTAGCATTTTTAGGTTCATCAATATTTATAATTGACAGCTCAGGGTATAAATTAATCAGCTTCATAGCATCGACTTTACTTGTCAATGACACATCGGCTCTGCCCGATAAAACTTCTTGATATTCACGTGCAGGAGCTTCTACCATTACAATTTTAGAGTCAGGAAATGATTTTTTCGCTTCATTTTCAAAAACAGTACCAAGCGTAACTGCAACCGTTGTGTCAGCGTTATTAATATTATCCCAACTCGTAATATCTTCTGAGTTTTTAGAAAGTGTCATTGCAACTGTTCCGGTACCATAATATGAATCTGAATACCCGGCTGTGAGTGCTCTCTGTGTTGTTATAGAGGCGCTTGATGTCATATGGTATTTAGAAGCCACTACACCCGAAACAAGATTTTTCCAATCTGTTGCTACAAATTCAATATCAACTCCCATATCTTCAGCTAATTTTTTTGCTACATCAATATCGTAACCTTCGTATTCATTAGTTTCAGGATTCATAAAGCTCCAGCCTGGAAAATCGCCAGTCGTTCCAACTTTTAGTACACCTGTTTGCATAATTTCATCAAGTGTTGATGCATTGGATAAAGAAGAGGTAAATAACACTAAAGAGATTAACAGGGCTTGTATGAGCTTCATTTGATTTTTCCTTTTTTAATATTTTTTAAAAATTATACGTTTATATTTAAAAATTATAATTATATTTTTTATCATGAATTTCAATATTGCTAAAAATATGAAAATCTTCATCATACTTTTGACTTTTTTAGTATTAGTAGGCTGTTCATCAAATTATCAATGGGGCTGGTATGTTATTTTACCTAATAACAAAATTGGACTGTCAAATATTGAATTTCTGATTGGAGGCCTTGGATATACAATAATTCTGTCTGTTATTTCAATTACAATAGCAATATTTTTAGGTCTGATTGTTTCTATGGCCAGCATTACAAAGAATAGAACGCTTAATGCTATTAATATTGGCTACACTGAAGTTGTACGAGCGATACCTGTCTTAGTCATGATTTTATGGGTTTATTATGGTTTACCAGTTTTACTAAACCTTAATTTCACTGCATTTACTGCAGGTATAATCGCATTGAGCATATGTGAAAGTCCTTTTATTGCTGAGATCTTTAGATCTGGCATTCAAGCAGTTCCAAAAGGTCAGAAAGAGGCGGGTTCTTCTATGGGAATGAGTTTTTTCCAAATTTTTTATTATATAACTCTCCCTCAAGCAGTTCGAATAATACTACCCGCATTAGGCAACCAATTTGTGTACATGCTGAAGATGTCATCTTTGGTATCAATTATTGGCCTGAACGAATTAACAAGAAAAGCTAATGAACTAGTAGTTAGTCAATATCGACCGTTAGAAATATATACTTTTCTAGTTTTAGAATATTTGGTTCTTATTTTAGTTGTTTCTTTTTTAGTGAGACGCCTCGAAAAAAAACTTAAAGTGTATTAAGTTCCACAAAAAGTTTTGTAGGGAATATTAGTTTTGCATGGTGTAATTAGGTATTTTATATTTACTTTTTCTATATGATAAGGCGATGAAATTGCTTTGTTAAGATCATTAAATTTATTAAGTTTTCCTTTCGTTTCGGCCTCATTAAGTGCTTCCTCAACTAAATAATTTCTAGGAATTAAAACTGGGTTGGTATTTATCATCGTTTTTAAATATTCTTTATTTTTAACTCTTTCTTGCCAATTTTTTTTCCAGGTACCAAAATCATTGTCACCAAACACTTCATCATTTGCATGATTATAATTCATCAAATTGCAAAAAGTATTTGTAAAATCTGGGCTTTTATTTTGCATCCAATTGACTAAGTTACTAATAAGTTCTTCATCTTCCTCGCTGCGATCCTCTATTCCTATTTTTTTTCTCATCATTTGGAGCCATTCATTTTTAAATAAAGAACTAAATTCATTTAGTGTATTTTGAGCAATTTCAATTGATTTCTTTTCATTTTTATCAATGAGAGGTAACAAGCTCTCTGCCAACCTTACTAAGTTCCAATGAATTATGGAGGGTTGATTAGCAAAAGAGTATCTTCCTTGCGTATCAATTGAGCTAAAGACTGTCTTAGCGTCATAGCTATCCATAAAAGCACACGGTCCATAATCAATAGTCTCCCCAGATATTGTTGAATTGTCTGTATTCATAACACCATGAATAAATCCAACTCGCATCCAGTCCACTATCAATTTGATTTGTTTATGCATAACAGCTTGAATAAATTCAACAGTTACATTTTTAGAAAATTTCAAATCACAAAAATGTCTTTTTATAGAAAAATCTAAAAGAGCTTGCATGCCTTCATAATCTTTGTGCGCTGCCAAAAATTGGAAAGTACCGATTCTAATATGACTACTCGCTACCCGAGTTAAGATTGATCCTTTTAAAGGGACTTCTCGGTAGACTTTTTCACCAGTTTCAACAACCGCCAAACTTCTCGTAGTTGGAATGCCTAAATGATACATTGCTTCACTAATCAGATATTCACGTAACATTGGCCCCAATGCAGCCTTACCATCTCCTCCTCTTGAATAAGGTGTACGCCCCGAACCTTTATACTGAATATCAAATATTTCACCGTCCGGAGTTACTTGTTCACCAAGGACGTGGGCTCTACCATCACCAAGAATTGTAAATTGCCCAAATTGATGTCCTGCATAAGCCTGTGCAAATGGCCTTGAACCATGAGGCAGTGTATTTCCTGAGAATAAATTGGATAAGTCTTTTTCTGAAATATTTTTTAAATTTAGACCAAGCATTTTAGCCAGTTCATAATTAACAATAACAGTTCTTGGATTAGTTACTTCATCTGGTTTTAATTCTGAGAACAGCTTATCGGATATTTGGGTATAATTACTTTGCAAATTCCACCCTGAGTCAGAAAGGGATACATTATTCTTCATTGTTGTTGTAAACTTAATTTAATTTTACATATATTTATATCAAAATGTTAATTCAAAAAGAACTTGAAATTGTGGTCGAAGGTAAAGGCCTCTACAATATTACAGATATTATTAATCAAGCTATAAGCAAACATAGAATTTCAAAAGGTATCTGCACTATATTCATCAAACATACTTCAGCCTCTCTAATTATTCAGGAAAATGCAGATCCGAACGTTCTTAAAGATTTAGAAAATTACTACGACAAAATAGTACCCGAAAACGATAATTACTTACACAGTGAGGAGGGTCCGGATGATATGCCTGCACATATTAAATCTTCACTGACTAACACAACACTGAGTATTCCAATTAAAGAAAAAAAACTTGATCTTGGCATATGGCAAGGAGTGTATTTATTTGAGCACCGGTACAAGAATAATGATCTTGGGATAAAAAGAATTATTTCAATGACAGTGATTGCCTAGTGAGGCATTCTAAATTTATCATGGCAAGCTTTGCAACTTGACCAAATTAAATTCTTTTGAGCCTCTTTTAATTCATCTCCTGTAAGGTTAGCAGCAATTTGGGTAAATTTTTTGACTTTGTCTGAGGTTTCAATCATCAAAGCATTAAATTCATCTTTTTGAAGCCAAATAGTTGGTAAAGCTTCTGTATCATAACCTGTTTTTGAGTTATCAGGAAAAAGGTCTATGAGCTTATCATAATTTGTACTCATTTTTTCAGAAAGCTCTATTACTTTATCTTTGTTGCCTCTTGCTATTTCTGCAGACATTTTTTTTGCATGACTGTAATTTTGCTTAAATAAAGATTTTCTTTCTTTTATAATTTTTCCATGATCGTCAGCGAAACCAATAAAAACAAAAAATAAAGAAGCTAAAATTGATGAAAGCAGTATTTGCAAAATTATTTTCATATCTTAAATATATATTATGAAAATTAAAAATGACAATAGTACTTATGGGGTTCTTGCTCGGCTCTTTCATTGGCTCACCTTTTTAATACTATTATTTCAATTACCATTAGGTCTCTATTTAGATAATTTAGAGTTTTCTGAATTTAGATTAACAGTTGAAAATATACATATTGTTATTGGTATGAGTATTTTTTATATAACATTGCTCAGATTAATTTGGAAATTTTTGAATCCTAAGCCAATAACTTCAGCTGTAAATAAATTACAATTAATAGCATCAAAAGCGGTACATGGACTATTTTATGTTGTGCTTTTTTTAATCACTGTCAGTGGAATCTTAAAACTTTTACTTTCTGGTGAGGAAGTAAATTTTATTATATCTAGGGTCCACATTAACTATTTTAACTACGAGCTTGCGGACCAATTCCACGTTGTTCATGTTATTTCAGCATATTTTTTGGTACTTCTTTTCACTATTCATTTAGGGGCTGTTGTGTATCATTATCTCATACAAAAAGACCCTATATTAAAAAAAATGCTTTGATCAAATATGAATGATAATCCTAATTTGTCTCAATTTCTTGATAGACTGCAAAAATTAAGTGATGAAACTCGAACTGAAGCAAAAAACAAAAGACATAAACTTGGATTAAGAACAGCACGAGAAAATCTCGATCACTTAGTTGATAATGAAAGTTTTTTAGAGTACGGGGCTTTTGCGGTAGCAGCTCAAAGAAACAGAAGAAAATACGAAGATCTTCAAATTGATACTGCAGCAGATGGTATTATAACTGGATTTTGTAAAATTAATTCTGATCTAATTGGTGAAGAAAAATCTGATGCGGTCAGTATAGTTTACGACTATTCAGTATTGGCAGGTACTCAAGGTTTTTTTCACCACATGAAACTTGATCGTATATGTGAAAAAGCAAAAGAGTTTAAACTTCCAATAGTCATTTATACTGAAGGTGGAGGTGGAAGACCTGGTGATACAGATGTAACAACATCTGTTGCTGGTTTACATGTGCCTTCTTTTGCTCTTTGGGCGAGCTTGTACGGTAGATGCTTGAGAATTGCTATAAATAATGGATTTTGCTTTGCTGGTAATGCAGCTCTTTTTGGAAGTGCAGATATCAGAATTGCTACAAAGAATTCTTGGATTGGAATGGCAGGTCCTGCAATGATTGAAGGTGGTGGACTTGGAAAGTTTGATCCAAAAGAAATAGGGCCGACGGATGTTCAGAAAAATAACGGAGTAATTGATTATGTTGCCGAAAACGAGAAAGACGCAACTAATATTGCAAAGAAAATACTCTCATACTTTCAAGGTGAAATTAAAGATTGGAAAGCTGATGACCAGACAAAGCTGAGTGATATTATGCCCAAAGATAGAAGATGGTCTTATCCAGTTCGAGATATTATAAAAATAATTTCTGATATTGAACAATTTACTGAAATAAGACCTGAGTACGGAAAAGGTATTGTTTCATGCTTTATTAGAATAGAGGGAAAGCCTTTTGGGTTATTGGCAAATGATAGTCAACATTTAGGTGGTGCAATTGACTCCGAAGGAGCAGACAAAGCATCTTCTTTTATTGAAATATGTAGTGAATATGGCTTACCAATTATCTCTCTTGTTGATACACCTGGATTTATGGTTGGACCAGATAGTGAGAAAGAAGGGGCTGTTAGAAGAATGTCAAATCTCTTTAAGATAGGATCAAAAGTAAAAGTACCTTTAACTGCAATTTTTTTGAGAAAAGGTTATGGACTTGGAGCTCAGGCAATGGTTGGTGGTAGCCTTCATGAGCCAGTATATACAGCAGCATGGCCAACAGGTGAGTTTGGAGCAATGGGGCTAGAAGGAGCTGTAAAGCTTGGGTTTAAAAAAGAGTTAGAAAAAATTGAAGATAGTTCAAAAAGAGAGGAATTATTCAATAGCCTAGTTGAAAAACTCTATGATAAAGGTAAAGCCATAGAAGCTGCTGCTCACCTTGAAATCGATGCAGTAATTAATCCATCTGAAACACGAAGTGTTATCTTAAAATCACAAAAGGCCTTTGTATGAGAAATTATGAATTGGATGACAATAGATATTACAAAGCGAGATTAGGGTTGATCGTTCTTCAGAGCGATGAAACTATCGAGCAAGAATTCAGAACCATTCTTGATCAAAGTATATCAATCAATCACTCACGCATTTACTGTGACAATATTGTAAGCAATGAAAATCTTGAACTTATGGAAAAAGAATTGCCAGCAGCATCTGCGCTATTACCTGATATTCAGTATAATAGTATTGGATATGCTTGCACATCAGGCGCAACAGTTATTGGCTCAGATAAAATTGAAAGTCTTATAAATAAAAAACATAAATCGGCATTTGTAACTGATCCAATAAGAGCTGTAAAAAAAGCTATGACTACGTTAGGCTGTAGAAAAATAAATTTTGTATCACCTTATCAAGAGTCAGTAACAAAATCTTTACGTGATCATTTACATAGTCATAATTTTATAATTCAAAATCAAATTTCTTTTAATGAATCCGATGATAAGAACGTTGCAAGGATTTCAGATAAAGACAGCCTTAAAGCTATATTAGAAGTTGGTAAACAGGATTGTGAAGCTGTATTTATTTCATGTACTAACCTTAAAACATTTAAGATTATCAATGAGGCAGAGAAAGTATTGGATAAACCAGTAATCTCATCAAATCAGGCGATTAGCTGGCAAATGTTAAGAGAGGCTGGAATTGATAGTACTGCTGGCCCAGGAATTCTTTTTTCAAAACATTAGCTAAGAGCTAACCAGACACCAACACCTACCATTAAGAAACCTGCTAAACCATTAATAAGCCTGATATTATTTTGTTTTTTTAGCATAATGCCTAAAGCTTGACCTCCTGTTGCGTAAATCATAAGTGAAATAAACTCAATCATAAGAATAATTATTACGAGCGCTGACATTTGTGGAATTAAATTTGCTTCGTAATTAATAAATGCAGGTACCATGGCAATAAAAAATGCCCAACCTTTTGGATTCGCAACAGCAGTTATAAATCCTTGCATTGCTAACTTAAAAAAATTTATTTCAAATGAATGTGAACCATCCAAATTTAATGCCAGTGATCCT
Organism: uncultured Pelagibacteraceae bacterium; assembly: GCA_902524285.1. GTDB lineage: Bacteria > Pseudomonadota > Alphaproteobacteria > Pelagibacterales > AG-422-B15 > CACNXQ01. The sequence continues at coordinate 91,838 of CABZCR010000001.1, read as the reverse complement.
CTTGAGTTAATCATCTGATAACCAACAAACATCAAATAAAGACCTCCTCCATATTTGAAAACGGCAAATGCAATTGGAAAAGAAGAGATGATCGCTCCACCTCCTACCACCGCTGTACCTGCCACAATTAAAACTCCGATTAATTCTCCAACCATCATTTTCATTGTATTTTTTACGCCTATTGTAATTCCCATTGTTAAAGCAAGTGTCATGCATAAACCTGGGGTAATGGATATTATGAAAAAAACTGGTATGAAAAAGTAAAGTAATGAGAAATCAAAGATCATAATAACGAGCAGTAGAATTTAAGGGAGCAAAAAAAACGGGGCGCAACACAAACCCCTAAAGGTCTCCATTCCGCCCCGAAACTCGGCCTCCCGCCGACAAACTCCCCGAAGGGCTTTCGTTCTTTGTTCGTCCGATAAAAAATATTAGCAAAAAGGAAAAATATTTTAAATAAGTTTTATTAAAAAAACTCCTTATACGATGTGGATAAGTGGATAAATAGTTTTTACTATAAGAATCAATATTTAATAAAAAATACTTAATTAAGATTCCATACCCCAAGATAAAGAATTCCATATTCTTTCATGAAAATAATAAATAGTTATCTTTGTAATAACTTCCAATGCAGCAATTAAACCAGCAGTTTCAAGAACTGAAAAATCTGATTTTAAAATTACTAAGTAACTTATTAAGAATGTATCTGCTGTTGCAGTTACTCTCCAGGTAAGAGCCTTTACTAATGATCTTTTTTTTGAACTTTTAGGCACAGTATTTAATTAGTTATCTAATAAAGCTTTATCAAATAATAGTGTTTTTATATTTGTTTAAAAATTAAACTATTGATTTAATTTGCCATTTTGACCAGTGGTGATTCTTTTATTGGAAAATGAACGATTGCAGATGCAAATCCTAAAATAACACAAGCCCACCACATAATATCATAAGAACCATAGTAATCGTAAAATCTACCACCAAACCATGACCCAACAAACGAACCGACTTGGTGAGATAAGAAAGTAAACCCATATAGCATAGACATATACTTGGATCCAAAAATAACTGATATAATTCCACTGGTAAGAGGCACTGTAGATAGCCATAGTATCCCAAGAAGTGATGCAAAAATTAAAACTGTAATTTCAGTTTTAGGCAAAAAGATAAATACCAAGAACAGTAAGGCACGTAAAGTGTATAGAATTACCAGGAGATTTTTTTTAGACCTTAGGTCACCTAAGTGACCGAAAACAAGTGTGCCTATTACATTAAATAAACCGATTAGTGCTAAAGACCAGGAACCGATCCACATGGGCAAAAATAAATCATCGAGGTATGCAGGTAGATGAGTTGCTATAAACGATATATGAAAACCACAAACAAAAAAACCAATTGTCAGTAAGACATAGCTCTTATTTGCAAAGGCTTCATTTAAGACAGATGCTAAAGATCTATTAACTTCATCATCTTCTCCACTTTTGGATGAATGCTTTGTTAAGACAAGGGAGAATAAAATCATAATGAGTGAAATAAAACAAAGATATAAAATTGATCTTTGCCAATCACTCATTTCAATTAAGAAGCCTGTAAGAGGAACGATCAAAAATTGACCTAGCGAGCCTGCAGCCATTACGACTCCTAGAGATAATGTTTGGTATTTGCCTGTTACAGCTTTACCAACAGCTCCTAATATTACAGCAGTGCCACATCCAGCGCATCCAAATCCAAAAATTACTTGTGAAACTATAAGAAGTAATGAACCTTCAACAAGCGACATTAAGTAAAGTCCAATTAAAAAGAAAATTACTCCTAATAGACCAGCTACTGATGAACTATATTTATCTGCTATGGCACCAAAAATTGGTGATCCGATGCCAATCATAAGAAACTGTATTGCAATGGCAAACCCAAATACTTCTCTACCAGTTTGTATATGTTCAGAAATGGGGATCAAATAAAGACCAGAAGAATGCCTTATACCGAATGAGACAAGCAAGAGTATGCAGCCTCCAATAATTACTAACGTTGAATAAGAATGTCTAAATAACTGCATGTTTTAATTTATATACTTCCAACGTCGAATTGATACTATAAATCACATGATATTTACAATTATATACCTTCTCGTCTTGATAATGCTTTTATCTATGGTGATTTATAAGCAGGTGAAGAAAATTGAAAGTACAAGAGCATTTAATGAAAGAACAATGTTAATCTTATGGCTTGTACTTGGAATGGTTGGACTTATCACTGGAGGCCTATAGCGCCTGAACATTTATCAAATTCACATGTTGATTGGGTACTTATGAGAAAAAAAATCTTGATAATGTTTTTCGCATTATTTTTCTTCCTACAAACTTCATATTCCGATGAGAATATTGAAGATATCCCTCCAGAGATCTTCGCTGGAACCTCTGTTGAACTTGATAGATTAGAAATTCAAAAATCGCTTAACCTAAAAGATAATGGAAAATTCGTATCAAGTAAAAACTGGATGATTGTTACAGCGAACGCTTACGCTTCAGCTGCTGGGGCAAAAATATTACAATCTGGAGGTACAGCAGCAGATGCAATGGTTGCAGCTCAATCTGTGTTAGGCTTAGTTGAGCCAGAGTCCTCTGGAATTGGTGGGGGAAGTTTCTTATTATGGTATGACGGTGTAACAGGTAAAATAATTACTTTAGATGGTCGTGAGACTGCACCACAAAACTCAATTTCAAATCAATTTCAAAATAGTGATGGAACTAAAATGAAGTTTTTTGACGCTGTCATAGGCGGTCTATCAGTAGGTACGCCCGGAACTCTTGCGTTAATGCACGAAGCTCAAAGAAAATGGGGAAATCAAAATTGGACAAAACTTTTTGATGATGCAATTTTTCTAAGTAAAAATGGTTTTTCAGTTTCGAAAAAATTATCCTCATCTATTGAGAGAGATAAAGATAGACTCAGCAAAATAGAAAAAACAAAAGAATATTTTATACCAAACGGAAATAGTTTAAGACATAAGCAGATATTGAAAAATCCAGCTTATGCAAGTACAATGCAAATTATTGCTAATAATACTATTGATGATTTCTATAAAGGATCAATTGCGCAGGACATAATAAGCACAGTAAACAACTATAGTAAAAATCCGGGCTTCTTAGAATTTGAAGATTTGAGTAGCTATCGTGTAATTGAAAGAGATCCGGTTTGTATAAATTATAAAATGTACGATATATGTGGCATGGGCCCACCATCATCTGGAGGTGTAGCGGTCGCACAAATACTTAAAATTTTAGAGCCTTATGATCTAAAATCTCTTGGCATCTCAAATCCTCTTACATGGCAAATTATTGGAGATGCAACTCGCTTAGCATTTGCTGATCGCGATCGATACTTAGCAGATAGTGACTATGTCAATGTGCCTTTGTCTGGTCTTTTAAGTGATGACTATTTGATTGAAAGATCAAATCAAATTAAAGTAGGAATTAAAACTGAAAATATAGTCTCAGGTAAACCATCTGACGATGTTGTGTATAATTACGGACTTGATAATTCATTAGAATTGCAATCTACAACACATATTTCAATTTATGATCAGTATGGAAATGCACTCTCAATGACATCATCAATTGAAAATGCATTTGGATCAAGATTAATGACCGAAAGTGGTTTTTTACTCAATAATCAACTAACGGATTTTTCATTTAATGAAAAAGCTGATGGTAAGCTGATTGCAAATAGATTAGAGCCTGGAAAGAGACCTAGATCATCAATGGCACCAACTATAGTACTAGAAGATGGAAAACCGATAATAATTATTGGTTCACCTGGAGGTAGCAATATTATCAACTTTGTAGTCAATTCAATTATCTCATTACTAGAATGGGATATGAATATTCAAGAAGCAGTCTCTCATCCTCATGCTATTAATAGATGGGGGAAATTTGAAATAGAAGAATCTTTGTACTCTTCAAACCTTGAGAACTCTCTAAAGGATATGGGATACGATACCAAAATAAGAAAATATTATTCAGGCCTGAATGGAATATTCATTGATACTGAAATTTATGGAGGCTCAGACCCTAGACGTGAGGGAATTGCACTTGGTAATTAACTTAGGAAAAATACTTGTTTTATAGCTTGTACTTGAAACGATAAGTCTAATTACCGCTGGACTTTAAATGAATTTATCCATTACGGTAGGTATATGAGTAGCCATTAATAGCTGGAACTCCTCCAAGATGAGCATAGAGTATTTTAGATCCTTTTTTAAAGTAACCTTTCCTCGCTAAATCAATCATTCCTTGCATAGATTTGCCCTCATAAACAGGATCAGTAATCATGGCTTCAGTTTTTGCTGCCATACGAATAGCCTCATTAGTTTCTTCACTAGGAACTCCATATGCTGGATATGCATAGTCTGGAATTATTATTATTTCATCATCTCTAATTGTTCTTCCAAGTTCTACTAATTCAGCTGTATTATCTACAATTTCTCTCACTTGCTTAGCTAATTTATCTGGTGTGCCCGATCCATCAATACCTATAACTCTGTGTGCACGGTCATCTTCTGCGAACCCAACGATCATCCCTGCCTGAGTTGAGCCAGTAACTACACACACTATGATGTAATCAAATTTTAATGACATCTCTTTTTCTTGTGTTCGAACTTCTTCAGCGAATCCTACGTATCCCAGTCCACCATATTTATGCACAGATGCCCCAGCTGGAATTGCATAAGGCTTACCACCGCTATCTTTCACGGATTGAATTGCTTCTTCCCAACTTTTCCTAATCCCAATATCAAAACCATCTGGAACTAACCTGCTATCTGCTCCCATCAAACGCGTCATTAAAATATTACCAACACGATCATAAACTGCATCTTCATGAGGAACCCAACTTTCTTGAACAACAACACATTTCATTCCAATTTTAGCTGCAGTTGCAGCTACCATTCTTGTATGGTTAGATTGAACACCACCAATAGAAACTAATGTATCAGCTCCGGATGCAATAGCGTCTGGAACTATGTATTCTAGTTTTCTTAATTTATTCCCACCCATAGCCAGACCTGAATTACAGTCATCTCTTTTGGCGTATATTTCAACATCAGCTCCTATTGCTTCAGTTAAACGAGGCAAATATTCTATTGGGGTGGGACCAAAAGTAAGTGAATATTTCTCAAATTTATCTAAATTCATAGCCATCAGATTATAGAAAAATTTTTCAATGAAAATAACTTTAAAATGGCGGAAAGGATGGGATTCGAACCCACGATACGGTCACCCGCATACACGCTTTCCAAGCGTGCGCCTTCAACCACTCGGCCACCTTTCCTTATTCAACTTTTAAAGCAGCAATAAAGGCTTCCTGAGGAATATCGACCTTACCGTAAGTTCTAAGTCTCTGTTTTCCCTTTTTCTGCTTATCAAGTAATTTTCTTTTTCTGTCTGTAGCTCCACCACCATGTATTCTCTCAATAACATTTTTACGGTATCCTCTGACAGTTTCGCGAGCAATAATTTTTCCACCAATTGCTGCCTGGATTGGAATATGGAATTGATGACGAGGAATTAATTCTTTTAATTTTTCGCAGACTGCTCGACCTTTTTTTTCAGAAAAACTTCTGTGAACAATGATAGATAGTGCATCTACTGATTCATCATTTACTAATATACTCAGTCTTACCAAATCACTTTCAATATACTCATCAATTTCATAATCAAAACTTGCATATCCACTAGAAATTGACTTCAAGCGATCGTAAAAATCAAAAACAATTTCATTTAAAGGCAATTTATAATTTAGAATTACTCTTGATCCAGAATAAGATAATTCTGTTTGTATACCTCTCTTATCTTCACAGAGAGATATGATACTGCCTAAATATTCATCGGGACAAATAATTGTTGCTTTAATCCAAGGCTCAGAGATGCTTTTAATGTTCATAACTTCAGGCATATCTGCTGGATTATGTAATTCAAGTGAGCTCCCATCATTTAAAACTAAATTATAAATAACGCTTGGAGCTGTAGTTATTAAATCTAAATTAAATTCTCTATCAAGTCTTTCAACAATAATTTCTAAGTGTAATAATCCAAGGAAACCACATCTAAAACCCATTCCAAGAGCTGCTGAGGTTTCTTGTTCGAAATGAAAACTGGAGTCATTAAGCTTTAACTTCGCTAATGCATCTTTCAAGAATTTAAAATCAGCTGCATTTGTTGGGAATAAACCACAAAATACCACAGGCTGACTTGGCTTGAATCCAGGTAAAGGCTCTGTTTGTTTATCGTTAGCTAGTAGTATTGTATCCCCAACCTTAGTTTGAGCCACTTCTTTAATTGCAGCTGTTATAAAACCTAATTCACCAGCATTGATAAACTCGTTATCTACCATTTTTGGTGTGAAACAACCAATTCTCTCTATTAAATGTTTTGTATTAGTTTGATGAAAACGAACCTCCATACCCTTTTTTAGAACTCCATCTATCACACGAACCAATATCACAACACCCAGGTAGGCATCATACCAACTATCTACTAACATTGCTTTTAATTGTTTACTTTCATCACCTACAGGAGATGGTAATTCCTTTACAATATTTTCTAAGACTTCTTCAATGCCGAGACCTGATTTAGCAGAAATTTCAATTACATTACTGGTATCAATACCTAAAATATCTTCTATCTGTTTTTTTACTCTCTCGGGATCCGCTGCTGGTAAATCTATTTTATTTAAAACAGGTATAATTACATGATCATTTTCTACAGCTTGATATAAATTAGCTAATGTTTGAGCTTCAACACCCTGACTTGCATCAACAACCAATAGCGATCCCTCGCAAGCAGATAATGATCTGTTAACTTCATAGCTGAAGTCAACATGGCCAGGTGTATCAATAATATTTAGTGTGTACGTTTCGCCATTTTTTGCTTTGTATTTTAATTGTACAGTTTGAGCCTTGATTGTTATTCCACGTTCTCTTTCAATATCCATAGAGTCAAGCACCTGTGCTTTCATTTCTCTTTCAGAAAGCCCTCCACAAAATTGAATCAATCTGTCAGCTAAAGTAGATTTTCCATGATCAATATGAGCTATAATAGAAAAATTTCTTATGTTTTTAGTGCCAGTCATAATATTTTTAATTTAGGATCTAACAGTTCCGGAAGTAGACTTTTTCACAGATTCAATTAATTTTGAACTTATTTCAGAAATGTCATTATCGGCAAGAGTTTTTTCGTTAGATTGTAATGTAACCTTAATAGCAATAGACTTTTTGTCTTTTCCAAGACTATCATCTTCAAATAAATCAAAGATTTCTACATTTCTAATTAATTCCTTATCTACCTTAAAGGCTGAAGTAACAACTTCTTCGCTTTTTACTTTTTTATCAATAACAAAGGCAAAGTCTCTTGTGACAATCTGAAAATCACTTAAGTTAAGTACAGGCTTGTTGGTAGTTTTCTTTTCTATGTTTGGCAGTTCATCAAGGTATAACTCAAATATATTTGTTTTATTCTTAATCTTAAATTGATTTGCAACTCTTGGATGTAACTCTCCAAAATATCCAGCAATTACCGAATTATTAATTTTTATCGAACCAGATCTACCTGGATGATACCAGGAAGGACAGTCATTAGAGACAGATATTTTTTTGTTACCTGGCATTAAATAGTCAATTAAGGAAGTTAAATCTTGTTTTACGTCATATATATCAAATTCCGTCTGCATATTCTTCCAGGACTTTTCTGTCTTAATTCCAGATTTAATTCCACATGCAACGTTCAGCTGATCCTCAGGAGATGTTGATCTGTACTGACTACCTATCTCAAAGATCGAGAATGAGTCAAAGTTTCTTTTCTTATTTTTTTTAATTGCTTGAAGAAGATTAGGCAGAAGATTAGGTCTTAATATATCCAGCTCCTCTGAGATGGGATTTACAATTTTTAATTTATTTATATCGCCAAATACTTCACAATTTTTTGAGTCTGTGAATGAAAATGTTACTAATTCATCATATTCAATTGAAGCAATAAAGTGTCTAGCTTTCATCAACTTCTTTTGTGCGTAATTTAAGATATTTTTATTAATTTTACTTTTTAGTCTAATATTACTTGTCGGAATATTTTCATATCCTTTAATACGAATAACTTCTTCACTTATGTCAGCTTCCCCGTGAATATCTTGTCTCCAAGAAGGTATTGAACATTTGATAACATCACCTGTTTGGCTCGTTTCAATTCCTAAAGAACTAAGTATTGATATCAATTCTTTGTCAGACACTTCAAAACCAAGTCTTCTCGAAATATAACTACTAGAAGTTGACACCTCATTTTTATTTTCTTTTATATTCCCAGCCAACTCAACCTCACTGCACTCACCGCCACATATTTCAAGAATTAATTGTGTTGCAAGGTCTATTCCTTTTAAGGTTGAATTTGGATCAATGCCTCTTTCAAAACGATATCTTGCATCACTTAGAATTGACAAGTTTCTTCCCGTTTTAGCTGTATTAATCTCATCAAATAAGGCTGATTCAAGTAAAACGTTCTTTGTCTCAGTACTGCAACCTGTACTTTCGCCCCCCATGATTCCCCCTAAGCCTAGTACTTTTTTTTCATCCGCTATTACGCACATACCATTTTTTAGGTGATAATCTTTATCGTCTAGCGCCAAGAAACTTTCTCCATCATTTGCTTTACGTACTATAATTTTGCCATCTATTTTATCTGCATCGTAAACGTGAAGCGGGCGATTCTCGTCATACATTACAAAATTAGTTATATCTACCAGCGCAGATATTGGCCTTAAACCTATTGACTTAAGTTTATTTTTAAGCCATTCCGGGCTTTCAGTATTCTTTACATTTCTAAAATATCTTCCAGCAAAGGCTGAGCATATTGTATTATCTTGTATTTCAATTTTAATTGGTGATTTAAAGGAGCCTTTTTCTCTAGATATTTTTCTCTCTAACAATTCCCCCATGCCAGCTGAAGCAAGATCTCGAGCTATTCCTTTTACACCTAGACAATCTTGTCGATTTGGAGTGATACCAATTTCTATTACAATATCATTAAGGCCATAAATCTCTGAAAAAGATGTTCCAATAGTTTCTTTTTCCTCAAGTCGAATTATTCCGTCGTGCTCATTTGAGATACCAAGCTCGTATTCTGAACACATCATTCCATAAGACTCAACTCCCCTAATCTTGGCAGCTTTAATTTTCATTTGATTAACCGGAATAGTTGAACCAACCGGCGCATAAACCACTTTCATGCCTTTCTCTACATTTGGTGCACCACAAACTACATCAACCTTTTCCTTACCAATATCAACTTTGCATAGTTTTAATTTATCCGCATTTGGATGTTTTTTTTCTTCAAGCACCTGTCCAACAATAAAATCCTTGTATGCTTTACCTGTGTCTTGAATATCTTCAACTTCAAGACCGATAGAAGTGAGTTTCTTTTCAATTTCTTCGAAATGAGCATTTGTCTTAAGATGCTCAGTTAACCACGAATAACTAAATTTCATCTAGCTTAAGTCTCCTATGATCGAAGGTATGTTCAAAGGTGAAAAGCCATAATGTTTATTCCATCTAAGATCACTATCAAAGAAAGTTCTCAAATCACTAATTCCGTATTTGAGCATTGCAAGCCTCTCTATACCCATACCAAATGCATAACCTTGATATTCATTTGCATTGATATTTACATTTTCAAGTACGTTTGGATGAACCATTCCACACCCTAAAATTTCCAACCAATCCTCACCCTCTCCAATAATTAATTGATTTCCTTTCTTAGTGTATCCAATATCAACTTCTGCAGATGGTTCAGTAAAGGGGAAATGACTAGGTCGAAATCTCATATTTAATTTATCAGTCTCAAAAAAAGTCTTGAGGAATATTTCTAAACATCCTTTGAGGTGGCTCATGTTGCTTTCTTGATCTATTACTAAACCCTCAACTTGATGGAACATAGGAGAGTGCGTTTGATCATTATCACATCTAAACGTTTTTCCAGGAGCAATTAATCGAATTGGTGGTTTTTGCTTTAACATACTTCTTATTTGAACTGGCGAGGTATGAGTTCGCAGAACATTTGGCATTCCGTCAGTCTCAGTTTCAACATAAAAAGTATCATGCATTTGTCGTGCAGGGTGGTGTTCAGAAGTATTTAAAGCAGTAAAATTATTGTAATCAGTTTCAACTTCAGGTCCTTCTGCAACAAAAAAATCTAAGTCGCCAAATATAGTTATAACTTCCTCTATAACCTGACTGATTGGGTGAATAGTTCCGTATGACTTTGAAGTAGATAGAGTGATATCTAAAGTTTCAGAGTTAAGTTTTTTTTCTAATTCCTCGCTATTTAACTCTTCAGTCTTTGAAGCTATTATTTCAAGAACAGAGTCTTTAATTTTATTTAATTTTTCAGCATGCTGCTTTCTTTCATCTCCAGAAAGACTGGCTAGCTCTTTCATTTCAAGAGAAATAATACCTTTCTTGCCAAGAAATTTTATTCTAAATTCATTTATGCTTTCGATATTTGTAAATTTATCTGAAGCTTTTTTAATTTCAGTTTCTAGCTCTCTAAAATCTTTCATCGTGGAACAACAATATCAGATTTAGTTTTTTCTGTAATAATAATATGCTTGAGAATATGATGCCAACTGAATTATTTGGCTGAGGACTGAACCTGTTTTGCTAAATGCTCAAAAGAAGTAGGCTCATTCATAGCAAGATCAGCTAAAATTTTACGATCTAATTCGATGTTTAATTTTTTAAGACCATTCATGAAAACTGAATAAGAAATTCCATGTAATCTAGCTCCAGCATTTATTCTTTGAGTCCAAAGAGATCTAAACTCTCTTTTTTTTACTCTTCGATCACGGTAGGCATACTGCATTGATTTTTCTACAGCTTGCTTTGCGACTTTAAAAGTATTCTTTCTTCTGCCTCTATATCCTTTGGCTTGCTTAATTACTTTTTTATGTCTTGCGTGTGCAGTAACTCCTCTTTTAACTCTAGCCATTATATCTTCCTATTTATTAAGCGTAGGGTAAAAACTTTTTAACTATTCGGGCATCTTGGTCAGATAAAATTGTAGAACCTCTTTGGTTTCTTATCTGATTATTCGTTCTTTTAATCATACCGTGTCTTTTTCCACTTTGATATGATTTAACTTTACCTGAAGCTGTAAGCCTAAATCTCTTATTAGCACCTTTTTTTGTTTTTAATTTACTCATATTGGATGAACGGTTTATAGACCCTAGGTAAAAAAAAATCAAAAGTTTTTTATTAATGGTAAGAATTAACTACTGCTGCTAATTTGCAGTGAAAATCATGGTAAATTGGCGACCTTCAAGTTTTGGCTCTTGCTCGATTTTACTTGTCGTACCCATTGTTTCTCGAATTCTTTCCATCAAATTTTCAGCAATATCATGATGTTCGAACTCTCTACCTTTAAATCGGATAGTAAATTTTACTTTATCGCCTGCAGCGATAAATTTTTGAGCAGCCTTTACCTTGAAGTCGTAATCGTGAACATCAATTCCCGGTCTCATCTTAATTTCTTTAATTGTAATTTCTTTTTGTTTTTTCTTGGACGTACTAGCTTTTTTTTGAGCCTCATATTTAAATTTTCCAAAATCAAGAATTTTGCACACAGGGGGGTCAACTTGTGGTGATACTTCAACTAAATCAAGGCCTGCATCTGAAGCTTTTTGCATCGCCTCATCAGTATTAACAACCCCTAAGTTGTTACCTTTTTCATCAATTAATCTTACAGTGGAAGAAGTTATAAATTCGTTTATACGAAACTTTGGACCTTTAGTAGATAGCTGGGCTCTATTATTTTTTCTTTGAAGTGCTATTTTAATCTCCTTTGTTTATTGGTGCGACGGCATCATACATTTTTTTTGAAAAAAATCATTTAATTTTTCAAATTTAATTTTTTCTTGCTTGTCATTACCAAACTCCCTCAATGTTACAGTATTGTCTTCCATTTCATTCTTACCTAGGATTAATTGATAAGGTATTTTTTTTAGAGAGTTTTCTCTAATTTTATAGCTTATCTTCTCATTTCTTAAGTCCTTTTCAACTCTAATACCATTATTTTTAAGAGATAAAAAAACACTCTCTGCATATTCGTTTATGTCAGAAGTAATCGGCGCTACCACAGCCTGAACTGGTGACAACCAAATAGGCAAATTACCGGCGTAATGCTCTATTAAAATTCCAATAAAACGCTCTAAAGATCCAAATAATGCTCTGTGTAACATAACCGGATTGTGCTTTAAACCGTCTTCGCCTACATAAGTAGCATCAAGTCTTTCAGGTAAATTTAGATCAACTTGCAACGTTCCACACTGCCATTCTCTTCCAATTGCATCTTTGAGAATAAATTCTAGTTTCGGACCATAAAATGCTCCTTCACCTGGATTTAAAGTATATTCTAATCCCGTAGCTTCCATTGCCTCACGAAGAGCAGCCTCAGATTTGTCCCATACATCATCATTGCCAACTCTTTTTTCAGGACGGTCAGAGAATTTAATTGATACATTTTCAAATCCGAAATCTTTATAAATACTTAAAACTAGATCGCATACCTTTTTGCTTTCTTCGGTAATTTGGTCTTCAGTACAAAATATATGTGCATCATCTTGTGTAAATGCCCTGACTCTCATTAAACCATGAAGAGCACCCGACGGCTCATATCTGTGAACTTTTCCAAACTCAGCAACTCTCAAGGGAAGATCTCTGTAACTTTTAAGTCCTTGTTTATAAACTTGTACCCCACCAGGACAATTCATTGGCTTGAGAGCATATACTCGATCTTCTCTTGGTTCAGTAGTAAACATATTGTCACCAAATTTTTCGAGATGCCCTGATTTTACCCATAAGGACTTATCCATTATATCTGGTGTATTAATTTCTTCATACCCAGCCTCTTCTTGTCGCTGACGCATATAATCAATAAGTGTCCTAAACAATGTCCAACCATTGTTATGCCAGAAAACTGAACCTTGAGCTTCCTCTTGAAAATGAAATAAATCTAAATCTCTTCCAAGTTTCCTGTGGTCTCTTTTTTCAGCTTCTTTAAGTATGTTTAAATGATTATCTAGTTCTTCCTGAGACTCCCATGCAGTTCCATAAATTCTTTGAAGCATAGGGTTGTTTGAATCTCCACGCCAATAAGCGCCTGCTACTTTAGTCAATTTAAATGCTTTTCCAATTTTACCTGTTGATTCTAGATGAGGCCCCTTGCAAAGATCAAACCAGTCACCGTGATAGTATACTTTCAGTTCTTCACTCTCAGGTAGGTCCTTAATAATCTCTACCTTATAGTTCTCTCCCTTATCAGAAAATAGCTTAATCGCATCTTCCCTGCTCATTACTTTGAATGAAGTCTTTTCGTCACGATTAACAATCTCTTTCATTTTCTTTTCAATAGTTCCAAGATCTTTTTCAGTAAACGGCTCTTTTCTATCAAAATCATAATAAAAACCATTTTCAATTACTGGACCAATCGTAACTTGCGTATCAGGAAACAACTCCTGCACAGCCATAGCTAAAACATGGGCAGTATCATGTCTTAAAGTATTTATAAATGGTTCGTCGTTACTCATAAGGCTTAAGTATTATATCATCTATCTATAAATGAGAATCTATTTTATCGAAGACTTCTTCCATACTAATATTTCTTATATTTTTTGAAGAAATTGATAAAAAACTGCCTGTTTCAATACTTACTTTGTCTGGTGTAGTGTGGCCACCAAATAATGCTAAACCTCTGCATCCTAAGTGAGCAGCTAAGTGTGCAGGTCCTGTATCATTTGAAATTACATATTTTGCACCAATAAGCAATTTCGCTAATTGAAAAAAATTTGTTGGCTGATTGTTATGTAAACATAACTTTACATTATATTTTCTTGCTGCATTTATTTCTCCTGGTCCTGGAGCAATAACAATATCCATTTCAAATAACTTTGATTTAAGCTTTGAAATGAGCTCTTCATAATAAGGCCAGATCTTTTGATGATGTTTTGGAGAACAAAAAGGAAATAAAACTATGTAATTTTTTTTAATTTCAGAAGAAATATGAAAATCATCATCTATCATCCAAGAAACTTGGGGTTTTTCCGCATACTGCGTATCTATTTTTGATCTTGATAATTGTAATTTAAATCTTTCTAAAATACTTTTTTTATCAAATTCTTCTTTTGTTTCATTAAATCTTAACATTGTCCTTGAGGAGATCCATTCAGAAGAAGATAGGTACTTTCGATAAAATTCAGTTCGATGGGAATTTTGTAAATCAAAAATTCTTTCAAATTTATATTTGCTAAAAAATTTCTTCAATTGATATAGGTAGATTAAATTCCATCGAGACTTCCTCTTATCTAAAATTACTTCATCAATAAAAGGGCACTTACCAAAATAATTATTAAATGCCGGTGTAGTTAAGATATATATTTTATATTTTGAGTAATGCTCTCGAATATCTTTTAAACATCCATTTATTTGAATAATATCTCCAAAAGAACCATGCTTAATTACCAAAATATTTTTAACCATTTAATTTATAACTTCTTTGTAAAAATTTACTGTTTCCTCACACATTCTAATTTTTGAATATTTTTCTCTAACATGTGCAATGCATGCTTCTGAAGTCTTTTCTGATTTATATTTTTCATTAGAAATTGCATCAATAATTTTTTTGCATAGATCCTCAGCGTTATTATTTTCAAATAGGTAGCCTGTTTCACCGTCATTCACTGTCTCGACTGACCCTCCATGATTTGACGCTATTACAAATTTACCCATTGCTTGGGCCTCAACAGAAATTCTACCAAAAGCTTCTGGATCAGTTGACGCAGAAATTACTAAATCAGCCAAACTATAAAAATTATTCAGATCAGTTCTTGAGCCCACAAAATGCAGAGATTTTGAAAGGTTGTGTTCATTTGCAAAATTTTTTAGTGAATTCTTTAGTTTATAATTTTCATCAGGACCAACAAAAATTATCTCGAATTTATGATTTGTTTTTTTAATAATAGTAGAAATTGCTTGAAGAAGAAGTTTATGTCCCTTCCACCCCGTTATTCTTCCGGCAAGAAGGATCTTAATTGCATCATAATCAATATTGAATTCTTTTATAATTAATTCTACCTGCTGAGCTTTAACGTTATTTGGATCATAAAAATTGAAGTCTATGCCTCTAGCAATAGTTCTAATATTATAATTTTTAGTTGGGTAACAATTATATATATGATCATTAATAAACTCTGAAATTGCTATTGTTCCATTTGTTTTTAACATAATGGAGTTATAGTATTTTTTTAGTGGGTTACTAAAGTTGTATGTACCATGAAATGTAGTAATAAATTTTGTGCCAGTTACAACGCATGCAAAGTATGAGCTCCATGCAGGTGCTCTACTTCGAGCGTGAACAATTGTAATATTTAGTTTTTTGATTAGTTTTATAATTTTAATTATATTAAAAAAGATTTTGATTGGATTTTTAGAGTTAACAGAAGCATAAAAAACTTTTTCATTATAGTCTTTTACTTCTGATGTTTTGGGCCCTGAATGAGTTAGAATATAAGAATTATAGTTCTTCTCTGATAAAAAATTTGCAACATCAACACATCCTTGAGAAGCACCACTTACATCAAGATTAGGTATTACTTGTAATACGCAAATTTTTGATTGCATATAGTATTTCTAATAGTTAAATGATTAATAGTAAATCATTATGCAAAATAAAATTAATTACATCAATTCTTCTTTTGATGAACAAATCGCTTATTCAAAAGATGATCTAAAATCTCAAACAACAATTTTCTTCTTTGGAGGGTACAGCTCAAGCATGGATGGAACTAAGGCAACTGCTTTGAGTAAATGGTGCATTGAAAATAAATTGAATTTTTTGAGATTTGACTATTCTGGTCATGGCCTGTCAAAGGGTAGATTTGAAGATGGCGGAATTAGTAAGTGGTCAGTAGAAGCGAGTGAAATATTTGAAAAATTTAAATCAAATAAAAATATTATCATCGGTTCGAGTATGGGTGGATGGATTTCCTTGATCGTATCTAAGCAAAAATCAAATTATGTGCATGGTCTAGTAGGCATAGCATCAGCACCAGATTTTGTTGTAGGTGAATGGAATAGGCTAAGTGTTGAACAAAAAAAACAAATTAAGTCTGAAGGTAAAATTATAATTAATTGGGATAAGTACGCTGAAGATTACACCATAACTTATAAATTTCTTGAAGATGGAAAAAAAAATATGCTCTTAACAAAGCCAATAAATATCTTTTGTCCTGTAAGGCTTCTTCATGGAAGGAAAGATCAGGTAGTAAGTTTTACAACCTCTGAGAAAATTATTGAATTGTTGGAAAGTAAAAATAAAAAACTGACAGTCATTGAAGATGGAGATCATAGTCTTTCAAGAGAAACTGATCTAAATACTTTATACAAAAATATCGAAGAATTATTGTAATGAATTCAACTCTTAATAATTATTCACTTTTGGTATTTCTTGGTGCTGTTTGGGGAGCCTCTTTTGTAGCAATAAAGTTTTGCAACTTTATGTTTAATCCAATTGAAATAGGGTTTTTTAGAACATTTATTGGGGCGATTTTTCTTCTTTTAGCAGTTCTATATAGAGCAGGAAACCTTCAGCTTTTTAGAGAAAATACTTTTACTTACGCAATCATTGGATTATTTAACGCCGCGATCCCTTTCACTTTGATCCCTTACGGGTTATTAACTCTGCCTAGCAACATAGGTGTGATTATAATGTCAGCCAACCCTTTTCTTGCATTGATATTGGCACATTATTTTACAGATGATGAAAAATTAAACCTTAGAAAAATGATAGGAACTATAATTGGTTTTTCTGGAGTTGTGTTCGCGGTTGGCGTGCAAGTTTTTGTAACTGATATGTCAAGTTTTATCGGCGCTCTAGCGATTTATTTAGCAGGTTGTTCATATGTGGTATCAAATTTAATTATTCGAAAAGTTTCAAACTTGCCTTCCGATATGGTTACGATGAATACGCTCGCATGGGGAAGCATATGGCTTATTCCATTGATGCTATTATTTGCTGAACCAATAAATTATGAAATGAATCTTACAGCGATTTCTGCATTATTTTATTTAGGCATAATTCCGACTGGCCTAGCATTTAGTCTGAGACAAATATTGATTAGAACTGCGGGAACTACTTTCATGATGCAGGTGGCATATTTAATTCCTGTATTTGGAATATTTTATGGCTGGGCATTAATGAATGAACCACTGAAATTTTCATTATTAATTGGTGTTATACTTGTAGTAATTGGGATCGCAATTAGTAGACTACAAGTTGAGTCGAATACAGGAATTTAATTATTTAAATTAATGATTTGATTATAACCTTCTTTATATGAGGGGTATTCTAGAATAATACCAAGTTCTTCTTTGATAAGCCTGTTGCTCACTTTTTTATTTTCAGAAAAAAAACTTTCTATTTGTTCTTTTTTACTTAACGTTTCATAGAGAACTTCATTGGGTATGATAATTGAAATCTTTTTTGAAATATAGTCAATCACATCATCAAGAGTCGACGGACAGTCGTCAGCAATATTGTATATAGAAATAGGATTCGGTTTATTCATTGAAGCTAAAATAATATTTGTTAAATCATTGATGTATATTCTTGAAAAAAAATGTCCCTTTTTTATTATTCTTATGAAATTTCGAGATTGAATTCTCCCAAGAATATTTCTTTCTGGTCCATATATGCCAGCAATTCTAAAAATATGTAAGGGTAGATTATATTTTCTAGACAACTGACTCCACTGATCCTCTGCAAGCTGGCGGCTAATTCCTCTTTTAGACTTAGTAAGTAATCTTGAGGTTTCACTCACAAATTGACCGTCATGATCGCCATAAACACTTGTAGCAGATAGGTAGCCAATCCATTTAAGATTAATTAATTCATGTAAATTAAATTTTATATTTTCTAAAAAAATATCACCACTTTGATCTGGTGGCACAGATATAACTAAATGAGTTATTTCATTTTTATATTTTTCGAGAATATTTGGGGTCTTCGAAGGGTCAATGATTCGAATGTTTTTTTGATTAATTTGTTTAGTATTTAGACTTCGAGAAGTGGCAAAAATTTCTTTATCACTTACCTTGCTTGCAAGATGTTTGGCTGTATATCCATAACCAAATATAAAAATCATAAGTTTAATTTAACCATTCTTTTTGGACATTTTTATTTTTTTCAAGAGCGAAATATTTTTTTTTATAGTTTTCAATATGATTACTATCAATCACTTGCTTTAATGACCAAACAGCCATTGCTCTTACAGTAGAAGATTCATCTTCTAAAAGTGCCTCAATATCTTTCTTGTATTTTTTTTCTTTACTATTTCCAACTGCGATCAATACATTTCTTAAAAATCTATCTCTGCCAATCCTTTTAATACTGGATTTAGAAAACTTTTTTCTGAAACCTTCATCTGTTAAACTTAAAAAATCACCTAAATCAGGCTTGATAAGATCATCTCTTGGATAAAAACCAATTTCTTTAGATTTTTTTGCAAATTTATTCCAGGGACAAACAGCTAAACAATCATCACAGCCATAAATTCTATTTCCAATTAGTTTTCTCATATTTTTATCTATAATTCCTTTATGTTCTATTGTCAGATATGAAATACATTTAGTAGCATCTAATTTGTAAGGCTCAACAATTGCACTAGTTGGGCATATATCAATACAGTTTGTACATGAACCACAATGATCAATTTCTGGATGAGTATTATTTATTTTTTTATCAACAAAAATTGATGAAAGAAATAACCATGATCCAAAGTCTTTTGAAACTAGATTTGTATGCTTACCTTGCCAACCAATGCCGCCTTTCATAGAAATAGGCTTTTCCATAACAGGAGCTGTATCCACAAAGTATTTAAAACTACAATTAAGCAACTTTGAAATTTTAAATGAAAGACTTTTCAATTTTTTTTTAATTATTTTATGATAATCAGAATTCCTTGAGTAAACAGAAATTATACCCTTATTTTTTTCAGACAATAACTCAAGCGAATTACATTCAAAGTGATAGTTGATTCCAAGAACAATTATTGACTGAGCTTCATCCCACAAAATGTTTGGATTTGACCTATAATTGGATTTTTCCTCCATCCATACCATTTCGCCGTGATGATTTTTTTCCAAGAACTCATCTAGTTCTTTTTTAAAATCCAAGTTCGGGTTTATATCTACAATACCAAAAGTATCAAAACCATGCTGCTCTATTAATTTTTTAAGTTTATTACTTTTATCTAGTTGACTTTCTTCAACTGATCTTTGAATCCTAATGGCTGAGGAAGAATGCTTACTATCTCTTTTGGACATACGTGTATAAATTTGTGTATTTCAGTTTCCCAGTTGTCTAATATACTTTTCGCATGAAGACTTCCCGTATTTTGGTAATGTGAAAGAATAATTTGGTTAAGTTCATTTGTCCAATAATCAGATGCTATAGTATCAAAAATAAGAGTTTCAGCGTTAACTCTCTGATTAAATTTTTTATCCTCATCATAAATAAAAGCCATGCCTCCTGTCATTCCCGCTCCGAAATTATCTCCAGTTTTTCCAAGCACAATAACAGTGCCGCCAGTCATGTACTCACAGCCGTTTGAGCCACATCCTTCTACAACTGTAATCGCCCCTGAATTCCTAACGGCAAATCGCTCACCTGCTTGCCCAGCGGCATATAATTCTCCTGAAGTAGCACCGTACAAAACTGTATTTCCGATTATTGTATTTTCATTTGTAACTAAATTACTATTCTTATGAGGTCGAATTGAAATAGTTGCACCAGATAGACCTTTACCAACATAATCATTTGAATCCCCATAAAGATTTATTTTTAGACCCTTAATAGCAAAAGCTCCTAGCGACTGACCCGCTGATCCAGTCAGATTAATTGTTAGATGCTCTTTATTAACTTGTTTGTCTTTGAAAGTCCTGTATATAGTCGAAGATAATCTTGTGCCAACAGCTCTATCAGTGTTTCTAATGGGGTAGTTTAGTTCAGTTTTTTGACCAGTTTGTAAAAATTTAGATGCATCCTCAATAATTTTTTGGTCAAGTGTTGAACCAACATCATTGATAATAGAGTGGTTAAAGTATTCTACGTTTGGATCTTTTTCCGCTTGAATAAGCAATGAATTAAGGTCTAAGTCATCTAAATGAGTTGATCCCCTTGATATTTGATACAACAGGTCAGTTCTTCCAATGATTTCGTTTAGGCTTTTGAATCCAAGTTTTGCTAAGATTTCTCTTACCTCTTCAGCTATATAGCTAAAAAGATTAACCACTTTTTCAGGGCTGCCTGAAAATCTCGCTCTTAAGTCCTCATCTTGAGTACAAACTCCAACTGGACATGTGTTTGAGTGACATTGCCTTACCATTATACAGCCCATCGCAACGAGTGAAGTTGTGCCAACCCCAAACTCCTCGGCGCCCATGATTGCAGCAATTACAACGTCACGACCTGTTTTGATACCTCCATCAGTTCTAAGCACAACGTTTTGCCTTAAGCCGTTAAGTGTCAAAACTTGATTCACTTCTGTTAAGCCCATTTCCCAAGGGATACCCGCGTATTTAATACTTGTTTGAGGACTTGCTCCAGTTCCACCATTATGTCCTGAAATTAAAATGACGTCAGCTTTAGCCTTCGCAACACCTGCCGCTATTGTTCCAATTCCAGATGATGCTACAAGCTTTACACAAACTCTAGCATCTGGGTTTGCCTGTTTTAAGTCATAAATAAGTTGAGCAAGATCTTCTATTGAATAAATATCATGATGTGGTGGAGGGCTTATAAGTGTAACACCTTCTGTTGAGTGACGAAGCTTGGCTATCTCAGCAGTCACTTTAAATCCAGGAAGCTGACCGCCCTCACCAGGCTTAGCTCCTTGTGCTATTTTAATCTCTATTTCCTCACAGTTATTTAAATATTCAGTTGTTACACCAAACCTTGCAGAAGCTACTTGTTTTACTCTTGAGTTGGCACTGTCTCCATTATTGAGAGGCTTCGATCTTTCAATCGATTCACCACCTTCGCCTGAACAAGAAGCACCTCCGATCCGGTTCATTGCTATTGCTAGTGTTTCATGGGCCTCCTTTGAAAGTGCTCCATGTGACATACTTCCTGTACCGAAGCGCTTTCTGATAGACGTTATTGATTCTACTTCGCTTAATTCGATTGAACTTTCACTTTCTTTAAACTCGAGCAAATCTCTAATATTGATTGGAGCAAAGTTGCTCATGGAGTTTGAATATTTTTTAAACATCTCATAAGAGTCATCCGCAACCGCTGTTTGTAGAAGGTGTATCAACTTGCCTTCATAAGCATGAGTTTCACCACCGTTTCTGTACCGATATATACCACCAATTGGCAATGTTTGTACGCTATCCGAATACGCATAATTATGAAGATCGGTTAGTTTTTTTTCAATTCCAGATAGGCCAATGCCTGACATACGACTTTGTACACCAAGGAAATATTCATTGACCATTGAGCGGCTTAAGCCAACAGCTTCAAAATTAAATCCGCCCCTGTAGGCACTAATAACTGAAATTCCAAGCTTAGACATAACTTTAAGCAAGCCTTGGTCTACTGCTTTTTTATATCGCTCAACACATTTCTCGTAAGATAAATTTCCGAAGAGTCCCTTTTGTTGTCTTTCATAAATACAGTCTAATGCTAAGTATGGGTTTACTGTCGTGGCACCAACACCAATGAGTACAGCAAAGTAATGAGTATCCAGACACTCTGCAGATCTTACGTGCAATGATACAAAAGATCTTATACCTTTACGTGTCAAATCTGTGTGAACTGCAGCGGTGATCAATATCATTGGTAAAGATAATTTGTCGTGATCCGCACTAATATCAGACAGTACGATATGAGACTTTCCACTTAAAACTGCAGTCTCTGACTCGAATTGAATACGCTTTATTTCCTCTTTTAAATTAAAATTATCCTTATGAACTGTACAATCAATCACAGTTGTAGATTCTTGTCCTCGAGTAGAAATCTTTTTGAACAATCCATTTGTTATAAATGGACTATCAATTACAAAAACATTTTCTTCATACGGATTAGGAGATAGAATATCTTGCAAATTTCCAAATCGAGTTTTTAAACTCATTCTGCTTTGCTCTCTTAAACTATCAATTGGAGGGTTTGTTACCTGACTAAACTTTTGTCTAAAAAAATGAGATAATGGCCGATACTTGTCCGATAATACAGCAACAGGAGTATCATCACCCATGCTTCCAGTAGATTCCTTGGCATCACTCACCATTGGATGAAGAATAAGTTCTAGTTCTTCCATTGTGAAGCCAGCCGCGATCATTCTCTTTCTTAATTTTTCAGTTTCTATAACTGTCGACTCTCTTGAAACTGTTACTCTCTTATCTAATCGAATTATTTTTTTGACATACTCTTCATAAGGAGCTTCATTCGCAAGATAGTCTTTTAAATCAGAGTTACGATAAATTTTTCCTTCCTTTAAATTTATTCCAATTATATCTCCAGGGCCCAGTCTCCCTTTTTCAACTATCTTTGATTCATCAACTCTGACCATTCCTGTTTCAGAGCCAACGTATATTATGTTGTCATTTGACACAGAGTACCTCATTGGCCTTAAGCCATTTCGGTCCATACCACCAATAATCCAATTTCCGTCAACTGCAGCTATAGCGGCGGGTCCATCCCATGGTTCTACAATAGCATTGGAAAACTCATACATATTTCTATGCTCAATTGGCATCAGTTCACTCCTTTTTGACCACGCCTCAGGAATTAAAAGAGTTTTAACAAGGGGGACTGATCTTCCAGCTCTAACATATAATTCAAACGCAGCATCTAAGGCAGCAGAGTCAGAAACATTTTTTTCTATAATTGGTTTAACTTGTTCACTATCATCACCAAAAATTTCTGATGTAATTCTTGTTTGATGATTTCTCATCCAATTTGTATTTCCAGAAATTGTATTTATCTCCCCATTGTGGGCTAACATTCTAAATGGTTGCGCCAAACCCCAGGATGGAAAGGTATTTGTGGAATATCTTTGATGAAACACTGCATAAGAAGACACAAAATTTTTATTAGCTAAATCAGGATAGAATATGGAAAGTTGTTCAGCTAAAAATAGCCCCTTGTAGATGATTGACTCAAAACTTAGAGAGCATACATAAAATCCATTAATTTGCTGTTTTGCTATTCTCTTCTCAAGTCGACGTCTTACTAGATATAATTCTTTTGAATAGTCAAAATTACTTTCTCTTTCAATGTTATTAACAAACATAACCTGCTCAATCTCAGGTCTAGTTGAATTAGCTTTTTCACCAATAACACTGTTATTAATAGGCACTTGTCTCCAGCCATATATATAGTATCCATGATCAAGAAGTTCAGACTCAATTATTGTTCGACATTTTTCTAATGCTGCATAGTCGTTTCTTGGCAAAAACATCATACCAATGCCTAGAGGCTCGTCTCTTTTTTCATGGCCTGTTTTAGCAATTTCGTCATCAAAGAAATTTATAGGTATTTGAGTAAGTATGCCGGCACCATCCCCTGTTTTACCATCAGCATCAACAGCACCTCTGTGCCATACAGCTTTTAGCGCATCGATACCACCTTCTACAACTTCCCTTCTTTGCTTACCATCAACTGATGCTACAAAGCCAACACCGCATGCATCGTGCTCTTGTTTAGGACTATAAAGGTGCCCTTCTTCCAAGACTTGCTTATTTTTTCTGTATCTATTTAAATCTGAACTCATGATGCTTTAACCTTACTAACCTCTGCCAGTTTTTTAGCTTCAATATAACTATGTATTGAATTGGCCACATCTCGACCATCCCTTATTCCCCAAACTACTAGTGAAGCCCCTCGAACAATATCTCCTGCAGCAAAGACTCCATCAATATCAGTCATCATAGTATTGAAACCTACTCTTACTGTGCCCCACTTTGTCACTGGTAAGTCTTTAATATCAAAAAGTGTGGGTAAATTTTCAGGAGAAAAACCTAGAGCAGCAATGACCATATCAGCCTTCAAATTAAAATCAGATCCATCTATTTGTTGAGGTGTTCTTCTTCCATCAGCATCAGGCTCACTCAATCTCATTTTGACACATTCAATTTGATAACCATTTTTTAAAACGTTCATATTAATTGGGAGAGATTGCCACATGAATTCGACGCCTTCCTCTTCAGCATTATTTACCTCTCTTGCAGAACCAGGCATATTTTCTTTATCTCTACGATATAAACATTTCACAGATTTAGCCTTTTGTCTTACAGCAGTTCGTACACAGTCCATTGCCGTGTCACCGCCACCAATGACCACAATGTCTTTACCTTTTGCATCCAACTCACCTTCATCAAATTTCTTAACTTCATCTCCAAGTCCTTTTCGATTAGATGCGGTTAAGTATTCTAATGCTGGAATTATGTTACTTGTACTTTCACCCAGGTTAATTTCTTTAGCTTTATAAACACCTGTAGCTATTAAAACTGCATCATGTTTTTTTTGAAGATCTTCAAATTTTATATCTTTTCCAATTTCAACATTAAGATGAATATTAATTCCAGAGTCTTTTAAATATTGCATTCTCCTTTGAACGATATCTTTTTCTAATTTAAAATTTGGGATACCATAAATTAACAATCCACCAGCTCTGTCGTAACGATCATAAACATGAACCTTGTAACCTTTTTTTCTAAGCTCTTCTCCAGCGGCTAGTCCTGCTGGTCCTGCGCCAATTACACCTACGCTATTTTCTTTTTCTATCCTCTTTTCAACCTTGAGAGGGGTAATCCATCCATTCTCAAATGCATTATCTGTTAAATATTTCTCTACTGAGCCAATTGTTACTGATCCGTGTCCTGATTGCTCAATTACACAATTACCTTCACATAATCTATCTTGTGGACAAATCCTACCACATATCTCAGGCATATTATTTGTACTTGATGAGATTTCATAAGCCTCTTCCAACCTGTCCTCTGCGGCAAGCTTTAGCCAATCAGGTATATGGTTATGAAGTGGACAGTGGACTGTGCAATATGGAACACCACATTGAGAGCATCTGCTAGACTGCTCTTTTGCACTATTTTTAATGAAATTATCATAGATTTCTTGAAAGTCTTTTTTTCTATCTTTTGACAATCTCTTATCAGGATACTCTTGATTTAGATCAGTAAATTTAAGCATAACTTTTAATTATGTCATAATTATTGACATATATAGAATCTCATTAATAATTTGAGTAATTTTATATCAGTCTAATAATATATTAATAGTCATACGTTATGACATAAATAGAACTTTTGCTTGCCTATTTGGCGTAAAACTCTATTTTTTCATATCTGTTATGCATATTTTTCCTATAATTATTTTAGCAATTATTCAAGGAATTACTGAATTCCTGCCAATTTCAAGTTCGGCTCACTTGCTTATTACTGCAGAAATGATGAATATAAGAGAAAATTTATCTCTCGATATTAGCCTTCATTTAGGCACTTTGATGGCTGTATTGATCTATTTTAGAACTGAGGCACTTAACTTCTTTCAATTTATGATGCCTTTCCTTACTTCTAACAAAATATCCAAAACAAAGATAAATCAAAATTTGATCGTTGCATCATTACCTATAATTTTTATTGGTGGCTTAGCTTATATGTCTGGTTTTGCTGAAATATTCAGAGATCTACATTTTATAGGTCTATCAACTATAGTCTTTGGTTTAGCGCTTTATTTTGCGGATATCAGATCTAATGAGGAAAGTCTTAAAGTGGATAATCTATCTTATAAGAAATCTCTTGTTGTTGGTTTTTTTCAAATTTTCGCGATTATTCCAGGTGCTTCAAGAGCAGGTGTCGTTTATACGGGTTCAAGAATAGTTGGTTTAAATAGAGTCGAGGCTGCAAAATTTTCAATACTGCTATCAATACCTGTAATACTAATATCAGCCTCAATTCCTGCCATTGAAATAGCCAATGACTCAATTGCAATAAATTTTTTGTATTTATTTTCCGGTTTCATTATTTCTTTCATTACTGCATACTTATCAATAAGTATATTGTTGAATTGGGTAAAAAATAATTCGATGGTCCCATTTGTAATTTATCGAATTATACTTGGATCAGTAATTTTGATTTATTTCACTTAAACTATATAATATATGAACTTATAATATTTCTTGGTGAACTTGGTTCAATACCTAATTTTTCTAAATTAAATTCAGTTTTAGAGATAACATTGTCTTTTCTAAGAAGTTTAACTTGATCAAATGTTATAAGTGGAGAGGGTAAGGGCAACATCATAAACGCAATAAAGTTTGCAAAAGATAATGGAATTGGAACTATTAGTCTTTTGATTTTTAAAGTATCTAAAATTAATTGGTATATTTCTTTTAGGCTCATTGTTTCTGGTCCACCAAATTCAAAAATCTTACCATTATATTTATCATCCAAAAGAAGCCTATTTATAGCTGAAGCAATATCTTTAACATAAACACATTGGTATTTGTTGTTAGCGAACAGTGGTACAACCGGTAAACTTTTTAATAATTTGGCCTGAACTGAAAAGAAACCATCACCAGGTCCAAAAACTATTGATGGTCTAATTATTATTGTATTAGGATAAATCTTTTGAATATTTTGCTCTCCCAAGCCTTTTGATCGTTGATATTTTGAGTCACTTTGAATATCAGCTCCAATGGATGAAAAATGGATAAATTTCTCAACTTTATATTTTGCTGATAGATCTGCGATATTTTTAGGCCCTAAGGTATGACAATTTACGAAAGATTGACCACCAGAACTATCATTTAAAACACCTACAAAATTAATGACAACATCAGAGTTTTTTATATATGGCTCAATTGTGTGCTTAAGCATAATGTTACCTTTTACAATATCTAATTGCTCTATTGGCGCCATCATTCTCAAGTGACCAGCCAAATGAGGATTTCTGCATACAATTTTCAAATTGTGACCCTCTTTAAGAAGTTCGGAAATACAATATTTAGCCAAAAACCCAGATCCGCCAATTAATGTGATCGTTTTTTTCTTCATATTTGTTAAATATACCTTTATGTACAGATTTGAAATAGAGTAAATCTTAGACAATGCAAACTATTTTACACAAAAATGATTTAAGTGATGGCATTGATTTTGCAAATAATATAGCAGCCGATTGTGAAATGATGGGACTGCGACCTAGTCGGGACCCCCTTTGTTTAATTCAGCTTTTTGATGGAGAAGGAGATTGTCATATAGTACAGTTTTTAGAAAAAAATTTTGACGCCCCAAATCTTAAAAAATTATTAGCAAGTGATAAAACATTTATCTTTCATTATGCTCGACACGATTTAGCAGCTATAAAGCATGATTTAAAAATAATGATCAAAAATGTTTATTGCACTAAAATTAGTTCTAAGATTGCTAGAACTTATTCCCAAGGACACGGTTACAAAGATTTGTGTAAAGAGTTATTAAATATAGATATTTCAAAAAAACAGCAGTCAAGTGATTGGTCAAATCCAAATTTATCAAAGGAACAAATTAATTACGCAGCGACTGATGTCATGCATTTACATAATATCAAAGAAAAACTTGATGAGATTTTAGATAGACAAAATAGAAAGCAGCTTGTTCAGGCGTGCATAGAATTTTTACCTACAAGGGTTGAATTAGATTTGAGAGGTTGGGATAACGATATTTTTTCCCATTCTAGTTAAAATATGAAAAAAAGTTCCATAATTCGTGACGGAAAAACAGTAATTGATACTGAATTAAAAGGCATCAATAAGCTTAGTAAAACGATAGATAAAAATTTTGACAAAGCTGTGAAATCTTTAGCAAAAGTTAAGGGTAGGGTTATTGTTACTGGAGTTGGAAAATCAGGTCATATTGCAAACAAGATATCAAGCACTATGAGTTCGACCGGAACCCCATCTCAATACTGCTCTCCAACTGATATGAGTCATGGGGACTTGGGTATTATTTCAAAAAAAGATATGATTATTGTATTATCTAACTCTGGAAATAGTAACGAGTTAACAAATCTTTTGAATTTTGCTAAGAAATATTCAATTTCAATAATAGGAATATCATCAAATTCAGAAAGTGACCTAATAAAAGCCTCGGACATTAGTTTAATTCTACCAAATGCTTCCGAGGCTTGCTCTATTGGATTAGCTCCAACAACTTCTACTACAATGGCGCTGATTTTGGGCGATGCCTTATGTGTCTCTTTAATGAAAATGAAAAAATTCAAAAAATCTGACTATAAAAAACTTCATCCAGGTGGTTCACTTGGTACACAAATGCTTCAAGTAAAAGATATCATGCACAATAAAAGTAAAATGCCTATTGTTGAGGAGAATGCGACGATGAAAACTATTCTTGTTGAGATGACCAAAAAATCCTTTGGTCATGTTGGAGTTAAAAATAAAAAAAATCAGTTAATTGGCATCATAACTGATGGTGATTTAAGGAGAAACATTGATGAAAATTTTTTAAGACTCAAAGCTAAAATGATTATGACTCCTAGGCCAAAACTAATAAAAAAAGATTCGCTAGTAATTGATGCATTAAACATCATGAATAAAAATAAAATTACTTGTTTATTTATTATAAATAATAATAACAGTAAGTCTCCACTGGGAATAATTCATATTCACGACTGTCTGAGATATGTTAACTAGCATTGTTAAAGCAAAATATTTTATCTTAGCCGCAATTTTTTTGTTGCAAGCCAATATTTATTTAAAAAGTGAAGATTTAGCTATTGAGATAGATAATCCAAGATTTTCAGAAAAGGGGTTAAATGATAAGGTTTATGAAATAAAAGCAAAAAAAGGTCTGAAATTTGATAATAAATTAGAGTTGTTTGAAGTAGAGGGGAAATTCAAAACTGAGAAAAATGGAAAATGGATTTACCTAGTTGCAGATACTGGTAGTTTTTTCCAAATAACAAACTTCATAGAACTACAGAAAAATATTATTTTTTACACTGAAGAGGGAGAAACAGTAAAGTCAAATCATGCATCATTTGATATGAATGATGACGTAATTAAATTGCGCGAAAATGTAAGTCATGAAAGTTCAAAGGGTTTAATTCTATCAGATGATTCAATTATCACAGATAATTTCAACAAAATAAAATATTCTGGTAATGTTGTATCTATTCTTAAAAGTTCAAACTAAATGCTAAAGTATCTCAAATATATTCTTGTCTTAAGTTTATTGTTATCCAATAACCTTTTATCAAAGGAGTTAAAGATTACCTCAGATTTTCTTGAGGTTGATCGTAATAATAAAGTATCAATATTTTCTGGTAATGTTTATGCATTCAATTCAGAAATTAAAATATGGTCAGAAAAATTAAAAATAATATTTAATAACAATGAAAATAAGATTCATCGACTTGATGCAGAAAATAAAGTAAAAATTATTAACCAAGGTATAACTGCAACTGGTGAAACTGGGATTTATTATCCAGATTCAAATACACTAGATTTATTTGGAAATGTTGAGGTGTCTGAAAATGATAATATTGTTAAGTGTGACAAATTAATACTAGATATGAAAAATGCAATAAGTATAATGGAAAGCAATTCTTCAAAAAGAGTTGAAGCACTAATAATTACTAATTAATACTATATGTCATTAAAACCCAAACTAGTTTCCTTGAAAAATGGATTAGAAATAAAAAAATTAAGAAAATCTCTTTCACGAAAACAAATTGTAAGAGATGTAAGTTTAAATCTTCAAAGAGGTAAAACTGTTGGCTTGTTAGGACCTAATGGTGCAGGTAAAACGACTACTTTTTATATGATTATGGGCTTAATAAAATGTGACGGTGGAGAAATACTATTAGATGATATAAACCTTACAGTACTACCTATGTATAAAAGAGCCCAATTAGGTATAGGTTTTTTGCCCCAACAACCTTCCATCTTTAGGGGTATGTCAGTTGAAGATAATTTGTTATCAATATTAGAACTGCAAAAGTATCCAAAAGATCAAAAACAAAATATTTTAGAAGATCTGCTAACAGAATTCTCCCTTACGCATCTAAGAAGAGCAATGCCTCACATGCTTAGCGGGGGTGAAAGAAGGAGAACTGAAATTGCCAGATGCCTCTGTTCTAATCCAAGTATTATTTTGATGGATGAACCAACTGCTGGGGTCGATCCAATTGGTATTGACGATATCAAATCTCTCATAAAACAATTAATGAATAAAAATATAGGCGTATTAATTACTGATCATAATGTTAGAGAAGTTTTAGATATTTGCGATTATTCCTATGTGATGCACTCTGGGGAGATTATTGCTCAGGGTAATAGTGACATTATTTTAGGTAATAAGGATGCGAGAAAGTTTTATTTAGGAGACTCATTTAAGTTTTAATGGTGGAGCTAGTCGGACTTGAACCGAGACCACCTCGTCACTGCCAGCGACGCGCTCTCCCTGATGAGCTATAGCCCCAAAGCTAATCCTCCCTTAAATCCTCAGGATTATTTTCATTAATATCTAACTCATCTACTTCATCAGAAATAACTTGAACTTCATTTTCAGTGTCTTCTAAGCTAATTGTTTCATCATCAATAGAGTCTTCAATTTCTAAATCCTCTACCTCAGCTATTGACTCCGCTGCGTCACTTCCAACTAAATTATCATCAGTAACAGTATCTACATTGTCAGTGAAAACCTGTTTTGTGTTTGTGACAATGTTATCTAAGGTTGGATCAGTATATTCAGTTCCACAATTTGGACAAACAGCTGGTTTTCTATTCAAATCATAAAATTTAGTTTCACAATTTAAACAAACTACTTTTTTCCCCCACTCAACTTTTGGCATAACTTGTCCTTTAATATTTATGGTATAAAATTATGATATAACTCAAAAATAAATTATATATAACTTTAAACTAACAATATAAATTGACAATATAAAAAGTGTTTAAATTAAAAGGGTCATTATTAATTTCAGGAGACAAATCTATATCTCATAGAGCTTTGATATTGTCAGCAATGTCTATTGGTAAGACTAGAATATCTAACTTATTAGAATCAGATGATGTTATTAGAACATTAAATATTTTACAAAATCTTGGAATAAAAATTATAAAAAATAAAAAAGAATGGATTGTTTTTGGTAATGGTACAAATGGTTTCATTGAGCCTGATAGAGCTCTTAATTGTGGTAATAGCGGTACGACTGCTCGTCTTATGATAGGAGCTGTATCATCTAATCCAATAAACTGCACTTTTGTAGGTGATAACTCTCTTAGTAAACGATCTATGTCAAGAGTGACATTACATCTAGAAAAAATTGGAGCTAACGTCCAGCTCACAAACAAAGACTATTTACCATTGATGATATCCGGGACTGATCAATTGCTACCTATGACACATAAAATTCAAAAAGCATCTGCACAAGTCAAATCAGCGCTTATACTCGCAGCATTAAATATTCATGGAAAAACAAGAATTATTGAAAATGTTCTTACAAGGGATCACACTGAGAGACTTTTGAAATTTTTAGGTGTTAAAGTAAATATAAAAAAAATAAATAATATTAGAAATGAAATTGAATTAAATGGACCTATTGAAATAAAATCGAAAAATATTGAAGTTGCTGGAGACCCGTCAAGCGCATCTTTTTTTGTTGTAGGGGCGTTAATTACTCCCAATTCAAAAATTATCCTAAAAAACATTATGCTTAATCCATCGAGAATTGCTTTTTTGAAAATATTAAAAAAAATGGGAGGAAAGATAAAAATTAAAAAGACAAAAAAAATTTGCGGTGAAGAAGTTGGAAATATAACTGCAGAATATAGTAAATTAAAAGGGATAAAAATACCATCATCGTCCTCAGCATTTTTAATCGATGAATATCCAATTTTGTCTATAGCGGCCTCTCAAGCGAAAGGTAAAACAGTAATGAAAGGTCTAAATGAATTAAGGTACAAGGAGAGTGATAGAATTAGGAGTATTATCTATAACTTTAAAAACCTTGGTATTGATGTTCATGAAAAAAATAATAATTTATCAATTAATGGTAAAAAATTAGAATTGGAAAAAAGTATAAAAATAAAATCGTTTGATGATCATAGAATTGCGATGTCGTTTTCTATATTAAATATTCTTTGTCAAAATAAACTAAAAATTGACAATCAAAAATGTATTGCAATTAGCTATCCTGACTTTAAAAAACATTTAAAATTTTTACTCAAAAAAAGTAATGCATGAAATTATAGCAATTGATGGTCCTGCATCTGTGGGAAAGTCAACACTTGCAAAAAAATTATCAGTTTTTTATGACTCACCCCTACTCCAAAGTGGGAGACTTTATCGTGCAGTTGCACTAGAAATTAAGAACAAAAAAATTAATATCAATGATAGAGATAAAATAATTCAATGTGCTAAATCGCTAAAAAATTCTAACATTAATAATATAAATTTATTTTCCAGTGATATAGATAAAATCGCATCAAAAATATCTGCAAAAAAATACCTTAGGGATCAACTAAGAGTCTATCAAAGGGAATTTCCAAAAAAATATGCTAGTAGAAAAAAATATGCAATTGTTGAAGGGCGGGATATAGGAACAGAAATTTTTCCAGAAGCAAAATTTAAAGTATTCTTATGGGCAGATCCTTTAATAAGAGCTAAGAGAAGATACGAACAAGTTACTCAAAATGGCAAAAAAGTAGGCCTTAAACAAATATATGATGGGATTATTGCCCGTGATAGTAAAGATTTAGGCAGAAAAATTGCTCCTTTGAGACCTGCAGCAAATTCGGTATTGCTAGATACAAGTTATCTTGATATAGAACAGGCTTTTAACGCCGTAAAGAAAGTATTAAATCAGAAGAATATATGACATCAGAGTCCATAAACGAAAATAACACTAGTGAATTTGACACACTACTAGCAGAATCCATAAATAGCAGCAAATTAAAAGAAGGCACAATTATCAAGGGTAAAATTGCAGAAATAGAAAACGATGCAGTCATTGTCGACATTGGTGCAAAGGTTGAAGGAAGAATTTCGAAAAGAGAATTTGTGTTTCAAAAAGATCAAAAAGAATTAGAAATAGGAGATACGATCGACGTCTTCTTAGATAAAATAGAAAATCATAATGGTGAATGTATTCTTTCGAGATCAAAAGCAAAATCAAAAGAAATCTGGGGTGAAATCGAAAAGTCTTTCGAAGCTGGAGAACTTATTGAAGGCGTGATTACCGGTAAAGTCAAAGGTGGATTATCGTGTGAAATAGGTGTCACAGCATTTCTACCAGGTAGCCAAATAGATACTAGGCCAGTGAGAGACGTAAGTCACCTTATTGATGTACCTCAAAAATTTAAAATATTAAAAATGGACCTTAAAAGAAACAACATTGTTGTAAGTCGAAGGGCTGTACTTGAAGAAATGCATAAAGAAGTTAGAGAAGAAAGATTTTTGCAGCTTAAACTTGGTGATGTAGTTGATGGAAAGATAAAAGCAATTACAGATTATGGTGCTTTTGTAGACTTAGGAAGTTATGACTCACTACTACATAGTAGTGATATTACATATAAAAGAATTGGACATCCTTCGGAGGTATTAAAAATAGATCAAAAAGTTAAAGTTAAAATTATAAAAGTTGACCCCGAAAAAAACCGTGTGTCTGTCGGAATGAAACAGCTTGAGGATGACCCATGGAATAATGTGAAAGATAATTTTAATGTGAACGATAAAGTAACAGGGGTTGTTACCAATGTTACGGACTATGGTATTTTTATTGAAATAGAAAATGGAGTTGAGGGACTTTGTCATAAAGACATGCTTACATGGAGTTCTAAGCAAAATTCTAAGCCCGGAAATTTATACGCAAGGTCTCAGTCAGTTGATTGCCAGATATTGGAAATAGACCACGAAAAAAGAAGATTGAGTCTAGGTATAAAACAACTAATACCTAATCCATGGCAGAAATTTAGTGAAGAGAACCCAATCGGTAAGATATTAGATACTTCAATTTCAAATATTAACGATGGAATACTTTTTTGTAATTTAGATGGTGAAATAGATGGAGCGATTTTTAGCAAAGATTTGTCTTGGGAAAACGATCCGAAAGAAGAAGTTAAAAAATATAAGATTGGTGATCAAGTTAAAGTAAAAATAATATCGCATGATAATGAAAGAATTGCCCTTTCAATAAGAGAAGTTGATGGAAATCCATATGATGAAATAAAAGAAAAAGTCAAAGGAGAAATTGTAACTTGTAGTGTTATTGAAACAGGTGATTATGGGGTTAAAGTTAGAGTTGGCGATAAGGGGCCAATAACTTTGATAAAGAAATCAGAACTAGCTTTGAGAAAATCTGACGCAAGACCTGATAGATGGGCAAAGAATGATAAGCTAGATGCATCAATCACAAATATTGACTTAGCTAATTATAAAATAAATTTATCAATACGGGTTATGGAAGAAGAAATTGAAAAAGAAGCTATGGAAAAGTACGGCTCAAAAGACTCGGGAGCTTCACTTGGAGCAATACTAGGCAAAGCATTGGGCAGAGACAAAAAAGAAGAATAATATTCTTTACAATCAATCATTTACAATAAAATTTAATGTCATATAATTAGATATATGAGTTTAATAAAGTCAAAGCTTATTCAAAATATTACAGAAGCCAATCCGCACCTCTTCGTTCGTGATGTTGAGAGGATTGTAAACACAATTTTTAATGAAATAACTCAGTCTCTAGCAGATGGTAAGAGAGTTGAATTACGCGGTTTCGGTGCATTTTCAGTTCAGCATAGAAAACAGCGTACGGGCAGAAATCCCCGAACAGGTGAATCCGTCAATGTTGAAGAGAAGTTCATTCCTCGCTTCAAAACGGGAAAAGAATTAAGATTAAAATTAAATAAACAAGAAAATAGCTCTGACGAAGGTTAGAATAATTTTATAAACATAAATTTTGACTAAAAATCCAATCTATTGTGCAATTGATACAAATAGTATTGATGTTGCCATCAGAATTATTGACGAAATTCACCCTCATATAGGAGGCATCAAATTAGGTCTAGAATTTTTTACCTCATGCGGATTGGATGGTATTGGAAAAATTTCAAAATATGAACTTCCATTATTTCTAGATTTCAAACTATACGACATACCAAATACAGTAAAAAAATCACTTCAAAATATTCTCTCTTACAGCCCTACATATACAACACTTCACGTTTCGGGGGGTTCCCGTATGTTAAAAGAATGTGTCGAATTAAAAAAAGAATTAAATAGTAATACAAATTTAATTGGGGTCACAATGCTAACAAGTTTTGATGATGACTCAATCAGTGAAATTGGTATGAGCGGTACAGTTGATAATAATGTAGATAATCTATCTGCGCTGGCATTTGATTGTGGAATGGATGGTATTGTTTGTAGCCCGATGGAGATAAAAAAAGTCAAAGAAACATTCGGATCTAAATTAAAAGTTATTGTGCCTGGAATAAGAAATCAAACAGATAATAATAATGATCAAAAGAGAACTCTTTCAGCTAAAAAAGCAATTGATTTTGGTGCGGATGTCATAGTTGTGGGAAGACCAATAACTTCAGCTGACTCACCTGGAAAAGCTGCTGAAAATTTTCATCAAAGCATAAAGTGACTAAAGCGTACATTAAAATTTGTGGAGTAAAAGATATTAAAATTGCTAAACATGCAATCAATTGTGGTGCATCTTTTTTGGGCTTTATTTTTTTTGAAAATTCAAGCAGAAACATATCAATCGGTAAATGCGCAGAAATTTTAGATCAAATAAATGGCAAAGTGAACACAGTTGCAGTAACTGTAAACCCAACTCCTATTGATTTAAAGACCTACTCAAAAATGAAGTTTACGCATATTCAATTGCACGGAAATGAAAGTTTAAATGAAGTAAGAAAAATCAATGAAGCTTATAATCTTAAAATAATAAAATCATTTAGCATATCGAAAGAGTCTGATTTAGATAAAATAAAAGAATATTGTCCTTTCATCGACCATATTCTATTAGACTCAAAAAAAAAGAAAGATATGCCTGGAGGGACTGGCCAGACATTTGATTGGAAGATTATCAAAAATTTTTGCCCAAATAAGTCATTTTTTCTATCAGGGGGCCTCAACACTAATAATATATCAGAAGCATTAAATTTAAAAAAAACTGAATATTTTGATGTTAGCTCTGGTGTTGAGAATTCAGAGGGTATAAAAGATGAAAAATTAATATCTGAATTCATATCAAAGGCAAACAAAGCTGTAAAATGAAACTAGAAAAAGGAATTCCTCTCATTGACCAACATGACGAAAATGGATATTGGGGCGGTAAATTTGGTGGAAACCAAATTGCTGAAAGTCTCAATTATCCAATTGAAGAATTAACTCGTAAATTTGAAAAATTAAGAAATGATGAAACATTTATCGCTGAGAGAGATTATTATTTTAAAAATTTTGTTGGAGCGCCAACGCCATTTATAAAATTAGAGAACCTTACGAAGCATCTTGGTGGAGCTCAAATTTATTGCAAACTAGTTTCTAAAGCAACAGGTGGAGCGCACAAAGCTTATAATGCAGTCGTTCACAGCTTAATATGTAAGCGATTAGGCAAAACTTATATAGGGGGTGACACTGGTGCCGGATATGCAGGAAAGATGCTCAGTATGGCGGCAGCAAAATTTAATTTAAAATGCAAAATATTCATGGGCGCAAAGGATGTTGAAAGACAATCTATAAATGTATTTTCTATGCGAAGTTATGGCGCTGAAGTTGTTCCTGTAAACTCTGGTTCACAAACTTTAGTGGATGCTGTATCAGAATGCATGAGATGGTGGACAAGTGAGAATGAAGAAGCGCATATGTGTGTTGGAAGCACTGTTGGCCCTACTATTTTTGTCAAAATATGTGCTTGGTCAACCGCTCAAATATCCAGAGAAATGAAAAAACAAGTAATGGATGAATTTGGTGAAGTTCCAAAAGATATGAAATTAATTAATTGCGTTGGTGGAGGATCGTCAGCTGCAGGATTTTGGAATGAGTGGATTGACTATGATAATGTTGAACTCATAGGAGTAGAAGCTGGTGGGCCAGAGGGGTCCTCAAAACATGCTGCACCCTTGACAAATGACTCACCTATTGGGGTTCTTCATGGAGCAACTCAATATGTCATTCAAGACGATCAGGGAGAAATTGAAGAGACAGATTCAATAAGTGCTGGACTTGATTATCCGGGTGTAAGTCCGCTTCATTGTTTTCTAAAAGAAACTGGAAGAGCAAGATACACTTCTGCAAGTGACGAAGAAGCCATAGAAGCTTTTCAATTAGTCAGTAAAAATGAGGGATTTGTGAGTCCCTCACTTGAACCTTCACATGCATTCGCAGAAGCAATCAAAATTGCACCTAAATTAAGTAAAGATACAATTATTGTTGTAGATTCGTGCGGAGACTCTGCAAAAGACTCTAAAATTATCGCTGAGAGACTTGGTTACAAAATATGACATCGTCTACATTAATTAAATCTTTTGAACGAGCAAAAGAAAATAATAGAGCTGCGCTATTAACTTATACAGTTGGAGGAGACCCAGATAAAAAAACTTCTCTAGATATATTTAGATCAATTGCAGATGCAGGTGTTGATATTATTGAATGTGGACTTGGACACGGAGCAAACATTGGTGACGGTGGTGCAATTCAAGACAGTACTTACAGAGCGCTATCTAATGGGATTAAAACCAATGACATTTTTGAAATTATTGAAGAGTTCAAAAAAGATTACGAGACAGAAGTAATCATAATGACATACCAGAATAAAATTATGGCTTACGGGGAAGATGAGTTCCTAAAGAGATGCATAAGTAGTAAAGTTTCAGGCATAATATGTGTTGATTGGCCCTGGCCACTTAATCTTGATTTTGCAAAAAAATGTAAAGAAAATAGTATTGTATTCATACAATTGCTTTGCCCAACTACAAATGAAGACCGACTAAAAAGTATATTAAATGATGCTCATGAGGTTGTTTACTATATTTCAATGCTTTCAACTACAGGTCAAAAATTAAAAGTAAGTTCAGACGAAATTAAGAAAAGATTTAGTTTAATTAAAAAGATATCTCCCGATAAAAAATGTATAATTGGTTTTGGAATTACAGCAGATACAATATATGATTTTAAGGATACTGATGCATGCGTTGTAGGATCAGCATTATGCAGAGAAATAACAAGGTCAATTGATAAAGAACTTAATCCTGCCACAAATGTAGGCAATATGGTAAGTGATTTAAAACAAAAGCTAAGCTCATGAATTGGTTAACAAGAACTATTTCAAAAGTATTTCCTAGAAAGAAAAAAAGTTTAGATATCGCAGAAAATGCCTGGATTAAATGCTCTCAATGCCAAACAATGCTCTATTCGAGTGATCTAGAAAAAACTCTTTTTGTGTGCCCTAATTGTGATGAACACTTACAAATTCATCCTCGTATTAGATTTAAAAATCTATTTGATGGTGGTGTATTTGAAGAAATAAAATATCCCTCTGGATTCATTGACCCACTTAATTTTAAAGCATTAAAAACTTACAAAGAGCGATTTAATGATGCTCGCCAAAAAACAGACATGGATGACTGTTTTCTTATTGGTTACGGGCAAATTAATAATATCAATGTAACTATTGCTGCTCAAAATTTTCATTTCATGGGTGGTTCTGTGGGAGCTTCAGCTGCAGAGGCAATGATTAAAGCAGCAGAACACTCAGTCACAAATCATACTCCATTAATTGTATTCACGTGTTCGGGAGGTGCAAGAATGGATGAAAATCAGCATTCTCTTCAATCACTTCCAAAAACAACAATAGCTTGTCAGATGGTTAAAGATGCTAAGTTGCCATATATAGTTGTTAATACAAATCCAACAAGTGGAGGTGTGTCTGCGTCTTTTGGATCGTTGGGATCAATTACATTGGCTGAACCAAACGCATTAATTTGTTTTGCAGGTCCTAGAGTAATTTCAAATACTGTAGGTGAGACTCTGCCTGATGGGTTCCAAAGATCAGAATATCTATTAGAACATGGGTTTATAGATCAAGTGGTTCATAGAAAAGAACTCAAAGATAAATTATCTCAAATAATTTCATTATTACTTAAAAGAGTAGCCTAATTGAAAATATCAAATGAACAAATTGATAAGCTTTTAGACGAGCTTCTTGAACTTCATCCAAAAAGAATAGATTTATCACTCGATAGAGTTTGTAACCTATTAGAAAAATTAGATAACCCTCAAAATAAAATAAATAATATTGTTCATATTGCTGGAACTAATGGAAAATTTTCTACACTGAAATTTATTCAGGACATCTTAAAAAGTAATAGTAAATCGACGAATGCCTATATCTCGCCTCACCTAATTAGATTTAATGAGAGGTTTCAGCTTATGGATAAAGAAATATCAAATGAGGAGCTGTATTCCGTCTTAAATAAGGTGAAAGATTTTAATCATAGCGATCCGATTACTTTCTTTGAAATAACTAGTTCCGCTTTTTTTGAAGCAGCCTCAAATAGCCCAGCTGATTATACACTTCTTGAGGTAGGTTTAGGTGGAAGACTGGATAGCAGCAATGTAATAACTCCTTCAATCTCAGTTATTACATCAATTTCTAGGGATCATGAGGATTTTTTAGGAGATAGCATTGAGATGATAGCGTTTGAAAAGTCTGGAATAATTAAAAGTGATATCCCAGCTATTATTGGTTATCAGCCTTACCCAGAAGCTAAAGAAATACTTACGGATCAGGCTGAATATAAAAAAGCTCCGATATTTGCCCATGGAATTCACTGGAACTTAACGGAACATAATGACAAGTTAATATATGAAGATAACCAAAACAAAATTGAATTTGATAACCTATATACACATAATGTATTTCAAAAAAAGAACCTTGGACTTGCATTGGCTACAGCTTCGAAACTACCCAATATTGATATCAAGTCTTTTGTCTCTAAAAATCTTCACAATAATACTTACTTTCCAGGGAGAATGGAAAAGATATCCAATGGCAAATTAGGATCTACTATAGCTTCAACAAATGAATTGTATTTAGATGGTTCTCATAATGAGGACGCGGCGAGTAATCTAAATGAAACAATTAATCAGCTTACGAATAAAAAGTTATGTATAATTTTAGGAATGATCAATACAAAAGATCCAATTAGTTATTTAAGCAGGTTTGATAAAATTGATGCTCTTACTGTTATTACGATACCAGATGAAGAGAGTGCTATTGATTCAAATGAATTATATGCTGGGCTTAAAAAGTATTATGAAAATATAAATAAAGCCGACTCAATTCAGGAAGCATTGACTAATATAAATAATAATTACCAAGATGCACGTATCCTAATATGTGGATCTTTATATTTAGCTGGAAAAGTTTTAGAAATGAATTAAGCGATTGAGTCTTCAATCCACTCAACGATTGCAGTTTTAGATACCGCTCCTACTTTCGTTGCAGCAGCCTCACCATTCTTAAAAACTAACATGGTTGGGATTCCTCTAACACCAAACTGTGTGGGTGTATTAGGGTTTTCATCAATATTAATTTTAGCAACGGTGATTTTATCAGCCATTTCATCTGATATCTCTTCAAGAGAGGGACCGATTTGCTTACAAGGTCCACACCAAGGTGCCCAAAAATCAAGCACAACAGGCTTATCTGATTTCAATACTTCTTCTTCAAAAGATGCGTCTGTTACATTAATAGTTGCCATAGTGATTCCTTCCCTAAAGTTGTCTGTAATTTATGTATGAGGGGGGTCAAAGTCAAGCTATAAAACTGTTATTTATTAGGTTAAATATATGATTTTACTTACTTTTTTTATTTGTAATATCTATTATATCAGCCTTTTCATCCACAACTTTGTCTAAGTTATCATCGCTAAAGTTTGTTGATTTTACTTTTTCACTCGCTCTTTTAAAGGTCGAATTGAATGACCTCTTTAAATCATCGGCTTCAGCAACTGTAGCATTTGATTTCTTAATTACATTACTGATCTTTTCAGAAATAATTCTTATGGCTTTAAACGCTTCTTTTACAATTGATAATGCTTCATCTGCAGATTTCACATTTTCATGTAACTGCCAAAGCTCATTTATTTTTTCTACATAAGGATAAAATGTATTTGGAGATACGATTACAATTTTATTTTTTATTGCATAATCATTCATATCTTTCTGATGTAAACCTACACTTTCCTCTGCTACGGCTCTATGTGTTTCACTAGGTAAAAACATCATTGTAAAATTCATCGAATTCTTTGCCTTGTGATAGCCTTTATTTGAGAGCCAATCGATATGATTTAGTATTCTCTCACCAAATTCTGATTTTAATTTTTCTATCATACTTTCGTTACCAGCCTGACCAGCATCAACAATTTCATCAAATTTTGCAAGTGGAGCTTTTGCATCACAGATAACTTTTCTTTCCCTTGGATAAATAAGTGTTGCATCTGGTGTTCCAGTTATTCCATCTTGTGTTTTTCTAAATTCAACATTTTTACCTTTTACGAAACCTGATGACAAAATAATGTCTTGCATTATTTGCTCAGCATCAGCTCCTCTTGAAATATTAGAATAGTTTTTTTTGATATTTGCTTCAGAATGCATGCGCATTATTTCTCTTTCTTTTAATTCATACTGCTGCTTCTGTCTTTTAACTTCTTCCTCAGCTGTTGCTATACGTTGTTCCTTCTTAGTTAATTCATCAAAATAAGGTTTCTGAGCTTTACTTGTTGATTCCTCAACGCTGCTTTCAATTGTTTTAATTATTTGGTCATTGTGAATGGATTTATCAGAAGTATTTTCTCTGATAATTTTAATTTCACGATCTTTAAAATATTTTGTTATAAAAAAACCTATTGCTACACCAGCAGCTAGGGCAATTGCTAATTCCATTATTATTTTGTCTCCTTAATATTATTGAACTTGTCCCAAAGCTCTTGAATGTATGCATCATACTGATCAATCAGTTCTAGATCGTCTCTCTCTTCATCTGCTCTAAGATTATCTATTTCCGCCATTGCATCAGGTATTGTTTTCCATGCACATTTATCGGTAGTTAATAGTTTGTCAGCAATTGCATGGGTATGATCCTTGAGTATTTTCTTTGGCAACAGCTCTGGATTATTGTTGTATAGCACCCTTTTTGCAAATTCTTTAATTCGCACATCTGTAATTTTTTGAGATATTTCGTACTTTTTGTCATCTTCAGCTGCGTGAAAATCTTTCATAAGATAATTATCTTTTGCATCTGGAAAACCATCATAAATTTGGTCTTCAAACTCTTTATCGACTTGATTGCTCGTAAGCGATTTTTCTTCCGACATATCAAGAAGTAAATTTCCAAATTTTTCTATGAATGCTTTATTTTTTCTAATTTTAAGCATGCGATCATGAATAATTTTTGGATCAGTGTCTGTATAATCTTGAGATTGATACAAATATTTCTCATCAAGAAGAATTGGTTGTTCGTTTGCCTTAATTAAATGAAAGCATTTGTTTTTACCCTTAAAGAGTTTTTTTAACTCTTGCCTATCTAAATCAAATATCATCTCAGGATCAGTAGTAAGATCGAAACAGTATATTTGATTATTATATGAAGGATTAACTGTAATGTATGCTAGTCCATGAGTGTATTCTTTCCCTCTAAAAAATCTTGATGCACAAAATACTTTATCTTGATTTATGTATTCAAAGACATCTTGTTTTGAAAGTGTTTTTAATGATGACTGCCAAACATCATTACAACGCTCGCTAATCAATTTACAAACTTCAAGTGTTGCGTAACAATCAGAAAGTGCATCATGAGCAGATGCATGCTCAATGTTATTAGCTTTAGAAAACAATTCTAATCTAAAGGTAACTTTTCCCGTCGTGTCACTAATAGGTGTTGCAAATGCATTTGGGGCTACCGCAGCTGCAGTATGTAAAACCTTCATGACATCACCTCTTTTATTGCCATTCGTATTTGTTAAGTATGGATTGAACGCTGTTTGAAATAAACCTTGTCTTAAAAAAAGTTCATCAAACTTTAAACCGTTATATGAAAAATAGGTGGCCTCGCCCCAAGACTGAAACTTATTTTGAATTTCAGCAATTAGTTCAGAATTTGATAACTCTTCATTTTTGAGTTGATCCACTGATACTTTATTAACTAAAAGTGCTGCTACACTAGGTATTGGATATTCTTCTTTCATTCGACCTCTTAGGTCAAACTTGTCTAAGATATTGAAATTTTCATCAGTCAAAATAGCACCACACTGTAGTATGCTATCAAATGCAGGTGATAAACCAGACGTTTCTAAATCCCAAAATATGTATTTTTTACTCATTAAATTTCTAATTCCTCGCTATAAAGATAATCCAATATTTCCACCTCTGTTGGAAAACCCTTATGAAAACATCCCAAATCTTTAATCATATTTATAGCGTCTCTTTCTGATATATCCTCTCTTACCAACTGCAGTCTAACTTGCTCACATAGGCTTAAAAATTCATATAAATCAGGGTTTTCTCTAATTTCTTTCCATTCCTTTAGTATTTTGTGAGCACTATTATTACTTGATTCATCATAAGAGATCTCACTTAAAAATAACTCTCCAGCGGCACGATTTTCAGCCAATTGCATATCTTTTTCTATAATTGCCATAACCTCTGCAATTCCCATAAGTTTAATCCCAAAAAGTATAATAAATTTTTCTACCGTTTTCTAAGTTTGCTAATGCCCAGTCACAAAACTCTAAATCTTGATCTTTGTATTTTAAAACAGCTAAATCTGTAAAGTCATGAGGGTTCATGAAGTCAAACATAATAGGCATATAATTTTTTTTAACTTCCTCTCTTAAGCAATCTATATTTTCTTTATCTAAAAATAATTTATTTCCATTAAGAGGTAATTGTCTGTGTTTTCTATATAAACGTTCCATAAATCTGTGCAATTCTGTATGTGACTCCCAAACATAAGTTTTTTGACATCCTTCGAATTTGGCAATTTGATTTAGCCGCAAAATGTAGTCTCCTGAATTACTGGGATCTCTGGAAAAATTATAATTGCTCCCCTTATCGCACCTGTTATTAAAAAAATAAAAATAAAAATAAAAATTATTTCTTGATGAAATGTTTCAATTTTATTTCTTTTTCGTAATAAGCTTAGCCAGAAACATGCTGCTACAGCAGGTATAAAAAATATTAGTGGCGGTATATATGAAGAAATATTTTCTACTCGATAACTTAATAATAAGAGAAAAGAAAAAAAGAAGATATAAAGTCCTAGTCGTGTAAGAGCATTTAAATCTGTTTGCATAATTTTTAATTGGTAATTTTTATATTAATTTCAATTTTTTTTATTTAATTTTTTTTCCTGATTTAAAATCCAAGCTCTCTCTTCAGGTGTAGTAGTCTTGTACCATTTGTGATACGCAGCTGATCCTTTTTCTCTTAGGTAATCTCTCACAGCATCATCATTTTCCTCTGCTGATTTCATTGTTTCTTCATCAATATCAATTCCGTTACTGATACCTCCATCCCTGTATTGATCATCAAGTTGAATTGTAAAACCCTCTTCAAACTCTTCACCACAATTTGCACATTCTCTTGCTCCATTCCTATTCAAATGATTACACTTACTGCAAGGAATGTGATTTATTTGAGGTGCGGGAAACTCGTATCCACATTCCTCATTTGAACAATGTGTTGCTGTTCTATTATTTTCAGTTGA
This sequence comes from uncultured Pelagibacteraceae bacterium, assembly GCA_902524285.1. Lineage (GTDB taxonomy): Bacteria > Pseudomonadota > Alphaproteobacteria > Pelagibacterales > AG-422-B15 > CACNXQ01. Next base: position 46,953 of record CABZCR010000001.1, on the reverse strand, counting down.
ACACACTGGACATCGCTTAAAATTTCGTTCTTGAGGTTCATCCCGGTATTGAGCACTCATTTCATTACGAACTCGTCTTGCATATTCCTCAAAAGTTTTGTGAAATGGCATAACAATGTAAGCATAGCTATCATCATAAGGACCCCTGCTACGCACAACACGTCCCATCGCCTGCCTAAAAAAAAGTTCAGTCTCTGCATTGGGCAAATACACAAGAACTCTTAAGCGATCAATATCAACACCTTCACTGACCATGTTAACTGATACAAGCCATTTACGATCTGATTTTTTATAATTATCAATGTTTGACGCTGAGGATGTGTCCCGAGAGTGAACAATTACTGGTTTTTCCTTCAAATAATGTTCAATAATTTTTGCCATATATTTAGCTGTTGGTATATCGGGAGCTATGACTAGAGCACCTGCATCAGGCATGAGTTCACGTGTTCGGCTTAATTGTTCATCAGCACTAAAAATCATGTGTGCCTGATAAGACTTTGGATCTGGTAAACCATTTTTTAAATAAATTCTTCTTTTAGCACATCTAAATAAGTCTAAATTTGTCGTCAATGAAGTAGCTGCGAATTGTTTTTTATTTTTTACACCTCCACTTGAAACTTCAGCAACTGTTTCACCTTTAATTTCGCATCTAAATTTACCTTCTTCTTTGGAAAAGGTTACTGGACGGCAATATCCCTCATCAACCGCTTCTCCATAAGTAAGAGTAAATGATCCATCTACTGGGTGCTTGATGTTCCCATAATTATCAACTGCAATCCAAAGTGCGTCTTCACGATCAGAGCGTATAGGGGTACCAGAGAGTAGAAGAACATACTTAGCTTTTTGAAATGCATTTGCTGCACCTTTACCCCATGAAGCCTGCACAGCAGCATGATGCTGTTCATCACAGATAACTAAACATTTTGAGTCCTCACAAATTTTTTGAAAGCCACCTAAAAAATTATTTACTGATTGCCACGTCGCGCATACGTCAAATCCTGCATCACTTACCTCACAACGAGATCCAGTAACGCGTGACATTGGCTTGTTGGTGAATTCATAAAATTCTTTTGACCATTGTTTTACAACATGATCAGTAGGTGCAATTACAATCACTCTGTCTATTTCACCTTTATCAAATAAAATCCTGGCTATACTGCAACTGAGTTTTGTTTTACCCGATGCAGGTGCAGCATTTATAAGAAATTTATTCCTATACTCTAAACTATGATCAGTATCTTCTAAAAACCATTTTAAGCATTTTATACGCGCCTCTGTTTGCCATTTTCGCTCTTTAAAATTCACTTATTGATTTCCTTTCTTACAATTGCAAGATCCGCATAAGGCTTGGCCGTTAATGTTGACGGTCTGTCCACCTTTTGAAAAAGGCTTAATATGATCACCATGAAAATTCTGAGGAAGTTTTACTCCACATAGTTGACAAAGGTTGCCAGAGTGAAGTTGCAAAAATTTTTTTTGTCTTTTTGTAAAGAACCTTCTCATTTTGCTACCCAGTAATCTGTTACAAATACTTCCTTAGTTGGTAAATTTTTTGGAGGTGTCACAGAACAATACTTATTAAGCCTTACTATTACCTTAATCATCGAAATGCGCTCTGTTTGAACAATAAATCCTTCTTTTCGCATTGAATTTATTAGACCTGGTAATCTCTGAACTCCAAAAAGTATCAAGGCATCAAGCTGGGAAACTCTATGGTTTTTTAACAGATGGTCTTTTAGAGCAGAGACATTTCCATTAATCATATTTTCCATAAATAACTCCTAAGTTTTATCGATTTATAATCATTGAGAGTTATCAACTCATTCTCCCTAACTGCAACTTCCCATGGATTTTGCGTGAGCATTTGAAATGAGTCCCTGGTAAAATAATCAGATATACCAGCAGGTGTACCAAATTTATAAGACTGATTTTTACTCTTAACTCTTGCAGTTACAATGTCCTCTGCAATTTGAAGTAATTCTGCAGAAGTGAATTTATTTGAGTACTTAGAGAATAAAGATTGAAAAATTTTAATAATTTTTTCTTTTTTTGAAATATTTTTAAGTTTTAGACTCATAAATATTTTAGTTAGATAAAAATTTTTTCAATTCAACACCACCTGAAATTTTTAATTTTTCAAGAGCTTTTGACTCGATCTGTCTTACTCTTTCGATACTTAAGTCTAATAGTTTTGAGATTTCTTGAAAGGTTGATGGGTTTTCGCTCTGCAAAAATCTTTTCTGTAGAACAATTTTTTCTTTTGAATTTAGTTTATTCAGAAGAGCACTGATTTTTTCTTTTAATTTATTTTGATCATAATGTTTAAGAATATTTTCTTCTGTATTCTCAGTAAATTCTAAAGCAACCTCTTCAGGATTAAGATCAATATATGAACTGATATTGCCTTCTTCATCTTTTGAAAAAAAATTTACTTGCTGAGTATATGCTTGGTATTGTGAAATAAATTTATTTTTATCTTTTATGTTTAAATAGCCTGCTATTTCCTCTAAGATTTCTTGATTTATTTTTTTTCCTTCTTTTCTTAGATATCTTGCTGCTTGATTTATTTTACCTAGGTGTTTTTTTAATGTTGAGGAAATTCTTACCGTTGAATTTATTGTAAATTTAAAGTTGTTTAGCTGTTCCTCCATATATGGACGTGCTAATCCATGAATAGCAACACCATAATTTATGTCGAAATGATCTAAAGAATTAAGAAATCCAATTATTGCTTCATGGTAAAAATCTTCAAAGGAGTAATTATTTGAATTTGATTTCTTTATATAATGAGTAAAAGACTTATAAGCGATCTTCTTAATCAAGGGATCATATAAGCGGACTATTTCATCTTTAGCTGACTGTGAATTATAATCGTCACTGACAGTATCTAGAAAGAGATCAATATCTCTTTTTGCATGTGAAAAACTTTTTAATTCCAAATTCTTAGTCATGGTATTAAAAAAGTGGACTTAGAATTTGATAATTTACTAGGTAATGATTTTTCTATATAAATTCAAGTCAATTATTATTGATTAAAATCAATAACTTAAATTCTATTTTCAAACCGAGCGTTTCTAAAAGTCATAAAATCATCTAATTCAGTATTTCTTTCATGACTCGGTTTTGCTGGACCTCTAATAACAGAAAATTCAGAATCTTTATGAACTAATTCTAAATTATCTAAAAATTCGTTAAAATCAGTAATATTTTTTAGGTCTAGTCTAGAGTTTATTTGTGTGGACGTAAAAATTGATGAGGTTCTCAAATCGATTGCATTTTGCTTTGTTAAAATATATCTCATGTGAGTAGCTTTTGATTTTTTTTTATTATCTTTCACTTCAGGTAGAAACTTAAATTCTATTTCAGGCACTACATCATATTTAGAATACTTAACTTCAATATATCTTTCTATTAATTCTTTAAATAGTTTTGTCCAAGGTATTGATATCGCTTCTTTTTTACTTTTCTTAACTTTCGACCGCTGAGGTAAAACTAAAACCAGTTGAGGATGTTTTATATAATTTATTTGTTTTTTTTGAATACATTCTACGTAAATATCGAGAAAGTAAGAAAATGATAATAAATGTTCAAGAAACTGATCACCATTTATGTTTATTGTGTTTTGAATAAAAGTTGAGCCGTTGATATACTTCCACCCTCTTCTTTTTCTACTTATAAAAGACCTAATAATATCTTCTATTAAATGAATTTGTTTGTATGTACGAACTAATTCATCATAATTTGAAACTTTTCTACTGAAAGAATAACTATTAAAATTTTCTACTTTATATTTCTCATTATAATTTTTAGTATCGGAACGGCTTGCTTGAATAGTACTTGACCATTCTTGTAAAGAAATTTCTAAATAGTCTGAAAACGACATAAGTCTGTAAAACTGTTCGTTATCATCTGGGAGTTTAATTTTTTTATTCTTAATTTCATCAATCAGATCAAGGCTTTGATCATACTCTTCTCGTTCCCTGAATGTCTTATCTTCAGATTTTTTTTCCGTTAAGAATCTTATCTTCCTTGAGTGACTTATATTTTTTAGCTCATGAGTTAAAATTTTTTTATTTTCTTCGGTTGTAAGCACGAAATCTAGTATAAAGCCTGCATTAACTAATTTTATTACAAATTCATTGAAATTTTTTTCATAAGTAAAATTTGCACATAACTTTTTCTCTAAAGTAAAATCCGTAAAAGTATTTATGGATGATTTTTCCGGAAAAAGATAATAATCGAGAATACCAGATTTTATTGGATTATTAGAGGATATTTCATTGATAATTTTTTTGTATTCAGACTCTAATTTTTTGTTTTTGTCTATAATCAATACAGCTTGGAATAAATGTTTTATACGTTTTTGTGTTAATTCAATATCAAAATCTATAAGATTAGGGTCTAGAATGTAAGATAATATCATTAATCAATACCATAACGGTCACTAAAAAAACCGGGTTTTGGCCAAGGTGATAAAAACCTTCCGTCTGAAGAAACTTTAATCTGATTTACCTTGCTTCCTCTCTTATTTCTCTCAGTTACATTGATTATAACTAATCCTGGATCAAGTTTCTTATTTTTAACTACATTTAATATTTTTAGGCACAAGTTTTCACTATGAGTTTCGATAAATAGTCTGTTTTTATTCTCCTTGATACTTTCAACAGCCAGCTCGACAAAATTAATATGTACTGAAGGATGAAGGTTTTGTTCTGGTTCACTCAAAAAAATATTTCTGTTTTTAGATCTCAAAAGTGCAACGATAATTCTGATTGCATTTGCGACACCAAAACCCAAATCTTGTAAGTCAATTTTATTTGCTCCAGACAACTTATCAGTGGCATATAAGCTTACCATTGCCTTACCGCCTACATTATGAACTTCACTCATGCTTAATTTATAATTCAGCCCTAACAAGGGAAGCCATTTATTTAATTTTTTTATAAAACTCCTATCATGATATATCATGGTGGTAATAGCATCTAAATGCCAAACTTCTTGTTGAATAATTTCAGTTCTGGTCGGGGCTCTGTTTCTAATCCTATATAGATCCTCTAATTCAAGTCTGATTGGTTCAATGAATCTCGCGTTTATAATAAAAGAATTAAATGAATACATTATATCATCTAAAAACTTAAAAAAAGGACCCTCAAAAGCTCCCGCATAAAAGCGAGGGTGAATCTTACTTTCTATTCCTCTCAATAATACATTAAGGGGATTGAATTCTCTATCGTTCCAATAACTGCCGCGCGTTCTTCCGAATGCTCTTGATTGGGAAAATATTGGTGATTTGGAAAGAGTACTTCTTTGATTAATTTCAAAATCTGTCCCTAGAAAATCGTAACAAGTTGTCCATAAGGAATTAATCGAAAATCTCATTAATGCTTCCGAGTCAATTTTATTTAAGAATTCCTCCAAATCTAATTTTTCTGACAATCCATCTCTTTTTCTTTCACTTTCATCCAATCCATCTATAATTTTTCTTAATTTAGATAATATTTTCCAAAATTTTTTTGATTTTCCAGAGTTACATAAATAAGTCAAAACTAAATCATCATCAGTTTCAAGTTTAATTAATTTTTCAGGATCAGTATTGTTTGTGTTTATGCCATAAAGTAAATTACTGAATTCTAAAATGAAACGTGAGGCTTGAGCATATCTTTCTGGGTTAGCATATTTCTTTATTTTTTTTATTTCTCGTCTTGTCTTAAATTCTAATAATTTCATGTTCGTTTTTAAGTCTGAAATTTTTAATGATGACAATGCAATAATGTCCATTGGGAAAGATGAACTTTCACTTTGATCATCTTTTTTAATAACATCAAAATACATTTGAACTTTGTAAGACATTTCTAATAAATCTTCTTCTCCAGATTTAAATGATAATTTTTCTAGAAGGTCCTTAATATTAAAATTTTTTGAATCTAATATCTTTAGCACATCTAAACTACCTTCTTCCTCTTTTCTCAAGCAGTTAAAAATAAGATCCATAATTTTTACTCCTGGGAAGCGTATTTTTTTTTCAAAGTCATTCATTATTAATCCTCTAGGCATTAATTCTTTGGTAACTTTAAATTTAGATAAATTTGTTGTCTCGAATTGAATTAACAAACTTTTATTATCTTTATGTTTTGAAAATATTTTTGATGGTGAACTCCAAGATTTATATTTTTTTTCATAAGTACTTAGAATATTTTCTCCCTCTTTATGATCACGATCTTTAGAAGTTTTTAACAGTTGAAATAATTCAGCAATTGTACTTTTCCCCGAACCATTTTCTCCATAAATTGGATTTAATGCAGTAAGGTCGATTTCTGTTTTATTTTGATATATTTTGAAATTTTCAATACCAATTTTTTTTAACGGAGTACGTATCTCATAATCGCTCATTTTAAATCTAATTGGCGGCTTATTAAATCCACGTGGTGGCTTAAGAATGCGTCTACGAGTAGTAGGAATGCGTCTACGAGTAGTTTTTAAAGGAGTATTCATAACCGCTTTACCTAGATCCTTAGATATTTTTTTTGCCAATTTTTCAGATATATTTTTTTTAATCATTGAATGGTTATACGATTACAATCAAGTATTTTCATCTTTGTTAATTTGATCAGAAATAAATGATATATTCAAACACTTAAATACAAAATTCTTTTAACTAAGATTAATAGAGTAATCGCGACTTACAAATAGTATTCGCCAAAAGGTCATAAAATTTACATAAAATGAGCCTCTGGTTAATTAATTTAGATATTTATAAATTAGATAGGTATATTTTTTATAATTTCTATTTTTTTTCTAGACACCTGAAATCAACCTCTGGTTTCTGCCCATTAAAATTTATATGACAAATATTTATTTGATGTCTTTGGCACCATAACTGAACACCTCTTTCAGTAAAACCTACATCGATTCTTGAGTAATCCTGAAGTGATTTTGCATCTGTCTGGCCAGTCATAAATTCATCAGAACACTTAACGCAAACAATTGGCTCTTTGATTTGATTTAACAGATAACTGAGTTTTCCTATATCTTGCTCTAAGCTATTATCCTCACTCATTCACACCAGTCTTTCTTATTATTTTTATCATACACGACTCCTAAACTGTGTGAGACCATCAATTTTGAAACATTTTCACCATCTACAATTATATAAGATAAGATTCTACCGAAAAAGTCTCTATTGTATTCAGTTTTAAATTCAATTCTTTTCCCTTCTGAAATTAATTGGTTAATATACTCACGCGCTTCAATCCCAAGTATATACTCTTTTTCACATTTAGGATTTGAAATTTCAGGAGTATCTAGATCAAGCAGTCTAACTTTATCTTTCTTTCCTTCATATATTACATAGCATGTATCGCCATCGTAACAAAACAGATCATTTTGTTTTCTTATTTGTATATCTGCAAATGAATTAGATATTAATAAAATTAGAACAGAGAAAATTCTTATCATTAATAAATATTAATTGATAATTTCGTGAGGGTATACTCCTAGTAAATTATTTTTTTCAATCCAGACTTTAACTTCTTTCTCATTATCTATAATTGTAATTCTACACCAACTTGAGTCACACTTATTAATTTTTGCATGAACAAAAGGATCTATTTTAGCAAGTATCTTGTTTTTGTTTGGTTTATCATATCCATAGCTGAAAGGTTCTTTTGATGTAAGCGCATATCTTTTACCTGAAAAAAGAATATAAGACATCCAACCAGTTACTCCATCTTTTGGGTCACGCACTTGTCGCCAGCCTTCAATATCCCTAATAATCTCCATTGGATAACCTTTAAGTTGATAACGATAAATAATTGTGGCCTCAGGAAATGGGCCTTTTCTTAAGTTTGCATCACCTTTTAATGAAACCCATCGAGGAACAGGAAGGTCAGATGAAGACGTTGATAATGTTGTAAAAAGTAAAAGAAATATTGGTATCAGTATTTTATGCATCAACAAACTCTTTTTCCTCAATAACATTACTTGGATCGACATGTAAAATTATTTCTGCATCTGGAAATTTATTAAGTATGTTTTCTTCTACTTGATCAGCAATATTATGCGATTCTTCCAAGCTTACATGCTCTGAGACCTCAATATGCATTTGCATAAAAAACTTACCTTTACTCGATCCACTTTGACGAGTACGAACATCATGAAATCCAAGAACTTTGTTATGGCTTTTTACAATGTCAAAAATCTCAGACTTGAGATCATCATCAATTTCGCGATCAATTAATACAGCAATTGATTTTTGAAAAATTGCAATTGTTGTATAGATCATATATATCGCAATTAAAGCGGCAATTAATGGATCCGCTCTTGAGAAATCAGCAAACATTACAAGCATAATTCCAACAAAGGCTGCAATATTAGTTAATAAATCACTAAGGTAATGAAGCTTTTCAGACTCCACACTTAATGAAGCAGTGTCTTTCATTATTCTTGTTTGAAACCTCACCAACATAAGGGTGGCAAATATTGAGATTGCAATAACAATAAGTGCTATTTCGGAATTAATAATTATAATTTCAGTATCAATAAAGTTTTTGTAGGCCATATAAAGTATGAATATCGAAATTAGTAAAATAACAATTCCCTCTATAAATGCAGACAATGCTTCAGCTTTACCATAACCAAAACGGTATTCATTAGTATTTTTCTTTAATGATATTCTAACTAAAATAAATGTAGTTAGAGTGATAATGAGATCAAAAAAACTATCTGCAAGCAATGACAAAATTATAATTGAGCCAGTAGCGAAATACGCAAATGCTTTGATGATAATTAAGAAAAGAACAACCCCGAGAGTGATCAAAGAAGATTTTTTTATTTTTTCTCCATACTCATTTTGAGAAATATTTACGTAAGTCATTAGGGATAAAGTCTTGATTTAGTCCATTGATCATTTGAAAATGTAAAGACAATTCTATCGTGAAGTCTTGTTTTATAATCGTCTCTACTTTTCCAAACTTCTACTTTTTCAGGATGTATTATAACCCCTCCCCAATGATCGGGCCTGGGTATCTCTTTGCCTTCATAATCATCTGCAAATTTTTTAAATTCAGCATCAAGAACTTCTCTGCTTTCAACCGCTTCTGATTGTTTAGAAATACTTGCTGAAATTTGAGCATTACGATCTCTAGATGCAAAATAATTATCTGAAATTGAAGCATTAATCTTTTGTACTTCACCTTGAATGCGAATAGAAACACCTTGTGCTCTACTATACCATGTGAGGTGTCCTTTATTATTATGAAAAAGTTCCTTACCTTTTTGAGACTGATAGTTTGTGTAAAAAATAAAGCCTTTTTTTGATACGTCTTTAATCAGTATAACACGAGCGTTTGGATAACCTTCTGCATCAACTGAGGAAACAAGCGCGGCATTAGGATCGAGTTCTACTAATTCTTTTTCTTTTTCGTAAAAATCATTCCACGCATCTAACCAATTGTTGTAATTAGAAATATCATTGCTCATTAGTTTACTTATAGTCAAATTGTAAAAAAATTGAATTGAAATAAGAGCGAATGAGATGCATTATCAAAAATAATGATTGAAGTGTTAAAAAAAATTTGGTTTTTACAACTCAGATTTATCAAAATCTATCTATCAACAGGTGTGTACCCACCTTTAATTAGAAATAGAAAACGTAATAATTGGAGTAAAAAGAAGTAATTATTCTTGCTTTTCTTGATTCTTGATAACAACTTCAGTAACACGCTGCATTTGGCTTTCAATCCTTACAGAATGATCTTTAAAGTCCTGTCGAATTAAATAAACAAGATAAATTAATACACATACAGCAATGAATGTTAAAAATTCCATGAAGTTATTATAGCTCTAAATGCACATTTAAAAATGATAAAAAAGAATAGGAATTTTGCCTACTTTTCACCTCTAATTTTTAAAATTTGTTCGTATGCATCATTAATTCTCTGAAAGTTTTCTTTTGCTTTTTGAATAAGGCTTTTATCAGTAATACCTTTTGCCCGAACGATATCAGGATGATTTTTGCGAGCTAAATTTCTGTAAACTTTTTTTATTTCTGCAGATGTTTGAGATTTAGAAACGCCAAGCACCTTGTACGGGTCTTCTTTTACAAATTCAGGTCGAGAATTTCTTAATCTATTGAACGTTGTTTGATCAATTCCAAAAATCTGGCTAACTTTTTTTATATATTTCAGTTCTGGAGCCGATAAATCATGATCAGCATACCCAATTTCAAATAGGCCTAATATTACTTGCTCTAACATTTGTGGAGTCCGGTAGAAAGTATCTCTTAATTGCTGAGCATAAGGTTCAAATCCTGCACTGGTTTGTGCAGCTTCTTTCCATATTGCCCCAACTTGTTTCATGTTTTCTTGAGGTATTTTAAATATTTTTTTAAATTTTCTTATTTCGTCGTCAGTGACTCTTCCATCTGCTTTTGCCAACTTTGCACAAAGCACTACAAGCCCTAGAGCATAAACACCTTGATTACTATTAAAGTTAGCTCCAGGATTTCTAAAGTTTGTTTTCTTTCCAAGAAAGTATGCGCCTGCAGTAAATGCAAGTGCGCCTAAAGGGCCCGCTATCATGTTTCCCAAAGAGGCTGCTATTAAATATTTCCAAATGTTCATAGGTTTAAAATTTGATTAATGATAATCTAAATTTTAATAAAATCTATATGAACAGAAATAATATTAAGTTGGGCGCTTTCTATATGCTGATATCTGTTACAGGTTTCAGCGTCATGGATATAGCAGTAAAATGGACAACTGCAGAATATTCAATAGGCATGGTCATTGCGGCACGTATGATAGGAGGCTTGATCCCTCTTTTTCTAGTTGTGCCTAAAGAAAGGTGGGGTAATTTTTTTCATACTACTAAACCCGTCTTGATGTTTATTCGAGCATTCACTGGAACAGCTGCACTTTTTTGTGTTTATGCAAGTCTTCATTATTTACCCCTTGCAACCACTGTAAGTCTCACGTTTGCATCACCAATTTTTAGCACACTGCTGTCAATATTCATACTTGGTGAACTTGTAAGAGTAAGAAGATGGATTGCAATTGTGATTGGTTTTGCTGGAGTCTTGATCATAATCAATCCAACATCCAGTGAGTTTAGTGTCTACATGTTATTACCAATTTTATTTTGTGTATTCTTTGCGATGGTGTCGATTTCAATCCGTTTATTAAGTGAGACCGAACCTTCCTATTTGATTGCTTGGTATTTTACTTTGTTTGGTTTCATTGCATCTTTATTTACGATTCCTTTTGGAGGATGGAAAATACCAGTATCTTGGTTTGACCTTGGAATTTTAACAGCTGTTGGAATTTTTGGGGGAATTGGAAACCTTGCTCTGACCTCAGCATTCAAGCATGCCGAAGTTTCTTTGGTTACACCTTTGAAATATCTAAGTCTAATTTATGGAATAATATTTGGTTATATGATTTGGAATGAGATACCTGCGTGGAATACCTATGTCGGTGCTGGATTTATTATCTTATCAGCAATATTTATTCTTAGACGTGAGACTGCTCTAAAAAAAGAGATCCAACCAGAAAAATTCTCAATTCAGCGTTAGTTTTTATTTAAAAAAGTGTCTATACCTTTTTTGGTTTCAGGCATTTGTAGATTTTCAACCATTGCTTTACTTGCAAAGTCGTAGGCATCAGAAATTTTCATTGCTGACTGCTTATATAATGTTTCTTTCGTGAGCGCGAGTACTTCGGGTGTATGATCACAAACTTGTTGAGAAAAAAGTTCTACCCTTTTATCTAATTTGTCATCTTCTAAATATTCGTTGATGAGTCCTGCTTCTTGTGCTCTTTGAGCATTAAGAGGCTGACCACTCACTAATAATTCCATAACATTTTTTGAAGATATTGCACGGGCTACAGATACTGACGGTTGATGACAACCAAAATTAAAGTTTATACCACCAAGTGCAAATCTTGCTGATTTAGAACTAAAAACACAATCCATTATACTGACTAATCCTAGTCCGCCAGCGGTTGCAATACCTCTTACTTTAGCAACAAAAATCTTTGGACTTGTTCTAATTTTCATTAACATTTCAGAGCACTCCGCAAATAGAAGTTCTTGTGATTTTTTATCATTATTCTTAATCATCTCTTGAACTTCATTAAAACTATGTCCGCTACAAAAGATTTTTTCATTTGAACTTTCAAATATTACAAGTTTGTGATCTTTGGATTGATTTACACGATCTATCTCCATTTTAATTGCTGACATCATCTCCATTGTCAGGCAATTTGCTGGAGCATCATTAAGAGTGAGCGTTACAACTTGTCCATCATCCTTACTGACTAAAATATCCGTCATGAACTAAACCTTATATTAATTCGCCTGTTTCTCTTACCTTTATTTTCAATCTTTCCAATCTCAAGTGGTCCAATTTCTTTCGTAGATTGGCAATGTGTTCCTCCACAACATTGAAGATCGATAATGTTTTCTCCCTCACCAATTTGAACTGTTTGTACTTTGTTATCTATAACTGGAGGTGAAACGGCAGCTCCTTTCGCTAAGTGAGGATTTGATTTTAGTTCATCTCCAGTAATTTGATTTATGATTATGGGATAGTCTTTACTAATAATATCCCTAATCTTCTCATTTAACTCTTCTTTATTTAGCATTGATGGATCAACATCAAAATCTATTCTTGATTTAGCACTTCCAATCGATGCGCCTGTTATAAGGGCATCAACTAAGCTACACAAAATATGGCAACTCGAATGCATTTTCATATGAGCATATCTAAGTTCCCAATTGATCTTAAGTTCGGCGGATTGATTGATTAAGCTTTGATCGATGGGACCATCAACAATATGCAAAATTTCATTCGGCTTTGATCCTTTTTTAGTGTCTACAACTTTGAGAACTTGGTCCTTTAAGACAATCTCGCCTTGATCTCCAGGTTGCCCACCAGACTCTGCATAAAAAATTGTTCGATCCAATTGTATAATATTTTCTTCAACTCCAATAATACTGGCTTCTGTTTCTTTTAAGTAACTATCTTGATTGAAAAGCAGATCAGTCATAAATCTATAAATAAAAATCGTATTCTTCTGAAGGAATGAAACTGTTATCCATATGTTCAAATTCACCTTCTTTAGCTGATACATATAAATCAAGATATTCTTTACCTAAATACTTAGATAGAAGTTTTGACTCTTTAAAACGATTTAGTGCTGACTCCATATTTTTTGGCATTTCGGGATCAGCAGTCTTGTCAGCACCCTCAGTGTTATCAAAACTTACTTGGTCTGTTGGTGATAGTTTTTTTGTTAGTCCATGATGAAGCCCAGAGAGGATACAAGCTAAAACAAGATATGGATTTGCATCAGCTGATGCTACCCGATGTTCTATTCTTTTTGCGCTATCTGATCCAGCAGGTATTCTTAATGAAACATCTCTTCGATTCCATGACCAACTTTTATTCACTGGAACAAAATTTCGAGTTTGTATTCTTCGATAACCGTTTCTATTTGGAATAAATATCGGAAATGAGTCATAAAAAGTTTCTTGGAAACCAGCTAAAGCATTTTTTAACTTGTCATTTCCGTACCGATTCTTCGTCGCAAAAATATTTTTTCCATTATCATCGTACACTGAGATATGCAGGTGCATTCCATTTCCAGTCTCCTCAAGAAATGGCTTTGCCATAAATGTTGCCTCAAACCCATGCTTTGCAGTTGTTTCTTTTATTATTCTTCTTAACATTGCAGCATCGTCCGCAGCTTTAAGCAGGTCGCCTGTATGTTTTAAATTAATTTCATACTGGCCAGCAGCAAATTCACTTGAAGCCGTTGTAGCAGGGATATCTTGAATTTTACAGTTCTCATTAATTTCATCAAATAAGTCACCAAACATATCAAGATCGGGAATTCCATATACATGAGTTTTGCTCGCACCTAATGCAGGAACTGGCTTGCCTTCCTCATTTCTTTTCTTATCCAACAAATAAAACTCTAATTCAAAAGCTACTACTGGATTTAATCCAGTGCCTTTGAATTTATTCATTACTTTTTCTAAAATATTTCTTGGATCAACTTCCGCTGGATTTTCTATTACGCCCCATTTTTCCTGTTCTTTTCTCATAGAAATTAGTACTTGAAGAACCTTGTTATCCCAAGGAACGGGCTTAATGGAATTTTTAACGGGCATTAAAACCCCATCTGGATCTCCGTCAGTCCAACCAAGATTCATCGTGTTGGTTACGCCACCGAGGACATCTAAATAAAATGCTGAAAAAGGTAACAATACACCATCTGAAAAAATTTTATCTGCCTCTAGTACTGGAAATCTTTTTCCCCTCACATATCCACAGAGGTCTGTAAATATTGCGTCTACATATTGGATATTATGATGACGATTAAGCACTTCATCAAATTCTGATTGTGTTGCAAGTTCCATATAGGTTTTGAATTAAGATCAGACTAAGTCGATCAGGTGTGTCTGTAAATGATTAAGGTAAAATTTCTGATATTGAACTAAACTTGTCTCTAAATCACCATATTTGCCAGGCTGATAGGACCTGCTTTCAATTCCCTTTTGGTTCATTTCACATAGCTGGGAATCTTCAGTAGAAGTTTGGTCCCACAAAAAAATCATTTTATCAACATCAACTTCCGCATCTTTATGAGTTACCCAATATTGGGTCACTACTGTTTTATTTTGACTAATTGGCGAGAATAAAAAAAGTATCACAAATTCGTTATTTGCAACAAAGCTGTTAAATGGACTGAAACCAATTGCAGTATAACCATTGTCAGCACCAATCTCCCTAAAATCTCCCATCAATGTTGAACAAGAATAACTGCCATCCATTGTTTCTGATGCAATACCTTCAGGTAAGGGTGTGCGCTCTGCAATTCTAAAATATTTTGAGTCATCTTCACTGAACTCTCCAACAAATAACCCTCTTTTTAATGTTTGTTCTGTCCACTCTTTAATACGTTTTGAAAGTTTAGGAGCCTCAATCCCCGAACCAACACCTGCTCCATAAGAATTGCAATAATCCTCACCATGAACACTTAGATAATCTTTGTGAGTAAATTCGCCTCCCCAGCAATGAGCGCATTCTTTAAAATTATGAATTGTAGCTAAATGTGAAGCATTAAAAATAAAATCTTTTTGAAAAGCAATTTTACCATCGTTCAGTCCATGTATTTTAATGTATGGTTCAAGTGGTTTAATAAATTCATCAAATGAATAAGGAGAGCTTGATAAATTGATAAATACTAAACTCTCATACACTCTTAAATGACACTTAATATTTGGATCAGATGTGGAAATTGAAAGTTGACTATCATCTGTTTTTTTTATCTCTATAAATCCTTTATTTAAGTTGTATGTAAAGATATCATTTTGATTAAAGTACGAAAGATGGGTGAGAAAAACCCATTGTTTTTTGAAAATTGCATCATAACTTGCATGAAATATTTCTGAATTTGTAAAGAAAAGTTGGTCCATTCCTTCACGTGGATCTTGATTCTGTATTAAACTTTTGATTTTTTCACTTATCATAAATAATTTTCAATATATTTTAATAATTGTTAAATTAAAATAAAAAATCGTCATGAATGATACTGATATTGAAATTTGTTATTTATCCGCTTCAAATACGTTAGAGAAATACAAAGAAAAAAAATTATCTCCAGTTGAAGTCCTGTCAGCTGTAATTAAAAGAATAGAAACAGTTAACCCTAAGATAAATGCATTTAATTATCTTGATTTTGATAAGTCTTTAGAACTCGCAAAAGAGTCTGAGAAAAAATTTTCCAATAATAATGATGTTCTGCCTCTTGAAGGTTTACCTCTAGCAATAAAAGACGAAGTGAATATTAAAGGACAACCGAATCGTAATGGTTGCTTACTTCTCAAGAATAATATCGCACAGAAAACTGATATTGATGTTGAAACAATAGTCAATTCTGGCGCGATACTTCACGGTCGCACAACCAATCCAGAATTTTCTCTCACTTCTTTTTGTCACTCAAAACTAAATGGTGTCACAAGAAACCCTTGGAACTTAGACATGACACCTGGTGGATCAAGTGGAGGCAGTGCGGCAGCATTAGCTTCTGGTTGCGCAATGTTGACTACAGGAAGTGACATTGGAGGTTCAATAAGAATACCAGCAGGCGCATGCGGTGTAGTTGGATTCAAGCCACCTCATGGAAGAAATGCTCAAAGTTATCCATTCAATCATGACCCTTACTGCGTAACAGGACCGCTTGCAAGAACAGTGGTTGATACTGCAATGATGCAAAACATTATGTGTGGGCCGAACCAAAAAGATATAACATCTTTACGACCAAAAAAAATATTACCATTAAATTATGAAAATATTAAAAATTGGAAAATAGCTTATTCAATGGACTTAGGATTTTTTGAAGTTGATAAAGAAGTTGAACAGAATACTCTTATGGCATTAAAAAAATTTGAAAGTCTTGGATGTCAAGTCACAGAAGTGAAACTTAATTGGAAAAAAGATGAAGTAAATTCGGTTTGTTTCAGTCATTATGCTAATTCTTTTTATAAAGAGATTTCTGGGCTTTCAGATTCAGAAAAAGAACAGCTGAGTGATTATACAAAAATGTTCAGCAGTGTTACTGAAATGCACATTGAATCTTTAAGAAATAATAAAAAAATCTATCATGAACAAATTGGTGCTCACTTGGGTTATGGCGTTGAAGAAAGTGCAATTGTAACTGGAAAAATGTACGAAGAAATTGGACCAATATTAGAAAAATATGATTTGTTTATTTGTCCTACCAATGCTTTACCTGCAATCAAGGCTGATATTGATATAGTTAATGACCACGTCATTATAAATGAGAAAGAACAAGAATGTGCAGATTTTGCATGGTGCATGTCTCACCCATTTAATATGTTAGGCAAATTACCAGTTCTTTCAGTGCCCTCTGGCTTTAGTTCAAACCGAGTACCTACTAGCATCCAGATTATCTCACGCTCCTACAGTGATGAATTAGTATTCCAAGGAGGGTACAACTACGAAATGGTCGATCCGTGGCTGAATAGTGCGAAAAATAGGCCTATTCTAGACTGATATATATTGACCATATTTCCATAATAGGTGTACAATTTTTAGGTTTAAACAAAAAAAAGGATTAATTAATTATGCAAAGATACAATGAAATTAAGAATTCTTTTGTAAAAACTATAGTTGTATTGCTATCATTTGTTTTTATTGCTGGCATAACAAGCACAACAAAAGTTTTTGCAGATGAGCCTGGATCTGTATTTCTATGGGGAGGTTACGATGATGATGGTCTTTTTGGATCATACGCTGAAGAGCACGGCTCTCCCGAATATTCAATATTTGGTGATGCAGAAGAAGGATTACAAAAATTAAAAGCTGGTTTTCAGGTTGATTTGGCTTGGCCATGCCAAGGAGAAATAAAGCGATGGGTAAGAGCGGGTGTTTTAGAGCCACTTGATCCATCTAGAATTGAAAACTGGGATGACATGTTCCCGGAAGTTAGAGATCTTCCAAGCGGAATGGTTGATGGAAAACACTATTTTGCACCTGTAGATTGGGGTGACACAACATTGTTTTACATGGCTGATAGAATTGATTGGATGGATGCTTCTAACGAAAGCTTTTCTCTTATGGAGGATCCTCGAGTAAAAGGTAAAGTTGGAATTTTAGACTCTGCTGCAGACTCATTGTTTTTAATGATGCACCATCTTGGAATAGATATCAGAGATAAAGACCAATTAACCAAGGCTGCTATTGATCAAGGAATCGATAAATTCCGTGAAATGAGAGATAATGGTCAAATACGTGCTTTCTTTGGTGATACTTCTTCAATGATTGAGGCTTTAGGTAACGAAGAAATAGACGTAGCTCTTGGATGGAATGAAATTGCATGGTCTGCTGGAGCTAAAATGATGCAGCCTGCAAATGGCACGATGACCTGGGCGTGTGGTCTTGCAATTGTGAAAGGTGCAAACCTTGATAAAGCATATGCAATGATAAATGGTGCTACAAGTGCTGAGACTTCAGCTTACTTACTAAGTGAGTGGGGTTATGGACATAGCAACAAAAAAGGCTTCAGCACTCTAACCGCTGACGAGCTAGCCGAGCGAGGTGTTGCTTCAAATCCAATTGAACACCTTAATAATGGAATGTTCTCAGTGATGCCATCTGATGAAGTAACCGATTATATGGAAGCTCAATGGGCTGAAATGGTAGCTGGCGGTTAATCACATAAAAAAGATTATTTCAATCTTTGTATAGCCTGCTCTCTTTTTGAGAGTAGGCTATTTTTTGTAAAGCAAAGATATATCGTTTAAATTAATACTAATAAAACACTTATTATCTCTAAAAGACTGATTATCAAAATATTGTGAAGAAACTGTGATAATTTTTTCTATTTCTTTAGTTTTAACATAAAATTTTGTCATTTCGCCTAAATATGAAGTTTGTTTGATTTCACCTTCTAAGCAGATGTCCCAGTCAGATTTTACTGTATCAATCATCATAGTTTCAGGACGAATACTGCATGTTACCTCTGAAGAATTTTCACTAATATTAAGATTATTTTGTATCTTAAATTCACCTAATTCTTCGATTACAACATTTATAAATTCACCTTCTTTAGACTTCGTACTGGCTTGTAAAAAGTTTGTTTCACCAATGAAATCACTTACGAATATGTTCTGAGGGTTTTTATATAACTCATTTGGGGATGACATTTGCTGAATTTTTCCCTCACTCATTACAGCGACCCTATCTGACATACTAATGGCCTCTTGTTGGTCATGAGTAACAAACACAAAAGTAATTCCAATTTCTTTTTGAAGAGTTCTTAATTCGAGTTGCATTTCATCACGTAGCTTCTTATCCAGAGCTCCTAGTGGTTCATCAAGTAATAACACTTTAGGCTGTCTCACTAGTGCTCTTGCCAATGCTACTCTCTGTCTTTGACCGCCTGAAAGTTGGCTGCTAAATCGCTCTTCATAGCCCTCTAATTTAACCAAAGTCAACACATCCTTTACTCTTTTATAAATCTCTTCATTAGTTAGACCAAGCTTTCTAAGACCAAACTGTACATTTTTTTCAACATTTATATGAGGGAATATTGCATAATTCTGAAATACCATATTTGTTGGTCTTTTATCAGGTGGCAGTGCAGTGATATCAATGCCATCAAGTAATAGATTTCCACTAGTTGGATACTCAAAACCAGCAAGCAGTCTTAACAATGTTGTTTTGCCACATCCTGAAGGTCCTAATAAAGAGAAGAACTCTCCTTCCTTAATTTGAAAGGAGACATCATCAACTGCTTTAACATTTCCAAAATGCTTAGAAATCTGTTTTATCTGTATAAAAGAATCATTCATGTATATTTATTCCAAACTCTGTCTTTTCTTTTCCTTGTCCAAGGTTCCTCAACCAGAATGCTAGCAAAACTATAAAGGTAGTAAATACAATTATAACAGCTCCAAGTGCCAAAACATGTGGTAATTTCTGAATAAACCTCATTTGAGCCCACATGTACATGGGCAGAGTCGCATCACTTCCAGTTAAGAAAAAAGCAAGAACAAATTCATCAAATGAAATAATAAAACTTAATAAAAGTGAAGCGATTATTCCAGGTAAATATAATGGCAGTGATACTCGATAAAACGTACCCCAAGCATTTTCTCCCAGGTCTCTCGATGCTTCTTCAAGAGAGAAATCAAATCCTTCTATACGAGCAATTAAAATAAGCATTGCGAATGGAGTGCAAAAAAGAATATGGCCAATCGTTACAGGTACAAGACCTAATTTGAAGCCAAGACTCAACCAAATAATGAGAATTGATACTGCTAATATAATTTCGGGTATTAAAAAAGGCATCATAATTGCCCCGTATGAAATATTTTGTCCTCTAAATTTATATCTTGCGAAAGCCTTTGCTGCAAAGAGTGCAATTGTTGTACTTACGACACTTGCAACAACTCCAACTTTAATACTAGCCCAAAGTGCATTATGCAAATTTCTTTTTGACCACATTTCTTCATAATGTTCAGTTGTAAATCCTGATAGAGGAAACGACATGTAATTTGCATCATTAAAACTGAAAATAGGTAAGAATAAAACAGGAATGTACAAAAATGCAAAATACAACAAAGTATAAACTAATAATGGATTATTTTTTTGTTCCACTTATGAAATCCTCTGACTAAGTTTTTTTGTCGTGTATGAAACAATAATTGTAACTATAGCAACAGTAATTAGCATAATGGTTGCTGAAGCTGCACCCAGTGGAAGATTGTTAACTTTACCAAAATATGCTTGGATCATATTTGATAACATTCTTCCATCGGTTCCACCAAGTAAGGCGGGGGTAACATAATCTCCAACAGTCGGAATAAAAATTATTAATATTGCTCCAATTATACCTGGCAAAGATAGTGGTAAGGTAATTTTCCAAAAAGTTTCTAGTCTTGATAAACCTAAATCTCTAGCTGCCTCTATTAACGAAAAATCTATTTTATCTAATGAAACATATAGTGGAAGTAATGCAAAAGCAGCCCATGCGTGCGTAAGTGTAATTATAACTGCAGTTTCAGAGTACATTAAAAAAGTGAGAGGCTCACTTAAAAGTCCTGCATTAATCAAAGATGAATTAATTACACCTTTAGTTCCAAGGATTATTTTCCACGAAAAAACTCTTAAAAGATAAGAAGTCCAAAAAGGTAAGGTTAATAAAACCAGCCATAGCATTTTATTTTTTTTTACGTAAAAAGCGATGTAGTAGCAGACAGGGTAAGCTGTTAGAAGAGTTACTAGCGTTACAATAAACGAGATTTTAACTGATTTAATTAGAAGTGAAACAAGTAAATTTTTCTGAAAAAAATCAATATATCTTTGAATTGTAAACGAGTAATCAATTTCCGTAAAACTAATCTGAGTGAAGAAGCTAAAACTCAACATGAGTGTCATTGGAACAAGCATTGCGAGTGTAACAAGAATTAATGCGGGAGAAAGTAGTGAGAAAGCTTTCGCTGGATCACTTTTTGCATACAATGATTTCCAAGCCTGTAACATAAAAAAAATTTTAATTTATATAAATAATAGATGCAATTTATATTTCTTTTTTGCTTCTATCAGTAAGGTTGGCGTACCACAAGTATAGCCTTAGGTACCAAAGTCTTAAAAATCCGAATGGGATTTTAGGAGAAAGGCCCTGGTAGACTTTTGAAATATTTGTCTCCCCACTATTTGACTCGTAAATCATTTCAGCTAATTTTTTACCACAGTAAACAGTTGTATTGTTGCCGTTAGCTTGATAGCCGTATGAAAAATATACAGACTTATCTTCTTCTAATGCACCAAATGCCGGAACAAAGTCACGCGTCATAACAACGGTGCCTCTCCAATAATGATCAATCTCGACCTTGTCCCAATTTGGAAATACCCCTCGAAATTTTTTTGTCATGAATTCTTGCATTTTCTCTGCGCTCTTTTCATCACCGTAGGTGTCGCCTCTTGTTCCGAATAACATCCTGTTTGAAGGCATTCTTCTATAGTAATACAAGATCTCTCTAGAGTTGCAGATTGGATTAAGAGTTTTATAGTTTTGTAGTTTAAACTCATCTTCTGACATTTCTCTAGTAACAATTATATTAGATAAAACAGGCATCATTCTATTTGCAAAACTTGGATGGAGAGACTCATCCGTGTATCCATTTGTTGCAACAACAACCTTATTTGCAGTAATCGATCCACTATCTGTAATTAATTTATGTGAACCGTTTCTTTCCCATTTTTTCACTCTAGAAAAACTATGAAGTTTTGCTCCCACATCTACAGTTGCTGATGCAAAACCATTCATAAAAGCCATTGGGTTCATCGCAAATCCTGCTTCAGTAAAAACAGCTCCAAATTGTTCTGTTGACTGATGCCCAACTTCATCAAACTCCTCTTTGGGTATCCACTTGGTGTTAATACCAAAATATTTTTTAAGATCGTTGCCCCACTCCTTTAGTTCCTCACTACTATCAGGGTGATGAGCAACATCTAGATTGCCTGTACCCGTTTTTTCACATTCAATATTATTTTCAGAAATGAGTGAGGATAAAAGTTCAACACCTTCAATTTGAGAAGAAAAAAATTTCTTTGTTTCATCCAGGCCAAATTTTGTGATCAGTTGGTTGACCGATAGTTTTGTTGCAGGCAAACAACAAAAGCCAGCATTCCTTGCACTGCTTGCAAATCCAAAATGTCCAGCCTCTAGTAATCTTACATCGCCACTATAATTTTTTGCAATGTGATAAGCTGTACTTATTCCAGTAAAGCCGCCGCCTATTACACAAACATCACAGCTTTCATCAGTTGTGAGCTTAGGATATTTGTCTTGCTCTATTTGACTGACTTTTTCCCAATAACTTTTAACTGGCTTATTAACGTCGTAAATATCTTTGTTATAAAGTTGCTTCATATTCTCTTGCTCAGAGATTATGGTAACTGCATGTTGGTAAAATACCAATTATAAAAGTAAGTTACCGCTGACTCATTTTCAGATAAAACTCCGGGTTTAAAAGACTGAGATAGAAGGCCTTCCTGGTTATTTTCAATTATTGTTGTATCATGCGCCGTAGTAACATCCCAAATATAGCTTACTTCCTCGGGCTTAAAGTCTTTATTCTCCTGAGCTTTCTCGTTTACGAGCCATATGAGTTCCACTTCAGACTCTAGAAGTGAGATGGGTTTAAAAATAAACATGACACCAAAATCATTTGTAAAATAACAACAGCTAAATGGATTAAAGCTTACTTGGGTTAATCCTCCATCAAAATCTTTAAACTGTCCCATTAATGAAGATGCTGGCTTTCCATCTTTGGTTTGTGATAAGTTTCCGTTTCCAATTGGAGTTCTATCAACATATCTGTTTAAGCCTTTTTTTAATCCTTCGTCTGTCTCAAGGTAAACCTCAGACGGGGTTCCATTTTTTTTACATTCCTCGACCCAAGGTTTAATTTTATTTAAATATTCATCAGTCTCTTTTTGAGGCGCAGTACCTATTCCAGCACCCATTGCGACAACCCAGTCTTTATCCTGTACTGCACAAAGCTCAGGATGTGCTGTAGGACAGTGATAACACTCCTGAAAATTTTCAAGAACTAATTTAAAATTTGCATGAGTTGGATATTTTTTTCTTATCGCAATTTTTGACTTACTCGTCTGATGAAATTCCATCATTTCCTTTAGAGGCTCAATGAATTCATCAAAATTCATCGGTTCTTCTAATGATAAGTTAATAAATATTAATCCTTCATAAATTTTAAGATGACACTCTCTAAGACCCCACTCTTCTTTTTTAAAATCCTCCGGCATAAAACGTGCAGCTTTAAGCTCACCTTCTGCTGAAAAACTCCAAGCATGATAGGGACACACTAAAAGTTTTTTTGAACCCTCTTCATCTAAACAAATTCTTGATCCTCGATGTGTGCAAACATTATAAAATGCTCTTACTTCATTGTCTCTTCCTCTAATAACTATGATGGACTCCTTTTCGGCATCAAAAACAAAATAATCACCTGGATTAGGAATACGACTGATATGATCTACCATTAACCACTGTTTGAAATAGATTCGCTTCATCTCTTCGGAAAAAATATTTGAATCTGTATAAAAGTCTTGGGGTAAAGTTTTACCCTCCTGAAAGTTTTTTAGCAGATGGTTAAACTCAAGCATTTATTTAAGATGCAGACCAAAGGCCTTCTTTCTTGATGTCGTTTGTAGCTAACTCAATTCCTTTTCTAAGTATACTTACGAGATCATCTATTTGTTCCTTAGTGATGATCAAAGAAGGAGACATGACACACGTATTAAATAGCGGTCTAACAATTAAACCAAGATTTTGACAATGAGAATTGATGCGAGAAGCGATCTCGTATTGTAAATTCAGAGGATCTTTTTTTTCTTTACTGATTACACATTCAACAGCCGCCATTAATCCCTCTCCACGTACATCGCCAACAATCGGTAGATCAATTAATTCACTTAATTTAGATTGAAAATAAGGGCCGACTTCCTGTACATGTTCAAGGAGGTTATTTTTTTCAATATAATCAAGTGTTGCTGTTGCTGCTGCCATACTGACTGGGTGACCCGAGTCAGTAAATCCATTTGAAAATATTACTTTTTCTTTATTATCAAGTTGAGACATAAGCTTTTCAGAAATAACAACTGCACCACAAGGTACGTATCCTGAAGTAATCCCTTTTGCTAAAAGGATGATATCAGGTTCTAAATCGAAATAATTTTCTGAAGCGAATATATGACCTAACCTTCCAAATCCGGTTACTATCTCATCAGAAATATAAATAACATCGTACTTAGTACAAATTTCTCTTGTCTTTTTGTGATAACCTTTAGGAGGAACAATTACCCCGCCTGATGCTAGGATTGGCTCAGCAATAAATGCTGCGACCTTATCTTGACCAAGTTCTAAAATTTTATTTTCTAACTCTTTAACTTTTAAATCACAGAATTCTTCATCACTTAAATCATCTGGTTTTTTAAACGGATTTGGTGCAGACAAATGATGGACTAAGTTATCTGCAAAATCAAAGTTGTTTTTATCTCTTTCTTTACCTGAGCATGAAGCCCCTAAAAATGTACTACCGTGATATGCATCATGACGTGAGATAATTTGTTTCTTATCTCTTAACCCACGAACATTATTATAAAACATTACAAATCTTAATGCAGAGTCTACTGCTGAAGATCCTCCTGACGTGAAAAATACTCTTTTAAGATCACCGGGCGCATATTTAACAAGTCGTGAAGCATAGTTATATGCAATCTCAGTGGACTCCGTGAATGGACTGGCGTAGGGCATTTTTGTAATCTGATTATAAACGGCATCAGCAATTTCTTTTACGCCATGTCCTACGTTAACATTCCACATTCCTCCAGGACCATCAATAAGCTGTCTTCCTGTTTGATCGTAAAGATAAATTCCTTTTGACTTATCAATGAATGTCCTGCTGTCCTCACCGCGATACTCAAGATACTGCCATGGGTATAGAATTCTATCATCGAGAGTATTAAGAAGATCTTTTTTGTCAGGAATCGGAGTTGATTTGGGCATATTGAAGTATAGCCTATATTGAACAGCTGTTCAATAATTGAATTTTAAAAAAACAGCCTATTTTTGGCTATTCATAAAGGTCTGCAGGTACTTTATTACGTCTTTCAGGGCTAAAAAATTGTCTTTTTACAACCTTACACTTTGCCCATATTTTTTTATATTCCAATTCCTCTGGGTGATAAATTTCTGCAAAAATATTTTCTTTAATCTTAATTCCATATGGACGCTTTAGAGACGCAAGCGCAACGTTTCTTTTCATAGTAGGTGACCACATTGCTGCCGTAACAATGCCTATATCTTCTTTTTTTTCATTATAAATCACAGAGCCTACTGCGGGCTTATCGCCATCTATGTCCAGTCCAACTAAACATCTTTCAGAATTACCTGTCTCTTTTTCTTTCTTTAAAGCGCGTTTACCGACAAAGTAACTTTCTTTATTGAGATGAACAAGCCAACCCATTCCAATTTCATACGGTGAACGCATTCTCACTGGTCTTAAGGAACCTTCAGCTGCCATAAAATCAGTATTGGTTTGAATAAAGCCAGCTTCAATCCTTGTCATCTCAAGAGCATGCATGCCAAAAGGTCTAATCTTTAATTCTTTTCCAGCTTCCATGATACTATCCCACATGTTTTCTGCATTAGCTGGATCAGTCCATAATTCATATCCTAAATCACCTGTGAAGCCTGTTCGTGAGATCAAAACATCATATCCATTAATATTATATTGTTTCATTCCAAATGGTTTTAATAATTCAAGGTCCTCTGCTCCGTAGTTTTTTAGTGTTGAACAAGAAGTAGGTCCTTGGATTGCTAATGCAGCCGTTGTGTCTGTTGCATCCTCAAAAGAAACATCAAAACCTTCAGCAGAGTCATGTAGCCAATTATAGATCTTTACTGCACAGCAAAGCATAAATTTTGTATTCGAAAATTTAAATATGGTGCCATCGTCCATTACTTTACCATCTTCATTACACCAAATTATGTATGCTACTGTATTGTCTTCCATCTGTGATAAATCTCTTGTTACAAGATAATCAACAAATTTATTAGCATTACTGCCATTGATCATATATTTGCACATAGGTGTGAGGTCCATAACTGAGGTGCCATTTCTAGCAGCAGTATATTCTAACTCAGTTGTTGAGTATTCTGTAGGTACGGTAAAACCGTTCCAGTTATAATATTTATTTGTTCTTGAAGCTAAGCTTGTTCTAGAGTGAAAAGGGGTTTTTTTAAGCGCTGTAAATCTTAAATCTCTATTCATATTTATGCATCCTCCAAGATAGCTTGAGCTGCATTTTTTCCTGGAATTCCAGTTAAACCTCCACCCGGATGAGTACCTGCACCACACATATATAGTCCGTCAAGATGGGTTCTATATTGTGATGCCCCAGGAATTGGTCTTAGCATAAAAAGCTGATCAATTTGAATTTCTCCATGATGCCAATGTCCGCCTGAGACATAAAAATTTTTCTCTATATCGTCGGGAGTAACAATTGTTTTAGTCTCTATACAGCTTTGAATATCAGGTGCATATTTCCCTATTAATTTTATAACGGCATCTACGTAATTATCTTTAATTTTATCCCAACCCTCCTGCGCACCGTAGGAAGCATATTGAACTTGAATATCTAATACAGGATTACTCTGGTCAGAATTTTTTAGTTTCATTTCTAAAATAGGTTCCATAGAAAGTTTATCAAACTTACTTGGATTAAATGCCTCTTCTATATAATCAATTGAAGGAGCAATTACCATTCTACTCACTAAATCATTTTTATCGCAGTTAATAAATTCAGGTTGTTTATTAAGACTTAATGATAATTTTGCAACTTTTCCTTTTGATCGATGATGTTTGATTCTTCTTTTCACATCAGTGTCTAAATTCTCAGTTCCTAAAAGACTAAAATAAGTCGATCTTGGATCTGCATTAGAAATAATTTTTTTTGCATAAATTTTTTCACCGCTGTGAAGTTCAACTCCTATTGCTTTATCATTTTCTGTAATGCATCTTTTAACCGATGAAGAAGTTTTAATTTCAACTTTATTTTTATTACTGATATCTAGCAAAGTATCTACAAAAGCTTTACTGCCACCATCAATTTCATATATTCCCCCAAAGATTGAGTTGTCATGTGTGGCCATACGATAAAGTAGATTAATCAGTGAGCCGGGTGATCTTGGGCCCAAGTTAGAGCCAAGCACCGCGTCATGGGCGATTAGGCCTTGCAAAAGAGTATTTTCAAAATTGTCTTCCAATTCGTCTGCAATATTAAGCCCTATCATTCTTGCAAACTCATTAAATTTTTTCTTTCCAAGCATTCGAACATTCATGCCTAGTTTGAATAATTTAAAATAATCAGAGAAAGTATTATTCATGATCCTTGGTGGTGAAGCCATCATGAAAGAACCTAAAGCCTTTGAAAAGGACGACATTTTATCATGAAATTCTACATATCTGTCTGCATCCTTCGAAGAGAAACCAGAAATAACTTTATGGTCAATATGTTGGTTTCCAACTAAGCGAATATGTTGACCAGACTCTGACAGTGCAATCGTAGACTTTGCTTTATACTTTACTGGCAGTCCACCAAGAGAGCTTGATACGCTCAGCGGTATCTGAGGAACGAAGTTAGTTATACTCTCTTCAACAAGTCCCCCACAATTCTCACGTGCCTCACAAATCAGAACTTTACGGTTTTTTTTTGCGAGAATATTAGCGCAAACGAGACCATTATGGCCTGCGCCAATAACTATTACGTCATAATTATCTGACATTAATAATAATTACCTGTTTGAGGGATATTCATATCAATTAGAACCTCCCTTGCAGCATTCGCTCCTGGTGCACCCATAACTCCACCACCTGGATGAGTTGATGAACTGCACATATACATATTTTTAAGTGGTGTTCTGTACTGTGCATATCCAGGCACAGGTCTATTAAACATAAGTTGATCCATTGTTAATTCGCCTTGAAAGATGTTTCCTTCTGTCAATCCTACTTCATTGTCTAATTCTAATGGAGTACGAACTTCGTAGTGGTTAATTAAATCTTTAAAATTAGGAGAAAACTCAGCAATACAATCAACAATATGTCTTCCAAACTCTTGCTTTCTTTCTTCATTCCATCCGCCGTTTGCAAGATTGAATGGAACATATTGAATAAAGACAGACATATAATGCTTTCCCGGAGCTACCATTGTTGGGTCGCTTTTAGAAGGAATACACATATCTACATAAGGATTTCTTGACCATTCACCTCGTTTCCAATCATCATAGGCTCCTTCCATTTCTTCAATAGTTTCTGTGAAGTGCATATCACCTCCACCACCTGGATCACCTTCTGGAATACATGGGAATTCAGGAAGGCCGTCTAGGGCAATATTAAGTTTTCCCGATGAGCCTCTAATTTTAAAGTTTTTAACTCTTTCAACAAATTCACCAGGTAAAGAGCTTTCTTCAGTAATTTTTAAGAATGTTCTTTTAACATCTAAGTTAGATACAATTTTTTTTGCGTAATATTCATCACCTTTTTTGGTAGCAACTCCAATCGCACGACCATTTTTAGTAATGACATTAACGACTTCATTATCTGGTTTTACTTCACCGCCGTGAGCCTTGAGGCAGCCTGTCATTGCTTTTGTAATAGAGCCCATACCTCCTCTTGAATACCCCCACGCTCCAACTGAACCATCTACTTCTCCCATATAATGGTGCAGTAATACGTAAGCAGAGCCAGGTGAGCAAGGACCAAGAGCAGTTCCGATAATTGCACTTCCAGCTAAGTGCGCTTTTGTAATATCACTTTCAAAATATTCATCTAAATAGTCTCTGATGCTCATTGTATAAAATCGAATAGTGTCATAAATTTCTTTTTCACCAAGTCCACCTAACTCGTCTTTTGCTGCAAAATGTTTTGCAAACTCCAGGGCGCCAAATAAATCTTTTGGTTTAAAGGAAGTTAAATCCGGTGGTGTCATTTTTAATAGCGGTTTGATAATTTTGCATTGCCTCAAGACATCACGACTGTACCTTTCATAGGCCTCTGCATCTTTGTGGGAATGTCTTCTGATAGAATTGATCGTCATATCATGATCATGATAATGGGCATAATAGTCGCCATTTCTCATCATTGTTGCGCTACCTTCGTAAGGAATAATTTGTAAACCATATTTGTAGAGCTCTAGATCACGCATGATCTCTGGTCTCAGTAAACTGCAAACATATGAACAGTTAGAATATTTCCATCCAGGATAGAGCTCGCGACTAACAGCAGCACCTCCAATCCATTCATTTTTTTCTAGAACTACAACGTCTAGTCCTGCCTTCGCCATATAACTAGCAGCGGTCAAACCATTATGACCCGCACCAATTACGATTACATCATGTGTATTTTTTGCCATAAAATAAAGAATATTTAGGAATCATGATAATAAAAATTGAATGATTATTCAATACAAAACTATCTTTAATAGTTATCTTTGTGTATTGTTTATTCAATATGATGAAGGCTTTAGTTAATAAAAAATCTTCAGAACAGGCCAGTGAAACTGAGATTTCTGTTAATCATCAAAAGTTGATTGACGCTACGATAGAAACAATTGCAAAAAGAGGCCTAGCGGATACTACGATTGCTCATGTAGCAAAAAGAGCTAAAGTATCTCAAGGTTACGCAAACTTTAGATTTAATTCGAAAGATAATTTATTAATAAGTTCGCTGCAGTATTTATCTGATGAATACAAAAAGTCATGGCAAAAGATTTTTGAGGAAAAGAACATAGATCCAATTGATAGAATAATACGTATAATTCAAAATGATTTCAGCTCAAAAATTGCCAACAGAAATAAAATTTCAGTATGGATTGCGTTTTATAGTGAAGTGAAATTTAGACCTTCTTATTTAGCGATTTGTCAAAGACAAGATGAAATTTATTCTCAACAAATGGAAAAGTTAGTAAGTGAAATTAATAATATTGCCAATCAAAAGGAATTTACTCCAAAGGAAATAAGTGAAACCTATCATTCCATGGTTGATGGTTTATGGCAGCGAATATTGTTTGATCCAAAAATATACACAAATGAATTTTGTAAAAATTTAGTGCTTAAATATTTTAAAAGTATCTATGTCAATGAAGATAGGTTTGCATGAACACAACAGTTCAGAATCTTTTAGGTACAAATTACAAAACATATATTGTCCTATTTCTTTGCGCATTAATTATTGGTATTAAGCTTGGTACTTTAATTCCTCTACTTGCACTTATTTTAGAAGCACGAGGATATAGCAATACTGAAATTGGCCTCAATGTCGTAGCGCAACCTCTTGCTGTAATATTATTTGTAAGAATAACACCAATAATTATTCACAAGATAGGTTTAGCGAAATCAATTATCATTGCTCAAATATTTACAATAATTCTTTATTTTACTTTTCCAATTTTTGATAGTTTGACAGCTTGGTTTGTTATCAGATTCATAATTGGTTTTGCTGGAGCACTTGCTTGGAACGCATTTGACACATGGATGCTGTCAATGGCTGATGATACAAATCGCGGTAAAATAGTAACGATTTATAACACAGTATTTGTAATCGGTTTTGCAAGTGGCCCGATGGTATTGTCCCTAACCGGAATTGAAGGCTGGTTACCTTTTATTGTTATTTCTTCTCTTTCTTTTATCGCCATTTTACCACTTATTATGCTTGAGATTGAAGACCCAAAATTACCTGATAAAAAGTCTCTTCCAGTATTTGCAGCTATCATTGCAGCTCCAACTATTTTTGGCGCAGCTATTCTATGCGGTTTAGATGATGTAATGTTTGTATCTTTCTTTCCCATTTTCATGATTAAGAACCAATTTACTCAAGAGATTGCATTACAATATGTAACTATTACTCTTGTAGGAGGTGTGATGTGCCAACCCTTGATTGGCGTATTGCTGGACAAATTTAATAAAAGACTGCTATTGAATATAGCAGTTTTAATTACGTTCTTTTGTCCAATTCTATTCGCTATCTATCTAGATAATTTTTATGTAATGGCAGCGAGCTGTTTTATATGGGGTGGCGCTGCTAGTGGACTTTTTGCAATTTCACTCACTATGCTTGGTGAGAGATATAGCGCATCTCAAGTTGCAGGTGCTACAGCAATTCTTGTGATGGTCTTTGAGGTTGGCTCGCTTATTGGTCCTTTAATTGGAGGAAGAGTCATGGATGCAGTTGGACCAATGGGCTTTATCTATACTGTTACATCTTTTACTTTTATTTTCTTAGTGATATCAATATATCGAACGATTTGGAGATAAAGTATATGTCAGATAATTTACAAATAAAAGTTGCTCAGCCAGATGATTTTGAAAAAATTGGAGAGGTCTTTGATTTATATCGTCAGTTTTATAAAAAAGAGTCAAATGTAGAAGCCTGTAAAAGCTATATTAAGGAACGCCTTAGTAATAATGAGGCGCAAATATTTTATATTGAAAATGAAAAAGAGTGTATGGGCATGACCCAGTTGTATACAACTTTTGACTCACTGGAGTTAAGTAAAAAAATAATACTCTACGATTTATATGTCAGATCTGAATACAGAAATAAAGGTATTGGCCGTATGCTGATGAACGCTGCAAAAAGTTTTGCTGAAGAAAAAGGTGTAACGAGTGTTGAGTTGTCAACTGCTATAGCAAATAAAAATGCTCAAAGTCTATATGAGTCATTAAATTATCAACGAGATACCGAATACTACGATTACTATCTGCAGATTAAGTAAGTTTTATTTTGAAATATGATCGAGTGTTTGGTCCAGCGCAGTTTTTAGCTTTTCACAAAGTTCATTTACGTGGTTATTATTGAATATAAGAGGTGGGCAGAAGATCATGCCATCTCTTACAGCCCGCATTACTAAACCGTTTTCAATACAATAGTCTCTGCAAATCGTTCCAACTGTGCCAGTGTCTTCAAACATTTCTTTAGTTTCTTTATCTTTCACTAATTCCACAGCTCCTATAAAGCTCTTCATTCTTACTTCACCAACTAAAGGATGCTTTTCAATTTCGCGCATTTGCTGCTCCAGATAAACTGAAACATTTCGTGATTGTTCTATCAGGTTTTCTTCTTTGATAATTTTAAGATTTTCAAGGCTCACAGCACAAGCTACTGGGTGACCAGAATAAGTATAACCGTGGTAGAATTCACCACCTTCATTGATTAAAGTTTCACAAACTCTGTCGCAAATCATAATTCCAGACAGTGGGATATATCCTGAGGTAATCCCTTTGGCCATAGTGATAATGTCAGGTTTAA
Source organism: uncultured Pelagibacteraceae bacterium (assembly GCA_902524285.1). Classification (GTDB taxonomy): domain Bacteria; phylum Pseudomonadota; class Alphaproteobacteria; order Pelagibacterales; family AG-422-B15; genus CACNXQ01. Next base: position 14,526 of record CABZCR010000001.1, on the reverse strand, counting down.
TATTATAAGTATCTGATCCAAACCAATTTCCAGTTCTACCAAATCCACAAATGACTTCATCAACAACAAGAAGAATGTCATATTTTTTACAAATTTCTTGAACTCTTGGCCAATAGGTATCAGGCGGAATAATAACTCCTCCAGCTCCTTGAATTGGTTCTCCTATAAACGCTGCAATATTATCTGGGCCAATTTCATTTATTTTTTCTTCAATTTTATTAGCTGCATGAATACCAAAGTCATCATGAGACATATCGCTTCCATACTTGTACCAATAAGGAGGCAATACATGTTCAAAACCAGGCATCATATCCCCTTGAGCATGCATCGCTGTCATGCCGCCCAAACTCATTCCAGTCATCGTACTTCCGTGATAAGCATATTCTCTGCTAATAAATGTTTTTTTATTTGGCTTGCCTTTTAAATCCCAATATCTCCTTACCATTCTTACAACAGTATCGTTGGCTTCAGAGCCACTTGAAGAAAAGAATGCATGATTTAAATCGTGTGGACTAATTTCAGCTAACTCTTTAGCAAGTTCAATTGATGGCGGTGTCGCTGTTTTAAAAAAAGAATTATAATAAGGTAGTTCTTGCATTTGCTTATAGGCAACATCTGCAAGACTCTTTCTTCCATAACCTACATTTACACACCACAAGCCAGACATTGCATCAAGTAACTGTTTATCATCTGATGTAGTAAGGTGAACACCATCTGCTTTTGTAACGATGATACTGCCTTCTTTTGCAAGCGACTTGTAATCAGTAAAAGGATGCAGATGATGAGCTGTATCAATTTCCTGCCATTGCTTTGTTGTACGATTTAGATAAGCCATAATTATTTAAAAGCCTGTATGCCTGTTAAGTTTCTTCCCATAATTAAAGTATGCACATCGTGTGTACCTTCATATGTCTTTACGGTTTCCAAGTTTACCATGTGTCTCATTACATGATACTCATCTGAAATACCATTACCACCAAGAATATCTCTCGCACTCCTGCAAATATCTAAACTTTTTCCAACATTATTTCTTTTAATGAGGCTTACCATGTTGCTATCTGACTGATCTTCGTCCATCAGACGCCCAACTCTTAGTGCAGCCTGTAGACCTAAAGCAATTTCTGTTTGCATATCAACTAATTTAGACTGAACAAGCTGAGTGCCAGCAATAGGTTTTCCAAACATCATTCTGTCCAATGCGTATTGTCTAGCTGTTGCAAAACAAAACTCTGCTGCTCCTAGAGCGCCCCATGAAATACCGTATCTTGCGCTATTTAAGCATTGGAATGGTCCGCCCAAACCAGATGCTTTTGGTAAAACTTTATCTTCCGAACAAAAAACATTTTCCATAACAACTTGCCCCGTTGCTGAAGCGCGTAAAGATAATTTACCTTCAATTTTAGGTGTTGATAGGCCTTTGGACTCTCTGTCAACAATGAATCCTCTGATTACATTATCTTCATCCTTGGCCCAAACAATAATTACATCTGCATAGGGTGCATTACTGATCCATGTCTTGGTACCAGTCAATTCGTAACCCCCTTTGACTTTTATCGCTTTGGTTTTCATTGCGCCAGGATCACTACCTGCATCAGGCTCTGTCAGACCGAAGCTTCCAATGATTTCACCCTTTGCAAGTCTTGGTAAATATTCTTCTTTTTGCGCTTCAGTACCAAATTGATAAATAGGAAACATAACTAGGCTTGTTTGAACCGACATGATAGATCGGTATGCACTATCAATGTTTTCAATTTCCCGAGCAATAAGCCCGTAAGAGACATAATTCGTGCCCGCACATCCATATCCATGTAAATAAGAGCCTAGAATTCCAAGCTCACCCATTTCATTGAAAATCTCTCTACTAAAATTTTCATTTCTGTTGTCATCTATGATCCTAGGTAAAAGTTTTTCCTGGCAATAAGATCTCACTGATGACTTTAAAATTTTCTCTTCACTTGAAAGTTGATCGTCGATGACTAGGATGTCATCCCACGCAGACATTGCCTTATGTTGTGATTGTTTATCTTGAATATTTATAACCATTAAAGTTGTTATATGATATTATCCTGATATTAGTAAACTAATTTTTTTATGGATACTCAAAATAAGCCACTAATCGCTGTATTTGCCGACGTAATTGAAAAAGCAGAATTGCATCGGACATATCATGCGTCAGGAACGAACTATATAAAAGCTGTGGCTGAAGCTACTAGCTGTATACCTGTCATTTTACCAGCCCTTGGCTCAACAATTGACTACAGAAACACTCTGAGAAAATTTGATGGGGTAATGCTAACAGGCAGTCTCTCAAACGTTTATCCTGAATTTTATAATAAAGACAAAATAGTTGAACCATTAGACATCGATCGAGATAAAACTGTTCTCCCTATGATTGATTTCATATTTAAAAATGAAATTCCTATGTTAGCTATTTGTAGAGGCTTTCAAGAAGTTAACGTTGCAATGGGGGGCTCTCTTCACGCAGATATTCATGATGTACCAGGAAGAATGGATCACAGGTGCCCAGAATCTGATGATCCAGAAGTACAATTTTCAAAACAGCATGAAGTTTATTTAACTGAAAATGGAAAATTTGAAAAGTTGGCCGGTACACCAACTATAGAGGTAAATTCACTTCATACTCAAGGAATCGATAAAATAGCAAATAATCTGGTTATTGAAGGTGTCGCTAAAGACGAAACAGTTGAAGCTATCAGTTTATCAAATTACAGCGGTTACTTTTATGGAGTTCAATGGCATCCAGAGTATTCAGCAACTACAGATGACTTTTCAAAAAAATTATTTGCAAGTTTTAGCGAGTCTGTCGAAAAAAATAGTCTCAGTAAAATTAAATAAAAAAATTACTGTAAACTACTGTCCCAATCGTAAGTAAAGCAAGAATAATCACTGCAGCTTGTCTTATTACATTTTTATTACTTAAAAAGTTAAATATTAAGCTTCCGGACCAACACCACATAGAATGAGAAATTGACTGAATGAAAAAAAATGTCCCTGCAACAATAATGACTTCCAATACCCAACTTGAAGAAGTGTATGTATTCCCAAAGGAAGTGAATTGTGTATAAGCAGCGATTACCATCGCCCAACCTTTAGGATTTAACGGGTGAACCAGTAAACCATTTAAAAAATTAGGTGCCCTTTCATTTTGTTCACCTCCAGTTGATTGAAAATTCAAAAAAAGTATTTTCCATGAAAGCCAGGATATGTAAGCTGTGCCAATTACTTTCATAATGCTCACCAATATCGGGTTTGAGTTCAAAAGAGTTAAAAATCCAATTCCTAAACCAATTGTTAAAAACAATTTCCCACAGGTAACGCCTATTACAAAAGGTACTGACTTGAAAAATCCATGTTGGGCTCCAGCGCTCATTAGTAATAAATTTGCGGGGCCAGGCGTTATAACCATAATGGTCGCAAAAATAAACAATGCAGAATAAAGTGATAAGGTCATTTTCTTCTAGCTTGAGCAATTTTTGATGCCGACTTCAAAGCTGCTATCAAGCTATTGGGTGATGCAATAAATTTCTTTGCAATATCAAGACCGGTTCCATGGTCTGGGCTTGTTCTTACAAATGATAGTCCAGCGGTATAGTTGACTGTCTCGTCAAAACTTATCATCTTGACTGGTATCAAAGCTTGATCATGAAACATACAAATATAAATATCATATTTATTTAGATTATTTTTTATAAATGCTGAGTCAGCAGGCAAGGGTCCCTCAACAGATATTTTCCTTTTTTTACAATAATTAATAGCCGGTAAAATTTTTACTTTTTCATCGTCGCCAATAAGTCCACCTTCACCTGCATGTGGGTTTAAAGCTGAAACAGCTATTCGAGGTTTTTTGATTTTAAAATCTTTTCTTAAACTTACATCTGCATTAATGATGGCTTTAATTATATTTTTTTTATTTATCTTGTTAGAAACTTTATTAATTGCAATATGAGTTGTTAGAGGAATAGTTTTCAAATTTTTATTCATCATCATCATTAATTGATCATTTGTTCTATCCTTTTTTGCAAGGTACTCCGTATGACCTTTAAAATTTTTAACTTTTTTTCCTATTACATCTTTGTTAATTGGATTAGTTACAATTGCTGCAACTTCTCCACTTTTTGCGAGTTTAACTGCAAGATCAATTGATGCTAAAATGGATTTAACATTAGATAAATTTTTTTTTCCTAACTGCGTATTTTTACTAATTTTTATTGGCAAGACTGCTAAATAATTATTAGGTAATTTTTTAACTTCTGATGGACTACTTATTTCTATAACTTTTAATTTTGATTTCATTTTTTTTAAGATTTTTTTTACAAAATCTATATCATGAATAATAAAAAAATCTGGTTTTTTTATTTTTTTTATTTTTGCCCTGATCGCAATTTCAGTACCAACTCCAGATGGATCACCCATCGTTAACGCTATAATATTTGAATTCTTAATCATTAAAATATTCCTAGAAATTTCTTTTGAAATTTATGTTCACAATTATCTAATTGATTTTCATACTTATCTGAACGAATTTTAACTTTTTTTGCAACGTCAATCAGCCAACTTTGACTTTGGTATGATTTCTTTTTAAAACCACCGTGACCCTCATGATATGCTAAATACTGATTGTATGCATCGCCTTTATTGATGCCATTAATTTGATAAGATTTATTTATATACCATCCTGTAAAATCAATTGCGTCAGCAAAATTAACCCTTGATGCAAGGGGTTTATTGTTTTCATCACGGTACCAATCCCAAGTTGCATCGATTGCCTGCGTATATCCAAACGCGCTTGATTTTCTTGACCAAGGAATAACACCTAATAATTTAGTTCTCTCAGGTTTAACCCTATTTTGAAAAGCAGATTCTTGTCTGAGAATTGACATTTGAACATGTATAGGTGCTCCCCATTTTTCGAATGATTTATTTACTAATCTATACCATGAGGATTTTTGCTCAAAAATAGAGCAAATGTTTTCTTGTTGAGATGGAGGTTTACTAGCGCAACCGTGAAGAACTAAAAAACTAAAAATTAAAAGAGCAAATAATCTCATTTTTTTATTCATTTACTTTGAAAGTTTAAAATAATACCTTTCTCAAACATTAAATGAAACAAATAAATCAACCAAGTATTGTTAGTTACATACTGCTCTTTTCACTTGCCATTATATGGGGAGTAAATTTTTTATTTATAAAAATTGCTGTTACAGATGTTGGCCCGATAACCAATGTATTTTGTCGTCAATTAATGGCTTCCGTAATTTTATACATTTGCATGAGATTAACTGGAAATAGAATTATTCTTACTCGAACATATCTTGTATTTTACGTATCTATTGGGGCATTAGGCTCAGCAATACCCTTTTATTTAATATCAGATGCAGAGAGAATTATTGATGCTGGGATTGCTGGAGTTTTAATGAGCCCAATGCCACTAATTACTCTTGCTTTGTCAGCATTAATTTTAAAAGATCAAAATATAAATTTAATTAAAGTACTTAGTTTTATTTTAGCAGCACTGGGTCTGGTTGTACTTTTTGGTTTTGAGAATCTTTCTAAATTAGGTGGGAATAACAGAATTGAATTTTTCAGCCAAGTTTTTGTTTTACTTGCTGCACTATGCTACGGAGTAAATTCTATTGTTTCAAAATTAGTCCCAAAAATAAATTTTATTTCTTTAGCAACTGGCACAACTATTGCGAGTACAATAATTATAAGCCCTTTTGCTTTTTTTTATGAACCATTTTGGCTTGAAAGTTTCACCAGCCCATCAATAACAGCCATCATAATTCAGGGATTATTTGCCACAGCAATTGCAAACTTATTGTTTTTTAAAATTATTGAACTTCAAGGTCCAGTATTTTTATCTTTAATCAATTTTATGATACCTCTCATTGCCTATTTTTCTGGAGTTTTATTTCTTAATGAAATTATCAGGGTGAATGTACTAGTTTCACTCGCTATGATACTATTTGCACTTTATCTTAATCATGTGTCTTCAAAGTAAGTATAAAAGAATTAAGTAAAGGAAATTTAATAGTTTTAAATGTTAAGCATTAACCAATTATCAGTAAATTTTGGGGGCATTAAGGCAGTAAATAATGCGACTATGGAAGTTGAAAAAGGAAAAATTACTGGCTTAATTGGCCCAAATGGAGCTGGCAAAACTACTCTTTTTAATATCATAGCGGGTAATATTGCACCAACAAATGGAACTGTATTTTTGGATAGTAAAAATATTACAGGACTTCAATCACATGAGCTATTTGATGAAGGAATATTAAGAACTTTTCAATTAGCACATGAATTCTCAAACATGACTGTGCTTGAGAATTTAATGGTTGTTCCAGGATCTCAATCAGGTGAAAGAATACTTAATACATGGTTTAAAAGAAAAATTATTGAAGAAGAAGAAACAATTATTAGAGAGAAAGCAATTGAGGTTATAAATTTTCTTAAACTAGATCATCTAACTTTTGAATTAGCAGGTAATTTATCGGGTGGACAAAAAAAATTACTAGAGCTTGGCCGCACTATGATGGTTGATGCAAAGATAGTGTTATTGGATGAAGTTGGTGCAGGTGTTAATAGAACTTTATTAAATGATATTGCAGATACAATTAAAAAATTAAATACTGAAAAAAATTATACGTTTTTTATGATTGAGCATGATATGAATTTTTTAAGTCAACTCTGTGATAAGGTAATTGTAATGACTGAAGGGTCTGTTCTCGTAGAAGGCAATATTGAAGAAATAAAAAAAAATGAAAAAGTAATAGAAGCCTATTTGGGTAGAGATGATAATCAATGACTAAGTTCTTAAGTTGCACAAATATGACAGGCGGATACGGTAGTGAAGACATTATTCATGGTTGTGATATTGAAGTAGATAGAAATCAAATAGTTGTAATCGTAGGCCCAAATGGTGCAGGTAAGTCAACTGCCATGAAAGCAATGCTTGGCATGATTTCTCTAAAAGAAGGTAGTTTGATATTAGATGGCTCAGATATTTCAAAATTAACACCTCAAGATCGAGTTGCGGCTGGTATCGCTTTTGTACCACAGACAATGAACATTTTTAGCGAGCTTACAGTTGAAGAAAATTTAGAAATGGGTGCTTTTCTTAGAGAAGATAATGTTAAGGAAACAATTGAGGAAATTTATAACTTATTTCCAGCTATGAAAGATAAGAGAAATCAGCTTGCAGGTGAATTATCTGGTGGGCAAAGACAACAAGTTGCAGTTAGTCGAGCATTAATGACAAGACCTAAGGTTCTCATGCTCGATGAGCCAACAGCGGGTGTTTCACCAATAGTTATGAAGGAAATTTTTGAGAGAATTATAACTATTAAGAACTCAGGAGTTGCAATTGTGATCGTCGAGCAAAATGCCAAACAAGCATTAAATATTGCAGATTTTGGTTATGTTCTGGTCGGAGGAGAGAACAAATTTAGTGGCGAAGGACAAGTGCTATTAAATAATCAAGAAGTAAGAAAGAGTTTTTTAGGAGGGTAAATTGGAAAATTTTGAATTTATTAATGCAATGGTTCTGTTGGCAAATTTTGTAATTGTCCCAGCTTTGTCATATGGAAGTCAACTAGCATTGGCTACATTAAGTTTAACAATTATTTATGGTGTATTAAGATTTTCAAATTTTGCTCAAGCTGATTGGATGTCATTTGGAACGATGGCAACAATTTTATTTACATGGTTATTTCAGAGCGCAGGAATAAATGCTGGAATTCTTCCTACCGCATTACTTACCCTACCTTTTGCTATTATAGTAACAGCTTTGTTTTGTCTTTTAATTGATCGATCAGTTTACAGTTTTTATCGTAAACAAAAAAGTCAACCTATAGTGCTCATGATTGTTTCCGTTGGAGTTATGTTTATTTTGCAGGCAGTAGTCAGATTTATTATAGGACCAAATGATAGAAAGTTTTTTGATGGTGAAAAATATATAGTACATGCACTGGATTTTAAAAATTACTTTGGATTAGAAGAAGGATTAACAATCAAATCGACTCAATTAATCACAGTCATTATAGCTCTAGTTGCAATGATAAGCTTATTCTATTTCTTACAGAAGACTAAACTAGGCAAATCAATGAGAGCGTACTCAAATAATGAAGACCTGGCACTATTATCAGGAATTAATCCTGAAAAAATAGTGATTGTTACGTGGATTATATCTTCAATCTTGATTACTACTGCTGGGGTTCTCTATGGGCTAGATAAGAGCTTCAAACCATTTACATATTTTAATTTACTATTACCGATGTTTGCAGCTGCAATTGTAGGTGGAATCGGATCACCAATAGGGGCAGTAATTGGGGGCTATATTATTGCGTTTTCTGAAATTACATTAACCTATGCTTACAAGAAATTCTTTGTGTATCTTCTTCCAGAAAGTTTAGAGCCTTCAGGATTGATGCAAGTTCTCTCAACAGATTATAAGTTTGCCATTTCTTTCATTATTTTAGTGATTGTGCTGATCGTCAGACCAACAGGAATTGTAAGAGGTAAAATAATATGAAAGATGAATTAAGAGCTCCAATTGCTTTCACCATAATGGCGATTTTACTTGCAATTGTGGGCTTTACTCAGTCATGGTCTGTGTCTCTTAGTGTTATTAATCTTTGTATTATTTCTTCAATCATGGCGATCGGAGTCAATTTGCAATGGGGGTATGGAGGTTTGTTTAATGCAGGAGTAATGGGTTTTACTGCGCTTGGAGGTTTAACAGCAGTATTGGTTTCACACGATCCAATTTACGAAGCATGGGACAAAGCGGGAATCGGAATTGTAATTAGTGCAATAATTTTTGTTTTATCAATTATTGCTCTCTTATTCGTATTTAGAAATATTGAAAATAAACAAATAAGAAACACCCTTATAATTTTAATAATTGTTTTTGGTTTAATTGGAATTAATAATTTTTATGGGCCTTCAATAGATATTATCGAGTCGATTAATCCTGCTAAAACAGGTTTTCTTGGAGGTTTGGGTTTACCAATTATTTTCTCTTGGCTGATTGCTGCAGTAGTCGCCGGACTTGTTGCATGGGTAATAGGAAAAATTACTCTCCGATTACGGTCAGACTATTTAGCTATCGCAACTCTTGGAATTTCAGAGATTGTAATAGCAGTAGTTAAACATGAAGATTGGTTATCTCGAGGAGTAAAAAATGTTTCAGGTTTGGATAGGCCTGTTCCATATGAAATTGAACTTCAGCAATCTGATTGGTTCCTTAATCTAGTAGAGAGAATAAACTTTTCAAAACTTGAAGCTACGCAGTCTCTTTCATCAAGACAAGATTTGCTGAATGATCTTGTAATTGATAGTTCAGGAATATTTGTAAAACTCTGTTATGCAGGATTATTTTTTTCTGTTCTTTTGTTAATCTTCTATCTAAGTCAGCTTGCTTTAAATTCACCATGGGGAAGAATGTTAAGAGCCATTAGAGATAACGAAGAAGCGGCTAGCGCAATGGGTAAAAATATTTTTTCACAACATCTACAAATTTTTATAATTGGTTCAGCAATAATTGGTATAGCAGGAGCAATGCTCACTACCTTAGATGGTCAATTTACACCTGGGTCTTATCGTCCATTAAGATTTACATTTATTATCTGGTTAATGGTTATAATTGGTGGATCGGGTAATAACTTAGGATCAATTTTTGGTGGATTTTTTATTTGGTTCATATGGATTGAAGCGGAACCATTGTCCATTGGTTTTATGAACATGTTGGCTAGTGGACTCGAATACGACAATCCTCTTAGAATGCATCTGCTGGGAAGCGCGGCACATCTTAGATTATTTATAATGGGGTTATTACTTTTATTGGCGCTGAGGTTTATGCCAAAAGGGGTAATACCTGAGAAAATCCAAAAAAAATAGGGGCCAAAATCGGCCCCTATTAATTAAAATGATAAGATCTTAACGAACTGTAACTGTATTAAATTTACCGTTACCTATTTCAAGCTCTTTATAAGAACCAGAAGCTTCGCCAACATCAGAGAACTCAACATTTGTCGCACCTTGATAGTTAACTTGGCCTCCATCTTTTAAAATTTGCAATGCCTTGCCTAATTCACCTGGAAAAATTTCTGTTCCAGGAGCATTTGCAACTCCCATTACATTTTGAGCGATTGAAGATCTATCTACAGAATTACCTGCTTGTATTGCAAGCAATATTAAAGCAGCCGCATCATAAGATTCTGGTTCAAATGGTCCATCACCTGGGATACCGTTTGAAGATGCAATTGATTTAAACATGTTTGCTCCTTCTGATTCAGATCCTGGTAAAGTTCCAAAAGTTCCCGTTAAATCACCATCTACATTTTCAATCAGACTGTCACCTATCATTCCATCGGCAAGAATAAATCTTGAAAATGCTCCAGTCTCCATTGAGTTCTGAATGATTCCTCGACCACCTTGGTCTACGTAACCAAGAACAGCAACTTCTGAAGCGCCTGAAGCTGATAGTGTTGATACTTCTGCTGAGTAATCACCTTTGCCATCTTCATGAGGTACTTCAGTTGTGACAGATCCACCCATCGCTTTAAATGCATTTACAAAACTATCGGACAGTCCTTTACCGTAGTCATTATTAGTATAAGTAACAGCAACTTCGTTGATACCTCTATCCATAACTACTTGAGCTAATACTTGCCCTTGTCTTGCATCTGATGGTGCAGTTCTAAAGAAGTAACCTTTGTCATCAATATCCGTTAATGCCGGTGAAGTAGCTGATGGAGAAATCATTGTTACCCCATTAGGCACTGCTACATTATTTGCAATTGCAGTTGTAACTCCGGAGCAATCCGCTCCCATTATTGCTGCAACATTATCTGATGTTACTAGTCTTTCGGCTGCTGAAGTAGCCGCACCAGCATCAACACATGTTGAGTCAGCACGAACAGAACTTACAGTTGCTCCGCCTAAAAGTAATCCAGAGTCACTTGCCTCTTTCATCGCGAGTTCGGCTGAGCTGGCCATTGTTGGTGTGAGTGACTCAATTGGACCTGTAAATCCAAGAATTACTCCAATTTTTATTTCGTCAGTAGATGCCTGATCTGACTGTCTGTCACAACCATAGAACAGTCCTAAGACCAACACCCCTGCGATTAAACTGAATATCGTTTTTTTCATTAATAATCTCCCATTCTAATTGGCCTGTATGCTAGCAAATCAGCCAATACGGATCAACTTTGATTTTATTAATTAAGTTATTATAGTTGATAAAAATGACCATTTTCCAGAGCATATTTACAAGCACATTTTTTATACTTCTACTTATTATAGTTGTACTCACAATTATTTATGCATTTAGCAGCTTTGAAAAAGGGGATTTAAAATCTTATCAGGAGAAATCGGACTATAATTATGTCAATCTTTCTAAAGGGCTAACAGCCTATAAGGATTATGGAAATAAAAATAATCCTGCAATAATTATTATTCATGGCGCAACCTTGCCTTCAGAAGGATATGTTGGATTCTGCGAGGGATTAAGTCAAAAAGGCTATAGAGTAATCTGTTATGATCAGTATGGAAGAGGTTACTCGGACAGACCTGTTTCTGAATACAACATGGAATTTTATCTAGATCAACTTAACGAATTATTAGGTTATTTAGAAATAAAGAAATCTATTTTACATGGTTCATCAATGGGAGCTCCTATTGCAATCAATTACGCTAACAAATATCCGAATCAAGTATCTGCTATTGGTTTACAAGTTCCTCTTGTAAACAGTAACAGTAAAATACTTAGTGCGTTAAAAACTCCAGTCTTAGGAAATTTTGTTTTGAGAGTATTTGGAATTCCTTTTTCAAAAAATAGAGCTGAACAATGGGTAACAGATAATCCTGAACAGAGAGATTTAATTGACAGGTACATTGCTCAACTTACACTACCTGGAACAGAACAATCACTGCTTTCTTCAATACGCAATATTGCAAATACAAACTTTATTCCTGATTATAAAAAATTCTCACAATCCGATATTCCTATTCATATAGCCTATGCAAGTGATGATAATGAAATTGATCCGAAAACTGTTCAACAGGTTTTAAGCTTAATCCCAAGAGCTGAAAGTTTTATTTTTACAGGTGGTCACGGTGGTGGTAGTTTTATTGTTGATGAACTGAATAATATTTTTACTGACTTCCTTAATAAAAATTTAAACTAAGAGCAATCTATCAATCTGCGTTGTATAGTTTCTTGTACAGTTTTCTCTTTTTTGTTTCCAATTGCCAACTTTACATTCTGATGCCATCTGAAGTGTGTCCCGGCCGTAACGATAGTTAATGGCATCGATTGCTGACATAAGATTAGAATTTTGATTATAATTTTTTTCGAATAGTGTCTCTTGAATTTCTGACTCATCACACAAACCACTAAGAAGCACACCTGCTTTTTTGTACTGGTAGTTATTTTTAAAAATTCTCTTTGTAAGCAATAAAGCTGTTTCAATAATTGTTATGCTATCGTGAGTTGGATGAGAAAGCGTTCTTGATGCCCCGTTTGAATAATAAGCACTTTTTTTGTCAAAAGGATTAGTTCTTACAAAGACCGAAACACAAGACGCTGCAAGGCTTTCAGAGCGTATACGTTCAGCAGCTCTTCGCGCAAAAGTTGTAACAGCTTGCTCTATGTCGTCTAAATTTGTCAGAAGTTTTCCAAATGATCTTGTGGTACAACAGCTTTTTCTTGTCATTGAGTATTCTTCAAGAGGAATACAAGAAATCCCTCTTAACTCTGTAATTGTTTTCAAGCCATTCACACTCATCATTTTTCTTATCCATGAGTCACTGCAATTCTTTAGTAGTTTTGCATTATGTATACCATTGTTAATTAATTTTTTTGATAAACGTCTTCCTACTCCCCATACATCACCCACTTCAGTTAGTTCAAGTATCTGGTCAATATTATTATAATTCACAAGCGAACATACACCGTTCAAAGAATCATCTTTTTTAGCCTTATGGTTTGCAGCCTTTGCAAGAGTTTTTGTTGAGGCAATGCCTATGCTGACTGGAATTCCTGTATGCTGTAAGATAGTTTGTCTCAGTTGGTGGGCATAAGACTCATAGTCAATTGGTAAACTGCTCAACTCTACGAATGCTTCATCAATCGAATATATTTCTGTATAAGGGGAAGAACTTGAAATAATATTCATTACTCGGCGCGACATGTCTGCATACAATGTGTAGTTTGAAGAAAATACAACCACCTTTTCTTTTTCTACAATATCTTTCACCTTAAAAAGTGGAACACCCATTTTTATTCCAAGAGCCTTTGCTTCTTTGGAACGTGATATTATACAACCATCATTATTTGATAAAGCTACAACTGGTCTGTTGTTAAGTTTTGGATTAAAAACGCGTTCGCATGAAACATAAAACGCATTACAATCAATTAGTGCAAAAACTTTATCTCTCATTAATTATCTATTCTTTGGACTTAAACTATGAACAACGTTTGTGCACACTCCCCATATGGTAAAATCCATTTCTTCAGAGACTAGAACATCAACATAGTTCTTGTTAGATGACGACAAACAAACTTGTTTATTTTCCATTTTTAAAATTTTAACACTCAGTTCCCCATCTAAAACTGCTATGATTATAGAGTTATTTCGAGGCTTAATGCTCCGATCAACAATGAGAAGATCTCCTGGATAAATACCTGAACCAATCATAGAGTCACCGCGTGCTCGGACTATGAAAGTCGCATTTGGGTGTGGAATAAGTTCCTCATTTAAGTCAATTGTCCCCTCTGTAAAATCTCTCGCTGGAGAGGGAAAACCGCACTCTACTGCTTCTTTATAAAATGTTAAAAACATTGGATAAATTCTATTTTGTTCTTGTTTTGTTCTAATTATTGCACTAGTGGAGGTAAGAGTCAATACCGCTCAATAAATTTTTATGAAAAAAATTGTTTTTGAAAAAATGAAACCGTGTCTTTGTGACATTGCTTACGAGCTGCCCAATTTCCACCTGCATGAGCTCCGAGAATATCAGGTGTTTCTTTTAACAAACGCATTCTTTCTTCAAGTGAGTCTAGATGAAAAGTATTATTGTTTTCATCAGTAAAAATTTGTCGTCCATCCATCTTTAAATCAATAAACATGTCTTTCAGCCTAATGGCATAAGGAATAAATTCAACAGGGTCAATAGAGTCAAAAGAATGGTGAGCGTTTGGATAAGTTGTAAGCTCTACACTACGAACTGGCTTCATATAATCAATCATTTTTTTACAAAGACTTAGAGGAGTATAGTCATCATCTTCTCCAAATAAAACATGCATTGGAGCATCTGACCAACGATTATCCTCGGGCTTAAGTAGTGTCCCAGGATAAATAGGTAAATGCGCAGCAAACTTTTCGCCATTCTGAGTGAGAGTATCAATAATAGGTTGCCAGGCCGCATAAAAAGCTGTACTACCGCCAAGACTCCACCCCATGATGCCTATTTTATCACTATCAACATCAGGATGTTTAGAAA